>NZ_KK073876.1:1267895-1587924 GCF_000585415.1 Sphingomonas jaspsi DSM 18422 | reverse complement strand
CACGGTCCAGAAGATCCAAGGACTCTGGTCCATCGTGAAATAGGCGATGAGGCCAAGGATAGCCGCCAGCGTGCCCAAGTTGATGACATGGCGAAGCGGCAGCAGGATCGGCTTGCCGCTCATGTTGCCGTTGAGCTTCAAGAAGGCGATGACCGAGCCGGAAAACGTGATCGCGCCGATCGCGACGCCGAGGCCCATTTCGACCCGGCTAACGGTGAGAATCCCCTCCGGCCCGAGGATACCGAACGCGCCGGGATTGAGGAACGCCGCCGCGCCCACCAGCACCGCCGCAAGCCCAACGAGGCTGTGGAAGGCGGCGACCAGTTGCGGCATCGCCGTCATCTGGATGCGCCGCGCGGTGACGAGGCCGATGCCGCCACCGATGACGATGGCGGCGAAAATCTCAATTGCCGTTGTCACGTTCGGGACGAAGTTGAATGTTTCATTCGTGCCGGGTGTGATTCCGGGAAGCGCCGGCCCCACTGAGGAGTAGAGATTACCCGGAAAGTGCGTCCAAAGGGTCGTTCCCACCGCGATCGCCATCCCGGCCATGCCGAGCTTGTTGCCGCGCTGGCTGGTGGCCGGGCTCGACAGGCCGCGCAGCGCAAGGATGAAGCAGATGCCCGAAATCAGGTAGGCGATGAGAACCCAGGCGGGGACCGAAGCGGCGTGTTCCATGCGCTTAGCGATCCTTCTTCTTGTACATCGCCAGCATGCGCTGGGTGACCGCGAAACCGCCGAAGATGTTCACGCTCGCCAGTGCCACCGCGACCAGGCCGAGCCACTTCGACCCCGCACTGCCGCTCGCCGCCGCGGCGATTAGCGCGCCGACGATGATGACCGAGGAAATGGCATTGGTAACCGCCATCAGCGGGGTGTGAAGCGCCGGCGTAACCGACCAGACCACATAATAGCCGACGAAACAGGCCAGCACGAAAATCGACAGGATCGAGATGAAGTCCACGACCGCCCTCCCCGCTTTGTTGGGACGGTTGTGGCAAGCGACGGACGGCTTGTCGAGGGGCGCGTTCGGCCTGTGCCAGCTCCGTCGTTAACTGCAACGGGGTTTCCGATTTGATAACCTTTTCGTGCGCATAAGGTGCGCGCTAGCAACTGGGATTGACGCGCACATGCCCTTTAAAAAGGCAGCCACGACCGACACGGAAGGAAAATTTCCCTTCAAGCTGCTCGCTTGGGCGATCGGCCTGTCGCTGCTGTTCGGGTTGATCGGCGCCGGCGAATATCCCGAAGACCGGCTCCGCTCGGTCCGCAATCATGTCAATGAACGACCCGTAAGCGGGGACATCGTCCTCGTTGCGCTCGACGAAAAGTCCAGCCAGGCGATCGGCCGCTGGCCCTGGCCCCGCTCGCGCTATGCGCAACTGGTCGAGAAGATCGGGCAAGCGAAGCCCAAGATGCAGCTTCACGACGTCGTCTTCGCCGAAGCCAGCGAGCCGAAGGAAGACCAGGCGCTGGCCGCAGCGCTGCAGAACAACGACCATGTCGTCCTCGCCGCGCTGGCCAAGGAAGGCGCGTTCGAGCTGGTCGGCGAAGGCACTCAGTCGATGCCGATGTTCTATCGCCACGCGCAGATGGGCTCGATCGCGGTGGTCTATAATTACGCCAACGAAGTGTGGCAGATCGAACGCGGACTGCCGGTGAACGGACGACAGATCCCGTCCTTCGCCTCGATCATGGCGGGCCAGGGCGACAATACCCGCGGAAGCTTCCGCGTCGACTACGCGTTCGACCTCAAAACCGTCCCGAAGGTCAGCGCGTCGGACGTCATCGAAGGCAAGATCGATCCGTCGCGCCTTGCCGGGAAAATCGTCATCGTCGGGTCTGACGCGTGGCGGCAATACGACCAGTTCATGATCCCCGGACAGGGCAAGTTCGGCGGCGTCTACGTCCACATCATCGCGGCCGAAACGCTGATGAAGGGTCAGCAGCATGACCTGGGCTGGATCCCTTCCCTGCTGGTGGCAATTGCGGCCGTCCTGCTTTGCTTCCTGTGGCAGCGGGCCAATCGGCCGCTCATCCTGTCCGCTACCGCCGCGCTGTTGCTGCTCGGCCCGATCGCCCTCGAAGCGAACGGCCTGTTCGTCGACATTACCCCCGGCCTTTTCCTCGTCTGCGTCATCAGCGGGGTTCTGGGCTGGCGTCACTCCAAGCAGCGCGGGCTGGTCAATCCGGTCAGCGGGCTTCCCAACCTCAACGCCTTCAAGCGGGCACGTGACGAGCGCGACCGGCCGATCATCGCCGCCCGCGTGCTCAACTTTGCCCAGGTGACCTCGACCATGTCCGCGTCAGCGGAGCGCGATTTCGTCGAGCAGATCGTGAAGCGCCTCGGCGTCGGATCGCAGGTGACCCGCGTCTATCAGGGCGACGACGGCATTTTCGGCTGGACGATCGACCAGGGCACGTCGATCGGCCATCATGTCGAAGCGTTGCACGCATTGTTCCGCAGCCCAGCCCGGGTCCAGGGCGACCGCTACGACATCGCGATCACGTTCGGCGTCGAAGTCGGCAGTGGCCGATCGATGGCGAACCGCTTCGGCTCTGCCCTTGTCGCCGCCGACGAAGCCGCGAGCGAAGGCCTCAAGTGGAAGTATCACGACCCGGAACGTTTACGCGACGCCGGCTGGCGGCTGTCGCTGCTGGCCCAGCTCGACGATGCGATCGACAATGGCGAAGTTTGGGTCGCCTATCAGCCCCAGCTCGATCTTCCCACCGGCACTGTCCGGGGTGCCGAGGCACTGGCGCGCTGGACCCACCCTGAAAAGGGGCCGATCAGCCCGAGCGAGTTCGTCGCCGCTGCCGAACATCACGACCGCATTGAGAAGCTGACCTTCTTCGTGCTCGACGCCGCCGTCGCCGCGGCTAGCAAGGTCAACCAGCGACACGGCGAATTCGACATGGCCGTCAACCTGTCGGCCCGCCTGCTTCACGACAAACGTCTGCCGATGAAGGTCAAGGCAGTCCTCGAGCGCTATCGGCTCGATCCGGCACGGCTGACGCTGGAACTGACCGAGACCGCCGCCATGACCGAAAGCGGCGCCGACATCGACTGCCTGGTCCGCCTGCGCGACATCGGTGTCCGAATTTCGATCGACGATTACGGGACCGGTCTGTCGACGCTGGAATATCTGAAGAAAATTCCGGCGACCGAAATCAAGATCGACCAGAGCTTCGTCAAATCGATGCGCGACAATCGCAGCGACATGGTGATGGTGCAGTCGACGATCGCCCTTGCCCATTCGCTCGGGCGAACCGTGGTTGCCGAAGGGGTGGAAACGCACGAGGCGATGGACCTGCTGGTCGCGATGAATTGCGACGTCGCCCAAGGCTTCATTATTGGCCGTCCCACCAGTCTTGAAGGCCTGATCAAGCGTATCGGCACAAATAGGAGTCGCGTCGTGGCGTAAATAGTTAACGAGTTGCTAACCATTTCGATTAAGGTTAATGTCCCCTCAGCGGCACGTCTTGCCGTGCTTTGACAGGGGACGACCATGAAGACGAAAAAGACCCAGTCGAAAACCGGTCTCTGGACCTGGCTCTTCGGCGGTGGCTGGGACGGCGCTGGCAGTCGCGGCTAAGCATTAAAGCCGGGCCGCTCCCGGCTTTTAATGTTTGAAATCAATACGATCTGCGGCTCGGCGCAGGTCGTAGTTGGTTGTTTATAGACAGCGAAGTTATCGATCGGGCTGGTCGGGCGTGATGCTCCGCCGGCCCTTTTTGTGCGCAAAGCGGTGTCTGGCTTTAGGCCTGGATCAGGCGGTCGTTCACGATTCGTCCATCGCGACTCAAACGGATCGCGGAAACGATTTCGTCGTCGTCCGGGAAGACCGGCGCCGACTGGTCCTTGTCCCAGAAGGCGGTCAGGAAGTTGGTCAGGTTGCGGGCGAACAAGGCGGAGGCGTCGGCGGCGAGCGTCCGTGAGAGCTGGACGGCACCGACGATTTTCACGCCGTGGCGCTCGACGATCTCGCCTGCCGCGCACCCTTCGACATTGCCGCCAGCCTCGGCGGCAAGGTCTACGATGACGCTTCCGGGACGCATCGTTGCAAGTTGCGCATCGCTGATCAGTCGCGGTGCCGCACGACCGGGAATAAGCGCGGTCGTGATGACGATGTCCTGCTTGGCGATATGGCTGCTGACCAGTTCAGCCTGCGCCTTCTGATATTCCGGACTGGTTTCGCCGGCATAGCCGCCCTGCCCTTCACCCTCGATGCCAGCCACGCCTTCGACAAAGATCGGCTTGGCGCCAAGAGACTGGATTTGTTCGCGGGTTGCCGAGCGGACGTCGGTCGCGCTGACCTGTGCGCCCAGGCGACGACCGGTGGCGATTGCCTGAAGGCCCGCGACACCGACCCCCATCACGAACAGCTTGGCCGGGCTGACCGTGCCTGCGGCCGTCATCATCATCGGAAAGGCGCGGCCGTAGATCGATGCAGCGTCGACGACCGCCTTGTATCCCGCAAGGTTGGACTGCGACGACAGGATGTCCATCGACTGCGCCCGGGTGATCCGGGGCATCCATTCCATCGCCAGCGCCTCAAGCCCCGCATCGGCGTAGCCGCGGATCGCGTCGGTCCGGCGGACCGGGTCGAGCGCGCCGACCAGCAGCGCGCCCTTCCTAGCACCTGACAGGCCGGCCGGGTCGGGTCCCGACACGCAAAGGATGATGTCGGCGTCCTTGAGGACCGCCTTTCGATCGCCCAGCTCGGCGCCAGCGGACGCAAATTCGTCATCCGCTATGCCGGCTTGCTGTCCTGCTCCTGACTCCACGGCGACGCTCGCGCCGAGGCCGGTGAATTTCTTCACCGTTTCAGGAATGGCGGCGACGCGGGTTTCCGACCCGCCTTCCTTCAGGACAGCGATCTTCAAGCGCGGACCTAGTTGCTGATGATGTAAATGACGAGGGCGGCGATCAGCGCCGACGCGATCGTGCCCCACTTCAGCAGGGTCAGGAAACCGCTGTAATTGCGTTCGTGGGCGGGGTAATCCATTTCGGTGGCGGTCGGGTGGGCCTTGGTGTCGGCCATCATCGTATTCCTTCGAAAAACGGTTGGTCTTCGCCGTCGTCTTAACAAGCCTATTCGCGCCGCCCAAGCGCCTTTTTCAACGCGCTTAAGCTCGCCTTTACCCATTGCCCCTAAGCTGGGGCGCGAATGGAGTTGGGAATGCGCGAGGAAAATCTTCGATCGCTGCTGCTGGTGGATGCCGATGCCAACGAGCGTCGGCAGCTTTCAGCGGTCGCATCGCGCGCTGGCTGGACGACGGTCGGCGCAGCCTGTTCGGAGAGTGCGGTCGGCCTGTTGCAGGGCCCGCATGGCCGCGAAGTGCAGGCCGCAATCCTCTCGAGCTGGGACGAAATCGACGGGCCAGACCTGCTTAAGGCGCTGCGCACCTGCCGTGCGGCCCTGCCGATTATCGTCCTTGCCGAAGGCGGGTCGGTCGCGCTCGCGGTCGAAGCGATGCGGGCCGGGGCATCGGACTATCTCGCCAAGCCAGTCGCGCCCGAACGCCTGCTTGAGGCCCTCCAGATCCATGCAGATCGACGTCGCCCCAATGGCGAACTGGCGCCGTTGTCGGAAAAGCTGGCGCCCGTCTTGGCGTTGGAAGAGCTGGTCGGCGCCTCGCCGGACTTCCGGTCGGCGCAGGCGATCGCGGCAAAGGCAGCGCGCAACCGCTTGCCGATCCTGATCGTCGGCGAAGCCGGTACCGGCAAGGAAACTTTCGCCCGGGCGATCCACCACGCCAGCCTCCGCGCCCGCGGGCCGTTGATGGTCGTGGACTGCAAGGCGGTTGCGGCCAACATCATCGAAAGCGAATTGTTCGGCCATGTGCCCGGCGCCTTCCCGGGCGCCTTTTCGGAGAAGGTCGGCAAGCTGGTCGAGGCCGACGGCGGCACCCTGATCCTCGACGAAGTCGGCGAACTGCCCAAGGAAACGCAGGCCAAGCTGGATCGTGTGCTGGCCACGGGCGAAGTTCGCCCGGTCGGCTGCAATGGATCGCATTCGGTCGACATCCGCATCGTCGCGACCAGCAGCCGGGCCCTTCCGGGCGACTTTCACGGCGGGCTTGCCGAACGCATCGGCACCACGGTCGTCAACCTGCCCCCCCTGCGCGACCGCAGCGGCGACATCCCTGCCTTGGCGCGCCACCTGCTCACGCGCTTCGCGAATGAGCCGGGCATGAAGGCCATGTCGATCGGCAACGACGCGCTGGGCGTCCTGATGCGCTATGGCTGGCCGGGCAATGTGCGCCAGCTTGCCGGCGTGCTGTTTCGCGCCGCGTTGCAGGCCGACGGCCAGGCGCTGACCGCCGAAGACTTCCCGCATATCGCCGTCCAGTCGCGCTTCAGCGGGCGGCGGAGCGACGTTTCGCCGGATATCGGTCAGGCATCGACCGACGCGGCGGTATCGGGTGGTCCGCAAGTGACGCTGTTTCGCCAGGATGGCCATCTTCGCACCCTCGACGAAATCGAAGCCGATCTCATCCGTCTTGCGATCGGCCATTACCGCGGCCGCATGACCGAAGTGGCGCGACGCCTCGGCATCGGCCGATCGACCCTTTACCGCAAGCTCGGCGAGCTTGGCATCGACACCGCAGCCTGAACGGGAATTTGGAGACTCAAGATGGGCTTTTTGCAAAACATCTTCAGCAAGGGCGGCAAGGCCGAAGAAGTCAGCGAGCTTCCCACGCGTAACCGCACCTTTTCCGCCAGCGCGTTCCGCGAAGCCGAAATTGCGCGCGAAAATGAGACGTACCACGCCCGGCAACAGCAGCCGGACACCAGTGCGGTACTCAGCCCGAACATTGCGCCGGTCGCCGAGGTGCTGATGTCGCAGCAGGAGCCGACAGACTTTGCGGCGCTGGATTCCGAACTTCCTTCTTTTACTCCGCCCCCATCGGAAGTCGATCCGATGCACTGGGAAGAAGCGGTTGGCTGGTTGTCGCAGCGGAGCGCGGCAAGCCGCAATTTGGTCGCGCAATATTGGAACTGGGAACATGATCTCAAGGTCATGGAATTCCTCGTCCAGCAGCCCGATCTAGATCCGGGCGTCGCCGCAGGCGTGCTGTGGCTGACCGCATCGAATGAGGATTACTTCCCTTGGGGCGACGATGAACCGCAGAGCGACTTCGACCAGGCGGTGACCAGGATCGCCGCGATGGTCGGTCGGCGGTTCGACGCCGGCGACTATCCGCCGATGGCCCACGGCTTTGACGACAGCTGGGACTGCGAGCGGTTGAAGGAACGACTGACGGACTTGCACGGCGAAGGTCGAATCGACTGGAACCCGCGCGACATCCCGACCAGCAGCGTGGCGCAGATGATGAGCTTCGACGACCTGCCGGACGACGAACGCCAGGACGTGATCGACTTCCTCGCTCAACACGGCGTCCGCTAAGCCTTAGCGCTCGACAGACGGAGGCTGGGCGTTCAGGCTGGCGCGATGCGTCATGTCCTCGCGATCGTCCTTTTCACCCTCGCCGGCTGCGAGGGGGCTGCCGACCAGTCGGTCGTCCAGCCTCCTTCGCCCTGCTCGATCGAACAATTCGAAGGCAGCCGCTTCACGATCTGCGATCCCGGCGACGGACGGGTGTCGATCGCGTCCGGCAAACGCCGCCTGACGGAGCTGGAGGTCGACCCTAGCACCGTCCTGTTCGCGATGAACGGCGGGATGTTCGACGAAAGCGGCGGTGCGATCGGCTTGCTGGTGATCGACGGCAAGCAGCGGCAGCCCATCAACCGTCGGCGCGGCTTCGGCAACTTCCACCTGCTGCCGAACGGCGTGTTCTTGATACGTCGCGACCGATCGGTCGGCATCGTCCCGTCCGACCGATACAAGGACGACGGCAATATCGCCTATGCCACCCAAAGCGGGCCGTTGTTGCTGATCGATGGCGCCTTGCACCCCAAGATCGATCCAGACGGCGCGTCGCATTACATCCGCAATGCCGTCGGCATCGCGCCGGACGGAACGCCGCGGTTCGTCATCAGCGATGACGCCGTCTCCTTCGGTCGCCTTGCCCGCTTCATGCGCGACCGGCTGCACATGGAAAACGCGCTTTACCTCGATGGATCGGTGAGTTCGCTGTGGGAACCGGCCGGCAACCGGCTCGACAATTTCACAGACCTCGGGCCGATGATCGTGGTGACTAAGCCAGCCGCGGGCTCAGCGCCGCATCCCTGAGGCCGCGCCAGACCTTCAGCGCCTGAACCGTCTCCGGAACGTCATGGACGCGGACAATTTGCGCGCCTTGCTCAACCGCCTTCAGCGCCAGCGCGATGCTGCCGGGCAGCCGCGCGTCGGCCGGCGCTTCACCGGCCAGCGCGCCGATCACCCGCTTGCGGCTGGCCCCCAGCACGACCGGGCAACCGAGCCCGTGAAACAAGGCCAGGCCGTTGAGCAGCTCAAGATTGTGCGCGACCGACTTGCCGAAGCCGATGCCCGGATCGACGAGGATCTTGCTCCGCGAAATCCCGGCGGCTTCCACCGCGGCGATCCGCTCTTCGAGCCATAGGTATATCTCGACCAGCGCGTCGTCATAGCGCGGTGCGTCCTGCATGGTCTGCGGGTCGCCCTGATGATGCATCAGCACTACCGGAACGCCCGCCGCCGCGACGAGTTCGGCGGCATTCGGGTCCCACAGCAGGGCCGATACGTCGTTGACCAAGGCGGCGCCTGCGTCGATCGCCGCGCGCATCACGCCCGACTTGCGCGTATCGATCGAGATGGCGGTTCCGCTGGCCGCAAGCTTCTGGATGACGGGCCGGACGCGCTCTATCTCGTCGCCCTCCCACACCTCTCGCGCGCCAGGTCGGGTGGATTCACCGCCGACATCGACGATCGCGGCGCCCTCTGCAGCCATGCGGGCGCCGGCCTCCGCCGCGCCATCGGCATCGCCATGCTGGCCCCCGTCGGAAAAGCTGTCGGGCGTCGCGTTGACGATGCCCATCACCTGCGGCTGGTCCAGCCGGACCGTCCGCTCGCGCAATTGCAGCGGCGCCCGGACCGAGATTAGCCGCGACCAATCGGACGCCATCCGCTCGTCCAATCGTTGCTCGATCCCCTCTACGGGCACGATTTCGCGGCCCGTCCGGCAATTGCCCTCGACGCGGATCAGCTCGACGAGGCCGAACCAGTTGAGCCCGCCAGCCAGCCGCGCGACCTTGCCGTCGTGGCCGAAGGGGGAATCGACGAAGCCCGTTGGGCGGATAAGCGTGCGCATGGCCTCTTATAACGAGGCGAGATGCTTGACGCGAAGGGCGTCGATCGGCTGCAGCTTGCCGTCCAGCTCGATGTGCCAGAAGGTCCAGCCGTTGCACGACGGCGCCCCCTGCAGCTTGGCCCCGACCTTGTGGATCGAACCGGCCTCGCCCTCGCAATCGATCGATCCGTCGGCGCGGACGCTGGCGCTCCAGCGACGCTTGCTGTCGGTGATCGTCGCGCCGGCCGGGATCATCCCGCTTTCGACCAGCAGGCCGAAGGCGACGCGCGGCTGGCTGCGCTTGTCGGCCATCACCATCATCGCGCTCTCGTCGAGCGGCAGCGTGGCGTCGATGCGCGCGCGGGCCACTTTCACATAATTGCGCTCGCGCTCGATCCCGATCCACTTGCGGCCGAGGCGGCGCGCCACCGCGCCGGTCGTGCCGGTACCGAAGAAGGGATCGAGGACGACGTCGCCCGGCTTGGTGCAGGCGAGCAGGATGCGGTAGAGCAGGCTTTCCGGCTTCTGCGTCGGATGCGCTTTCTCGCCGAATTCGTCCTTCACGCGTTCCGATCCCGAGCAGATCGGCAGCACCCAGTCCGATCGCATCTGCAGATCGTCGTTGAGCGCCTTCATCGCGCGGTAGTTGAAGGTATATTTCGCCTTCGGGTCCTTCGAACACCACAGCAGCGTTTCATGCGCGTTGGTGAAGCGGGTGCCGCGGAAATTGGGCATCGGATTGGCCTTGCGCCATACGATGTCGTTCAGGATCCAGAAGTCGGCATCCTGCAACAGTGCGCCGCAGCGGTAGATGTTGTGATAGCTGCCGATGACCCAGATCGTGCCGTCGTCCTTGAGGATGCGGCGCGCCTCCGCCAGCCATTCGCGGGTGAAGTCGTCATAAGCCGCCAGGCTGTCGAACTTGTCCCATGCATCGTCGCAGGCATCGACCTTGCCACCTTCGGGGCGGAATAGGTCGCCCTGCAACTGGAGGTTATAGGGCGGATCGGCGAAGATCATGTCGACGGACTTGTCGGGAATCTTCTGCATCTGGGCGATGCAATCGCCTTCCAGGATCGTGTCGAGCGGCAGGACTTTCTTGGCCTGCGCGCGCGTCCGCGGGCTACGGCCCAGGTCGGAAATCGGCGCGATCATGTTCATAAATTTCAGGTCCCCGATGGTGTTAGACCACCGGTGATTCAGGCGGGAGTCGCGGTCAAGGGATCGTTAAGCCCGCCCCCAGTGGGCGCGGAAGAACAAAAGGAATCCACGCGATTCCAAACCACTAGATGTTGAGTCTCGAGAGTCATCGCGGACTCAACCCCTTGTGGTGTGACTCGAAAGACTCAGTCGGCTTCAGAAAAGCGTAAGCTGGGCCACCGGCGCGAAACTGCGGCGATGCAGCGGACTCGGTCCGTGGGTCCGCAATGCCGACAGATGGTCGGGCGTGCCATATCCCTTGTGTCGGTCGAAGCCATAGTGAGGGTGGCGCTGATGCTCTGCCAGCATGATCGCGTCGCGATGTTCCTTGGCTACGATCGACGCTGCCGAGATGCAGCGCTCCTTGGCATCGCCGCCGACGATAGCCCGAGCCGGCCAGCGCCAACCTGTGTTGCGGCCTGCGGGCGTCATGTTACCGTCAATCAGCAATTCAACCGGATCGCAGCCGACGACCGCGCACAGCGCTTCGGCGGCGCGGGTCATGGCGAGCATCGTCGCCTGGAAAATGTTGATCGCGTCGATCTCCTCGACCGACGCAATGCCGATCCCGACATGGCAACGTTCTCGGATGCGCGCGGCCAGTTTCGCCCGGTCCGCGGCTTTCAGCACTTTGCTGTCGGCGAGGCCACGGATTTCCTTGCCGCACAGGATGACGGCGGCCGCGACCACCGGCCCTGCCAGTGGCCCCCTGCCCGCCTCGTCGACGCCGCCGATCACGACAGCTCGCGTGGCTTCTTGCTGAGCGTCGGGCCGCTGCGCAGCTCTTCCAGGCTCGGCGGAGCAGGCGCAGCCGGTTCCGGGAGCTCGCTATCGTCGATCCGCCACGGCGGGAAACGGCGTGCCTCGCCCGCCTTGTAGAGGAAAATGGTGTTGCCCGACGGGTCGCGCAGCCGTGCCTCGCGCCACATCCACGGCTGGTTGCGCGGGCCATGTTCGAACGGAATGCCGCTGCGCGCGAGCTGCTCGACCCGCTCGTCCAAATCGTCGCATTCGAAATAGACCGCGACGGTATCGCCGATTTCGGCCTCGGGATCGCACTGGATCGAAAAGGTCGTCGCCCCGGCCTCAAAGCGGGCGTAAAGATTTTCCTCGCTGTCGACGATCTGCTTGAGGCCAAGCTTGCGGTAGAAGGCGACCATCTTGGCATAGTCCTTGCCGGTCACCGTCACCTGGTTGAGCCGCAGGCCAAGGCCGGTGTCCATCCGCACATTCTGCTGGCCGAGCGGGCCGTGACCGTGGCCCAGCCCGGCTGCTTCGTGCAGCGCCATGCGCACGAACAGGCGGCCGCGCTCGACCGCCTGCGCCAGCGGCAGGCCAGCGCCAAGATAGAAGGCGATCGCGCTTGCGAGCGTGCAGCCGGTGCCATGGGTGCTGGTCGTGTCGATCCGCGAACCCTGCCAGCTGGTGATATTGTCATCCTCGACCAAAGCATCGGCCAGCGCCGCGCCTTCTTCGTGACCGCCCTTGATCAGCACCGCGCAGCCATGACGCGACACCAGCTTGAACGCGCCGCTGACCTCGTCATCCTCGCCGGTTAGCCGCTTTAATTCCGGCATATTAGGGGTCGCCAGCGTCGCGGCGTCCATCAGCTTGCCGAAGGCAGCGATAGTGCCGTCGTCGGCTAGGCTCGCCCCGCTGGTCGCGACCATCACCGGGTCGAACACGATCGGCACCCCTTCCAGCGCCTCCAGCCGCGCGGCGATGTGCAGGGCAGTGAAGGGCGACCCGATCATCCCGATCTTGACGGCGTCGACGCCGATATCGGCGACCACCGCGTCGATTTGCGCCAGCACCGTCTCGGTCGGCACCGCATGGACCGCGGTCACGCCTTGCGTGTTTTGGGCAGTCACCGCGGTAATCGCGGTCATCGCATGCCCGCCCAGCATCGTGATCGTCTTGATATCGGCCTGGATACCGGCGCCACCGCCGCTGTCCGACCCGGCGATGATCAGGATGCGCGGCGTCTTCATGCCGCCGCCACTGCTTCGCAGATACGGTCGACCCATTGTTCGACCAGCTGGGGATCGTCGCCTTCGGCCATGACGCGGATCAGCGGTTCGGTGCCCGACTTGCGGATCACCAGTCGGCCGCGACCGTTCAAGGCCCCCTCGGCCTCGGCGATCACCGATTTGACCGATGCGTCGTCGAGCGGCGCGCCGCCCGCAAAGCGCACATTCTTAAGCAACTGCGGCACCGGGTCGAACAGGTGCAGCACATCGCTCGCCGGTTTGCCGCTTTCGACGAGGGCGGCGAGCACCTGCAAGCCTGCGACCAGCCCGTCGCCGGTCGTCGCATGGTCGCTCAGGATGATATGCCCCGACTGTTCGCCGCCGACATTGCAGCCATGTTCGCGCATCGCTTCCAGCACATAGCGGTCGCCGACCGACGTGCGCAGCATGCCGATACCCTGACTATCCAGATAGCGTTCCAGGCCAAGGTTGGACATCACGGTGGCGACCAGCGCCCCGCCCTTCAGCGTGCCGCGTGCCTTTTGCGAGGTGGCGATCAGCGCCATCAACTGGTCGCCATCGACCAGCTGGCCCTTTTCGTCGACCACGATCAGTCGGTCCGCATCACCGTCCAGCGCCAGCCCGACGTGGGCGCCCGACGCCACGACGGTTTCCTGCAATGCGGAAGGCGCGGTCGATCCGCAGCCTTCGTTGATGTTGGTGCCGTTGGGCTTGGTACCGATGGCGATGACTTCCGCGCCCAATTCCCACAGCGCGTCGGGCGCGACCTGGTAGGCGGCCCCGTTGGCGCAATCGACCACCACCTTCAGCCCGTCGAGGCGAAGCTGGTGCGGAAAGGTGTCCTTGGCAAAGTGGATGTAGCGGCCGCGCGCATCGTCGATCCGCTTGGCACGTCCGATCTTGCCGGCATCGACCAGCGCCGTGCCCTCGTCGAGCAGAGCCTCGATCGCCATCTCGTCCGCATCGCTCAGCTTATAGCCGTCAGGCCCGAACAGCTTGATGCCATTGTCGGCGAACTTGTTGTGGCTGGCGCTGATCATCACGCCGATGTCGGCGCGCAATTCCCTGGTCAGCATCGCCACCGCCGGTGTCGGCATCGGCCCCAGCAGGACCACGTCCATGCCGACCGAGGTGAAGCCGGCGACCATCGCCGATTCCATCATATAGCCTGAAAGGCGGGTGTCCTTGCCGATGACCACGCGATGGCGGTGATCGCCGCGCAGGAAGTGTGCACCGGCCGCCTGCCCGACCTTCATCGCCATTTCCGCGGTCATCGGCGCCACGTTGGTGCGCCCGCGAATCCCGTCGGTGCCGAAAAACTTACGTCCCATGCCGACGGTCTAGCGCGAAAATGGTTAAGCTAAAACGCCCAGAAGCCCGCCGGACGATAGCCGAGCGCACCATGGGCCCAGGTCGCCACGAAAAACAGCAGCGTTCCGGCGACAAACGCCATCGTTCCGGGCCACGCCAGGCCCCGTCCGAAGGGAATATAGCTGGTATTTCCCGCCCATGCGTCCCAGTTGTTTCCGTAGAGCCGCGACTTCTTGCGATCCTGAAGTGCAGCCCCGACCAGCGCCAGGACACCGACCGCTTCCGACACGATCAGGCCGGACGGCGTCGAATTCACGATGGCATGGGCGATCGCCCACAATGCGAAGCCCCACATCATCGGATGGCGGGTGATGCGAAATACCCCCCATGGCTCGCCCACCGGCTTCATCGCTTGGTCGGGATGCGGCAGTGCCGGATTGCCCTTGTGCGATCCAGCAAACAGGATCGAGCCGAGCCACACCATCAGCGACGCGAGTATCCACAGCGCCGTGCCGGCTTCCCACTTCGGCGCCGCGGCCGGGACTTGCCTTGCCGCCCACACCATCCAGCCCAGGGTCGCGAACGCCACGAGCGAATAGACGCCGAGGAAAGCTTTCTCGCCCATCGCCTTTACCAAGGGTGCGCGAAGCGGATGCGACAGGATGAAGTGACTGCCTACGAATGCGGCGGCAGCGATTTCGAGCTGAAGGAGCGGCGTCATTTGCGATAGGCCTCCGGCACATTCTGGCGCTCAAGCGAGCGGTAACGGTCGCGCAGGCGGGTCTGGTGGTTGGTCAGCGACTGGCGCACGCCGTCGATCCACACAGTTTCCGGAACACTGTCGTTTTCCAGCGGGTCGCCCGACCACACCACCACATCGCCCTGCCGTCCGGGGGCCAGGCTGCCGACCACGCCGCCCATGCCCACCGCCTCGGCAGGCCGTGCGCTGATCATCGCAAAGGCCTCGTCCCAGCTCACCCCGCTGGCGCGCGGCACCTTCTGCAGCGACACGAGGTTGCCCGCGAACTGGCGCTGGTTGCGGGCGTAGCGGGTATCATTGTCGTCGATCATGCCGATCGCAACCTTGACGCCCGCGGCCCGCAATCGTCCGATGTTCGACTGGGTTGCCGCGAGCATTTCGAAGCTTGCCGGCAGGTCGTTGAGCGCCGATGCGATCACCCAAACCCCAGACGCAGCGATCCGGTCGGCGACCGTCCAGCCCTCGCTGACCCCCACCAACGCCATCTTCAGCGCCGGAAATTCCTTCTTAAGGGCCAGGACGTTGACGATGTCGACCGCCCGTTCGACATGAACGATCAGCAATTGCCGCCCCTGAACCACCGCGACCAGCGCCTGCGCATCGCGGCGGGTCAGCAGCACGTCGTCGCGGCGTGCACCGTCGGGACGGCCGCGCAGGTCGCGCGCTTCGACCAGGGCATTGCGGAACAGCTCGAAGCTCGACGAGCGCGAACCACCGGCGGTACCGGCCCCACCTTCGCCCAGTTCGACGAACTGGAACGCCTTCGACTTGAGGACAGGCGAAAAATCGTCGCCGGTGTCGATGATGGCGCCCTGACCGGCAAAGATGCTTTTGCCCGTCGTCGGCGCGACGATGGCGCGGGTCACGCCGTCGGCGCGGCTGACGGCTATGGTCGATGCCTTCGGATTGACCGACGGCGACACGTCGATCGCGGCGTTGAAGACGCTTCCGCCCATCTCCGTATCGTCGGATCCGGCCGCCCCAAGGTCGACTTCGGAAAGGCCGAGCCGCGAAAAGCCCGCGACCAAGCCCGGCGTCACATATTTGCCCTGCGCGTCGACCGTTTCGACGCCTGCAGGAACGCGAACGTTACGTCCGGCAGCGACGACCTTGCCGCCGCGCACCAAGACCGTGCCACCATCGATTACCTGCGTGCCGTCGCCGATGACCAAACGTGCGTTGGTGATCGCGACATTTTGCGCGGCCAACGGCGACGCGGCGGTGAGCAGTCCGAACATGGCAAGGGCGCGGATCATTTCACGTCTCCCTCACCCGGCTGGCCCAGTTCGAAATCGCTCACCGGCTGCTTGGCTGGATTGTCGGCATCGAACAATAGCGCGCCGTCGACCCACACCTTTTCGGGTCGGGTGTATACGCTGAACGGATTGCCGTTCCACAGCACCACGTCAGCCATTTTTCCGGCCTTCAGGCTACCGGTCTGGGCAAAGATGCCGAGCGACTTGGCCGGGTTCATCGACAGCCAGGTCCAGGCGACTTCCTCGCTGATCTGGATCCCCGCCCTGCGCCCCGCGGCGAGTGCCTTCGCAGCCTCCTGATTCAGCCGCTGGATGCCGTTTGGATCGTCGCTGTGGACGATGGCGCAGGCGCCGGCATTGTGGACGAACGCGATATTCTCGTTGATCGCGTCATAGCTTTCCATCTTGAAGCCGTACCAATCGGCCCACATCGCCGCACAGATGCCGTTTTCGCGGAGCAAGTCGGCGATCTTGTAGGCCTCGACCGCGTGCTGGAAGCTGGCGATCTTGTAGCCGAATTCCTTCGACATATCGATCATCAGCGCCATTTCGTCGGCGCGGTAGCAATGGTTGTGGACCAGGATCTTGCCCTGAAGGACGCCGCGCAGTGTTTCCATCGCCAGGTCGCGGGCCGGCATCTCGCCGCCCGACTTTTCATACTTGTCCCACTTGCGCTTATATTCCTGCGCCTTGATCCAGGTCGCGCGAGTGACGGCGATGTTGCCCATCCGGGTCTGCGGGCCGCCCTTGTTGCCGTAAACCCGCTTGGGGTTTTCGCCGCAGGCCATCTTGAGGCCATAAGGCGCACCCGGGAATTTCATGCCCTGCACCGTGCGCGCAGGGACATTCTTGAGGATTGCCGAGCGGCCCCCGAACAAGTTGGCGGACCCTGGCAGGATCTGCAGCGCGGTGATGCCGCCGTTGGCGCGGGCGCGGTTGAAGCCGGGGTCCTGTGGCCAGACGCTATGTTCCGCCCACACTTCGGGACGTGCGGCACCGGTGGCCTCATTGCCGTCGCTCAGCGATTCGACGGCGGGTGACGGATAATCGCCAAGGTGGCTGTGGACGTCTATGATGCCCGGCGTAACGTATCGACCGCCCGCATCGATAACGTTCGCGCCCTCCGGCGCGGCCAGATCGGGCCCGCCGACCGCCTGAACCCTACCATCGGAGAATAGGATCGAACCGCGGTCGATCTTGCCGCCTTCGCCGTCGAATATGGTGGCGTTACGGATCAGCGTCGGAACGCCGGGATAACGTTCGTAGGTCGATGGGTAGGGATTTTCGTTGATCCTGACCGCCAGCGCCTTGGGCGCGGGTTGCGGGGCTGTCGCGCAACCCGTCAGGACAGCGGCAGCAAGGACCGCCGCTCCTAAGAGGGTGGTCCTTGCTGCCTTCATCATC
This sequence comes from Sphingomonas jaspsi DSM 18422, assembly GCF_000585415.1. NCBI lineage: Bacteria > Pseudomonadati > Pseudomonadota > Alphaproteobacteria > Sphingomonadales > Sphingomonadaceae > Sphingomonas > Sphingomonas jaspsi. The sequence goes on along the minus strand of NZ_KK073876.1, from coordinate 1,570,783 downwards.
ACTTCACTCCGTGCATCAGCTTCTTGAGCGGCCAGCTCAGCAGAAGCAGGACGCCGCCGACGATGATCGAGAAGATGCCGATCTTCTCGAACACCATGACGTAGGTGTCGAGGCTGACCTGCAGGTTGGTCACCTGCCCGCCCACGGTCTCCACCGAGGCGAACTGGGCGACCACGCCAGCGACATATTGCGCAATGGCGATCGACAGGAACCACACGCCCATCATCATGCCGACGATACGCGCGATCGACAGCTTGGTGATCATGCTGAGGCCGACCGGCGAAATGCACAGCTCGGCGATCGAGTGGATCAGGTACAGACCCGCCAGCCACCACAGGCCGACCTTGAAATCGGCGCCCGCGAACTGCGCACCGAAGACCAGGAACAGGAAGCCTGCGCCAACGCCCATCAGCGCGATCGCGAACTTGACCGGGATCGACGGTTCGATCCCGCGCCGCGCCATCGCGTTCCACATCATCGAGAAGAGCGGTGCCAGCGCGACGATGAAGAAGGCGTTGAAGAACTGGGTCTGCCCGGCGGTGATGCTGAACAGGCCGAACACGCTCATGTCGGTGTTACGGTCGGCGAACAGGGTCAGCGAGCTGCCCGCCTGTTCGAACAGGGTCCAGAAAACGGTGTTGAAGGTGATCAGCACCATCGCCGCCACCATCATCTGGAATTCCTTGCGGTGGCCGTTCTCGTCCTTGACCCCATTGAACCACGCCCAGGCCAGAATGGCCGGGACCGACACCAGGAAGGTGCCGAACATGATCTTGCCCATGATCGGCAGCGTGGTGATGTAGCCGATGATGCCCGTGCCTTCGGCCGGCTTCACATAGCTCATCAGGTTGGAGAACAGGAAATAGACCACCGGCAGCGCGAGGATCGCGCCGACGTAAACGAAGATGTCCTTGTTGGTCGGCGCGTCGGCCGGACGGTCGCCATAGCCGTCAAGCTTGCCGCCATCGAACTGGAACAACAGCCACGATACGAGCATGCCGCTGGCTGCGAGCGCGAAACCGGCCCACCAGCCGAGCCCGCCCCAGCTGCCCATGCCGACTGCGAGCAGCGGACACAGGATCTGCGAGAAGAGCGAGCCGAGGTTGATGCCCATGTAGAAGATGGTGAAGCCCGCATCGCGGCGGCGGTCGCCGTCCTTGTAGAGTGAGCCCACGATGGTCGAGATGTTGGGCTTGAAGAAGCCGTTGCCGATGACCACGAGGCCAAGGCCGATCAGCAGCAGAAACACAGACATCGGGTTGCGTTCGCCATCGGGCTTGAATCCGCCGTCGGCGATCTTGCGCGCTTCGCTACCGTCGGGATTGAGGAGCGAAACCGTCTTGTCGTCATTGCCCTTGATCAGCAGACGCTGGTCGCCATCGACGACAAACTGCTTGGCGGTCTCGCCGCGACCTTCGTTGACCACCTCGTAGCGTTGGCCGTCGATGGTGGCGAAGGGCGTGGCGGGTGCGCCGCCGAAGCAGAGCGTCAGATAGCCGATGCTCATCAGAATCGCGCCAAACTTCACCGATCGCTTGGCACCAAGGATTCGGTCGGCCAGCAGGCCGCCGATCAGCGGCGTCAGGTACACCAGCGCCGTGAAGCCGCCGTAAAGGCCGGTCGTCGTCGTATCCGAAAACAGGAAATGCTGCGCCAGGTAAAGGGTCAGCAGCGCCCGCATGCCGTAGTAGCCGAAGCGTTCCATCGCTTCGGTGGTGAACAGCCGTGCCAGCTGGCGGGGATGGCCGAACCATTCGCCCTTGGCTGCCGGATTTTCGTGACTGATATCGGGTTCGGCCGGATTATCGGCCGTCGGTGAATCCACCATTCAATTCATCTCCCTGCCCGGGGTGTCGCACCACATGCGCCCCCTTATGCTTGTGAGCGGCACCCTAGCGGCGAATCCCGGCTTGTGAAGTCGATTGTTGCCAAGGGCTTGTCCCGTTATGCGCAACGCCATGATGCTTAACGACCGCTCCTCGCTCCTCGCCTACCTCAACACCCGCCGGTCGGGCCGCCCGCGCGAGATGGTCGCTCCGGGACCATCGGCGGACCAACTGGACGCTATCCTGGCCATTGCCGCGCGGACGCCAGACCATGGCAAGCTGGCCCCCTGGCGGTTCGTGATCGTAGAGACTGACCAGCGGCAAGCCTTGGCGGAATTGCTGCTCCAGGCGTTGCCGGAACATGATCCGGAAGCCGGACCTTCGCATGTCGCAAAGGCCGAAGAATTCGCCCACAATGCGCCGACCTTGGTGGTCGCGATTTCCAGTCCGGTGCAGCCGCACAAAATCCCCTTGTGGGAGCAGGAGCTGAGCGCCGGGGCGGCAGCGATGAACCTGCTTCACGCCGTCCACGCCCACGGCTTCGTCGGCGGCTGGATTACGGGCTGGGCAGCCTACAGCCCGCGCGTGACCCGCAGTTTCTGCCGTGACGGCGAGCGGATCGCCGGCTTCATGTTCATCGGCACCCCGGGGCGCGAGCTTGAAGAACGCCCGCGTCCCGATCTGGACCAGATCGTCGAACGCTGGATGCCATTCAAAGATTGAACTTTTTGCGAGTTGCTGTATTGTAGCACCATGACGCTACGATCTGCTCACGAAAAGCCCGTCTATGTTCGTCTTCGCGAAGTGATCGCCGACGCGATCCTCGCCGGCCGGTACAAGGACGGAGACCCGCTTCCGTCGGTTCGCGCACTGGCCGCGGATGAAGGCGCCAACCCGTTGACGGTCGCTAAGGCCTATCAGGGGTTTCAGGACGAGGGCCTGATCGTCGTCAAGCGCGGTGTCGGCATGTTCGTCGCCCATGGCGCGGCGAGTCGCCTTCGCACCAGTGAGCGCGACCAGTTCATCAAGACCGAATGGCCGCAGATTCGCGACCGCATGGCGCGGCTGGGGATCGATCCGGTAGACCTGATCCAGCGCGAGCGCGTCTAGGCCAGCGCTTCGGCCGGCACCGCGTAAAGCAATGCTGCGCCTTCCTCCGCCGCCGCGGCCAGCCCCAACGCTTCGGGCACCACCGCCGACAGGAAATATTCGCTTGCGGCGCGCGTCCGGTCGTCGGCGTCTTCGGCCTTCGCAAGCCGCTCCATCAGCCATCCGCCGACCATCACCGCGCACATGGTCAGGAATGGATAACTCCCGGCCAACCGGTCGTCGGGCGCCGCGTTGCGCAGGCTTGCGGCGCAGACTTCGACCGCATCGGTGAGCGCGATCAGGCCGGGGTGCTTCGCCTCGGCCTCGATGTCCGCGATCAGCCCGTCGAAGGCAAGTCCACCATCCAGTCCCAGCTTCCGGCCAACCAGGTCGGCGGCCTGGATGCCGTTGGTGCCTTCGTAGATCGGCGCGATGCGGGCGTCGCGCAGATGCTGGGCGGCGCCGGTTTCCTCGACATAGCCCATGCCGCCATGGACCTGGATTCCAAGGCTCGCCACTTCGCAACCGACGTCGGTCCCCCATGCCTTGGCCAGCGGGGTCAGCACTTCGGCGCGGTAGCCCGCTTCGGCATCGCCGCGTGACGCCCGGTCGATCTGGCCGAAGGCATAATAGGTCAGCGCCCGGCTGGCGTTGGTCAGCGCACGCATCCGCATGAGCATGCGCCGGACGTCGGGGTAGTCCGCAATGGCCAGTCCGCCCTGCCGTCGTTCCAGCGCATAGGCGACCGCCCGCTGCGTTGCGCGCTCGGCGATGCCCACGCCCTGAAGTCCGACGTTGAGCCGCGCATTGTTCATCATCGTGAACATGGCGCGCATGCCGCCATTTTCCGGGCCGATCATCCAGCCGATCGCCCCGCCATCATCGCCATAGCTCATGACACAGGTTGGCGAGGCATGGATGCCCAGTTTGTGCTCGATACTGACGCAGCGCAGGTCGTTGCGGCTTCCGTCGGGCAGGATCTTCGGAACAAGGAACAGCGAAATGCCTCGGGTGCCTTCCGGCGCTCCCGGCGTCCGCGCCAGCACGAGGTGGATGATCTGGTCGGCCAGATCATGTTCGCCATAGGTGATGTAGATCTTCGTGCCCGTCACCCGCCAGCTGCCGTCCCCGACCGGCTCCGCCCTGGTTTTGAGCGCGCCGACGTCGCTGCCAGCCTGCGGCTCGGTAAGGTTCATGGTCGCCGGCCATTCGCCGGAGATGATCTTGGCGAGATAGCGCTCCTTGAGTTCGTCGGATCCGTGATGCTCAAGCGCCTCGATCGCCCCCATCGACAGCATCGGGCAAAGCGCGAAACCGATGTTCGCGGCGTTGAGGTTTTCCATCAGCGCCGCCGCCAGCACCTGCGGCAGTCCCTGCCCGCCATGGCTTTCGGGTCCGGCCAGGGTCATCCATCCGCCCTCGACGAACGACCGGTAAGCGGCCCTGTAGCCTTCGGGCATGGTGACCGCGCCATTGTTCCAGCGAGCCCCGACCGTGTCCCCGATCCGGGACAGCGGCGCGAATTCGCCTTCCGAAAACTGCGCAGCGCCCTCCAGCACCGCGTCGATCATGTCCGCCTCTGGTCCGCCGTCGAACGAGCCGATGCCGACAACGGCATCGAGCACCAGGCGCTGGTCACGAACGGGGGCGGAAAAGCTCATCTTGCAGGGTCCCTTGGCGGATGGTCCGCAGCCGCTATAGCGAGCGAAGCATGGCGCTTCCATATGACACGAAACGGCTCGACGACAGCGATGAAGGAATCGCCGAGGCCGCGCGGCTCATCCTAGCGGGCGAGCCGGTCGCGGTGCCGACCGAGACCGTCTACGGCCTTGCCGCCGACGCGACCAATGCCGATGCGGTCGCCGCCATCTATGCCGCGAAGGGGCGCCCCAGCTTCAACCCGTTGATCGTCCACGTGCCGGACCTCGAAGCGGCGCGGCGCTTGGGCAAGTTCGACCAAGACGCGCTGGCGCTTGCCGCGGACCATTGGCCGGGTCCCCTGACGATCGTGGTCCCCCGTCGCGTGGATGCAGGCATCGCATCGATCGTGACGGCCGGGCTCGACAGTATCGCGATCCGCGTACCCGCCCATCCGACCATGCGAGCTATCCTGGCGAAGGTCGGGCGCCCCCTCGCCGCGCCGTCAGCCAATGCCAGCGGCCGGATCAGCCCCGTCCGCGCCGACCATGTGCTGGCTTCGCTCGACGGGCGCATCGCCGCAGTGGTCGACGGCGGCAAGACCGAGCGCGGGCTGGAGAGCACGATCGTCGCGGCCACCGGCGGCGGCTTGCGCCTGTTGCGGCGTGGCCCGGTGTCGATCGATGCCACCGAAGAAACCGGCGACAAGATCGAAGCGCCGGGGCAGATGTCGAGCCATTATGCGCCGGGGAAGCCGCTGCGGCTGGACGTCTTGACGGCCGAGCCTGACGAATTTCTCATCGGCTTCGGACCAGTCGCGGGAGACCAGTCGCTGAGCGCCAGCGGCGACCCGGTCGAGGCAGCCGCGCACCTGTTCGACCTGCTGCACGTGGCCGACCGGTCCCACCAGCCGCGGATCGCCATCGCGCCGATTCCCGGCGACGGCATTGCAGCGGCCATCCGCGATCGCCTGAAACGAGCCGCTGCGCCTCGCTGATCAGGGGTTTGCGGGCATTGCCGCCTTGGCCGGAAAGGCAACGGGTAGCGATTCGCGCAAATAGGCCGTCAGCATCCGGCCCTTCGGAATGACGGCGCTGCGGCCTGTGATGACCCCCGCGAACACCCCCACCGCGGCTACGCCGGCGGCCGTTGCCACGCTGTTGCCTTCGCCTTCCTGCCGATAGGTGCCGATCAAAGGGATGTGGCGACCGTTGAGGTCGACGTAGCGCAGCGCCACTTCCATTTTGCCCGACTTCCCGAATGCCGCCTTGCCGGTGAGGAAGATGATCTCGCCAATCGCCGGCGTTCCGCGGGGGATGATGATGTAGTCGCCGACCCGCACGTCCTTTGCGACCGATAGTCCGAACTTCTGTCCGATCTTCAGCTTTCCAGCCTTGGTGGTCAGCTCATCGTCCATCGCCAGCGCGATTTCGGTATTGGCAGGAAGCACGCCGTTGGTTCTTGGGTCGACCGTAAGGACAGGCGGGGCGGCGGATGATTGCGCCGCGACAGACGTGGCCGAAAGGCTAGACACCAGCGACGCGGCGGCCATTGCCGCCGAGAGTTTCAGACATTCCACGCGCACGCCCCTCGACCCCCTCGATTCGTTGGCCGAGCCTAGTCCCGATCGTGCGGAATGGAACCGGTCAGATGTCGCTGGTCGCGGCCTGGCTTTTCACCCGCGCCTGGAAACTCTTGCGCAGCTTGGCCAGCTTCGGCGGAATCACCGCCAGACAATAAGGATTGCGCTGGCCTTCGCCCGCCCAATAATCCTGGTGATAGTCTTCCGCCGGATACCATTCCGCCTTGGGCTCGATCGTCGTGACTACCTTGCCGCTAAGCGCATCGTTCGCGCGGGCAAGCGCGGCCCGCGCAGCGTCGGCCTGGACCTCGTCCTGCGGGAAGATGGCGCTGCGATACTGGGTGCCGATATCGTTGCCCTGCCGGTTGAGCTGGGTCGGGTCATGGATGGCGAAGAAGATGTCGAGCAGATCGTCATAGCTCAGCTCGGAATCGTCGAACGTGATGCGGATCGCCTCGGCATGGCCGGTATCGCCCCCGCAAACCTGCTTGTAAGTCGGATTCACGGTGGTGCCGCCGGTGTAGCCGCTTTCGACCGACTTTACGCCGACGACGTCGAGGAACACTGCTTCGGTGCACCAGAAACATCCGCCTGCGAGCACCGCTACCTGATCTGCCATTCTCATGCCCTTTCGTTCAAGGGCGCGAGATAGGAAGTTACAGGCGATCCGAAAAGGGTCAGCCCTTCTTGATCGATGCTTTGAGCGCCGCGAGTTCGAGCCGCTTGCCGACCCATTCAGCCAGTTCTTCGAACTTCAGCGGCTGGTCGAACACGATGCCGGCCTTGCGGTCGGCGAACCAGCGGACTTCGCCGCGCACCGGCCGCAGGCTCTCGACCACCACGATGACCGGCTTGCCGAGGCAATATTCGTCGATCGGTTCGACCTTGAGTCCGCCAAGCGAGATATCGTGGACGTCGACGTTGTAATATTTGTCGCCCAGCTTGACGTTGGCGCGGCAGTCGACCTCAAGCCGGGGCGGCCGCGGGCGGAAGCCGTGGCGCGGCTTGCGACCGGCAAGAAGCTCGCCCAGGTCGATATTCTGCGCGAATTTGAAGCCGGCGGTCCCCTGACGAGTCCAAACCACGGTCGACGGGATTTTCTGCGACGACAGTTCGATCTCGACTTGGTCGCCGACGGCGACTTCATGGCCGACTTCGGCCATCAGACCGCCAGCCGACACGTTGCAAACCCTTATCAGCTGGTTGCGTTCGCCGTCGGCGTAGCTGAGCTTGGCGACCCGCAACATGGCCATCACCCGGTCATCGCCGCGGCGCTCGGCAGGCCGGGGAACGGCCGTCGTCAGCGAAAAGGTGGTCGACTCGAAAGCCACATTGTCTTCGCCGAGCGGGCGATGGGTCTGCTTGCGCCGGATAAGGCTGCCGAACATCTGGCAATTCCCTTCATTGCGACCGAAAATCGCGTCAAAGCCGATGTTTAGCTTTTTTTGGGTTAAAATCCGGTTTCATGCGTTTGACGGTGGCTCGGAAAGCTGTTGAGTGTCGGTTAGCGTTGAGATGCGCGGAGGAGATGAACCCGACATGGCCTTCCCCAGGCTGTTAGTGATTGATGACGAGCCGGCATTGGCCGATTATGTCGCAAAAGCCGCGGATTTGTGCGGATACCAGCCCATCGTAACCGCGAACGACCAGCAGTTTCGCGACCGGTTTTTGGCCGATCGTCCGAACATGGTGGCGCTTGACCTCCAAATGCCGGGCATGGACGGTGTGGAGTTGCTGCGCTTCCTGGCGGAGCAGGAATTCACCGATCCGGTGCTGATCATCAGCGGGTTCGACCGCCGCGTCCTCGACAGCGCCTTTCGGCTGGGCAACTCGCTCGGCCTGCAAATGGTCGGGCCGGTCGAAAAACCTGCCCGCCTCGAACAGCTGGAAGACATTCTTAACGAGTTGAAGCCGACGCTGGTGCCATGATCGCCCCTGCCGACCTTGGCCTGCTCGACGGATTCGAGCGTGCGCTGATCAACGGTCGGCTTCGCATGGTCTACCAACCGAAGGTCAACCTGTCGGACGGTCGCCTCCACCGTGTCGAGGCATTGGTGCGATGGGACGATCCCGATCTGGGCGCGGTGTCCCCTGCCCGTTTCGTTCCGCTGGCCGAAAAGCACGGCTTGATCGACCAACTCACACAGTGGGGACTTCGCACGACGCTGCGCCAGTGGCGCCAGTGGCGCGACGAGGGACTGGACACCGCCCTCGCCTTTAATATCTCGGCGCTTAGCCTCGACGCGCTCGACTTCCCCGACCTGGTCGAGCGGATGTGCCGGGCGATCGAAGTGCCGACGGACCGCCTGGTGCTGGAGCTGACCGAAGGCGCCACCCAGCCGCTGGTCAAGCTGATGGACACACTGACCCGCTTCCGCATCAAGGGCATCGGGTTGGCCATCGACGATTTCGGCGTCGGCTATTCCACCTTGATGCAGCTGCGGCAATTGCCGTTCACCGAACTCAAGATCGATCGTTTCTTCGTCGAGGACGCGCCGACGTCGAACGACAGCCAGCTGATCGTCCGGTCAATCATCGACCTCGCCCACGGGCTTGGCCTCAGCGTCACGGCAGAGGGTGTCGAAACCGTCGAACAGCTGCGCCTTCTGCGCCAGCTCAATTGCGACGTCGCCCAAGGCTATGTCCTCGCAAAGCCGCTCCCGCCCGACGAACTGCTGCAATGGACGCGCGAATTGCCCGATCGCTGGCCGGGCCTCATCGGCAACGCCTAGTCGAGGTCGAATCGCACGCCTTGCGCCAGCGGCAAGGCGTACCCGTAGTTGATGGTGTTGGTCGCGCGGCGCATATAGGCCTTCCAGCTGTCCGAGCCGCTTTCGCGCCCGCCGCCGGTTTCCTTTTCACCCCCGAACGCCCCGCCGATTTCCGCGCCCGATGGACCGATGTTGACGTTAGCGATGCCGCAGTCCGATCCGGCCGCCGACAGGAACCGCTCGGCTTCGCGCAAATCGTTGGTGAAGATCGAACTGCTGAGGCCCTGCGACACCGCATTGTTGAGCTCGATCGCTTCCTCGAGCGTGTCGTAGCGCAGCACGTAGAGGATCGGGGCGAAGGTTTCCGCCAACACGACGCCCTCCTGCGCAGTCACCTCAACCAAGGCCGGACGTACGAGCCTGGGTGCAAGACGCTCGCCGCCATGGACGATACCGCCCTGCTCGCGCGCAGTATCGAGGGCGCGCATCATCGCCGCTTCCGCCGCTTCGTCGATCAACGGGCCGACCAGAGTTGCTTCGTCGCGCGGATCGCCAACCGGAAGCCGCGCATAGAGGCTGGACAGACGCTCGACCAATCCGTCGGCGATCGAGCGATGCGCGATGAGGCGCCTGAGAGTCGTACAGCGCTGACCCGCGGTCCCGGCCGCCGAAAACAGGATGGCCCGCTCCGCCAAGGCCAGGTCCGCGCTCGGGGTGACGAGCATCGCATTATTGCCGCCCAACTCGAGCAAGGTCCGTCCGAAGCGCGACGCGACGCGAGGGCCCACCTCGCGACCCATGCGCGTCGAACCCGTCGCCGACACCAGCGCCGCCCGGGGATCGTCGCACAGCGCCTCGCCGACTGTGCGCCCCCCCTGAAGGACTTGCGCCAGCCCTTCAGGCGCATCCCCGAAACGCGCCGCTGCCCGCGCAAAAATGGCCATCACGGCCGCGGCGGTCAGCGGGGTCTTCTCGCTCGGCTTCCAGACGACCGGATTGCCGCAAACCAGCGCCAGCGCGGCATTCCACGCCCACACCGCAACCGGGAAATTGAAGGCGGTGACGATCGCCACCGTCCCCAACGGATGCCATTGCTCGATCATGCGGTGGTCGGGTCGTTCGCTGGCAATGGTCAGGCCGTAAAGCTGGCGCGACAGTCCGACGGCGAAATCGCAGATGTCGATCATCTCCTGAACCTCTCCGAGGCCCTCCGATATGATCTTGCCCGCTTCTAATGTGACCAGCCGCGCCAATGGCTCCTTGGCAGCGCGCAGCTCCTCACCCAACAAACGCACCAGCTCCCCGCGTCTCGGGGCGGGCACCTGGCACCAGGCAGCGAAGGCGGAAACCGCTTGTGATAGGGCGGCGTCGACGTCACCGTCGTTCGCTTCGCCCACCGTCCCTAGCAAGCCGTCGTCGATCGGCGAACGAGATTGCAGGCTGCCATGCCCCGCCTCAACGCCCAGCACCTGCAATAGCGGCCCGATTTCATCCTGCGTCGTCATGCCCAATATTCTCTCGCCTTTGCCATCGCGGCCACACCGACCTCGATGGTCTCCTGCTTCTTTGCGAAGCATAGCCGCACCAGATGCCGCGGCGCCCCCGCGTCCGAAAAGGCCGATAGCGGCACCACGGCGACACCCGCCTCCTCGATCGCCCGCGCTGCGAACTGCGCGTCGGTCGCGTCGATTCCCGATGCGGCTAGGTCTATGCACAGGAAATAGGTCGATGCCGAGGGCAGCACGACGTAACCTGCGTGCCGGAGACCTGCCGTCATCGCGTCGCGAGCGCGCGCAAACCGTTCGCGCATCGGTCCGATCCACGCATCGCCGTCGGTCAGGCCATAGGCGACCGCTGCCTGCAGGTTCGGCGCGCTGGCGAACGTCAGGAACTGGTGCGCCCGCGCCGCGACCGCCGCCAGTTCGGGCGCTGCAACCAGCCAGCCGATCTTCCAGCCGGTCAGCGAAAATATCTTTCCCGCCGACCCGCATTTGATCGTTCGCTCGGCCATACCCGGCAGCGAGGCGATGGGCGTGAATTGCTGCCCGTCGAGCAGGATATGCTCCCACACCTCGTCGGCGATCACGACCAGTTCATGGTCGCGGGCCACCGCGGCGATCGCCTCGAGCTCGGCCCGGTCGAACAGGCGGCCCGTCGGATTGTGCGGATTATTGACGATGATCGCCCGCGTCCGTTCACTGACTGCCGCCTCCAGCGCATGCCGGTCCACTGCCCAGCCGGGCGGCGTCAGCGCGACTTCGACGACGGTCCCTCCAGCCCGCCGGATCAGTGGCGCATAGGCATCGTAGGCCGGGGTCATGACGATCACTTCATCGCCGGGCTCGACCACCGCGAGGATGGCGGCGGCCAGCGCTTCCGTGGCGCCGCTCGTCACGCAGATATGTTCCGCATCGATCGAAAGCCCATGATGCCGCGAATAATGGGCCGCGACCGCAGCGCGCAGCGCCGGCAACCCGCGCGACGGGGCATATTGGTTCGATCCATCGACCAGCGCAGCGGCGGCAGCGTCAAGGATTTCGGGCGGCCAGCCAAAATCGGGGAAACCTTGTCCAAGATTGACCGCGCCGTACCGCGCAGCGGCAAGCGACATGCGCTCGAAAACACTGACCGGCATCTGTTCGTAAAGCGGGTTCATCATCACTCCCTTATGGCGCCCCGCAGCCGGGCACGCTGCGTCATCGCCCTTTCAGGACAGCAATTCATCGATCTGCGGCGCGTCATAGCCCAGCGAACGGAGAATGGTCGGTCCGTCCTCGCCCGGCTGGCGCGGCGGCGACACAGGCGGTCGCTCGCCATAGCGGGGCGCAGGCATCGGCTGGACCACGCCGCCGACCGCCACGAAGACCTTGCGGGCGCGGTTGTGCGGATGATCGGGGGCCTCGTCCATGTCCAGCACCGGCGCGACGCACGCGTCGATACCGGCGAACCGCTCCACCCATTCGTCGCGCGTCCGGGTCTCGATAGTGGCGGCGACCGCCTCCTTGGTCGCTTCGGCGATCCCGAGCCCTTCCAGCAGTGCCCGCCGGAACTGGGGTTCGATCGCGCCCAATGCCAGATAATTCCCGTCGGCGCAGCGATAGCATCGATACAGCGGATCGCCGCCGTCGAGCAGGTTGTTCCCCCTGCCCCCGTTCCACGCGCCAGCCGCCTTCAGGCCGTAGATCAAGGCTCCGGTCAGCGCCGCACCGTCGGTCATCGCCGAATCGATCACCCTGCCTGCCGCACCGCGCTGCACGTCGAGCAGGGCGGCCGCCATGCCGAACGCCAGCATCATGCCCCCGCCGGCATAGTCGGCAACCAGGTTCATTGGCGGGCGCGGCGGCCGGTCGGGTTCGCCCATCGCGTGCAGCAGGCCGGTCAATGCCAGATAGTCAATGTCATGACCGGCACTGTTCGCCAGCGGCCCATCCTGCCCCCACCCGGTCACCCGCCCGTAAACAAGCCTGGGATTGACCGCCTGCAGCGCGTCCGGGCCAAGGCCGAGCCGTTCCATGACGCCGGGGCGGTAGCCTTCGATCAGCCCGTCCGCATTGGTGGCCAGCCGGTGCACCACCCCGCGGTGATCCTCGCGCTTCAGGTCGAGCGAAATGCTCTGGCGGTTGCGCAGCAGGGGATCGTTCGGCACCGCGATCATCCCCGCCCGTTCGACCCGAACGACACGTGCGCCATGGTCGGCAAGCATCATCGCAGCAAAGGGTCCGGGTCCCAATCCGGCCATTTCGATGATAGTGAGGCCTTCAAGCGGTAGCGTCATGGACATGACGCTAGCGGGCGGCCCGGCGCTGCGCTAGCGTCGTCGCCATGATCCCGTCCGACCGCACCATCTTCACCGACGACCACGACGCGTTCCGCGACACCGTCCGCCGCGTCCTGCACGACGTCATCGCCCCGCGAATGGACGATCATGAGCGCGACGGCACCGTCGAGCGCGACGCCTGGCAAAAGGTCGGGGCGGCCGGCCTGTTATGCCCGCAGGTTCCCGAAGCCTATGGCGGGCCTGGCCTCGACTTCAGCTTCAACGCGATCGTGACCGAAGAGATCGCCTATCTGGGTTCCGCGGCCGGTTTCTCGCTCCAGTCCGACATCGTCGCGGATTACCTCGTCCACTACGGCAGCGACGAACAGAAGCGCCGCTACCTGACCGGCATGGTCGACGGCACTATCGTCAGCGCGATCGCCATGACCGAGCCGGGGGCGGGCAGCGACCTTCAGGGGATGAAATCCATCGCGCGCCGCGACGGCAACGGGTGGCGCCTGTCGGGCAGCAAGACCTATATCACCAACGGCCATGGCGCGGACATCGTCATCGTCTGTGCCCGCACCACCGAGGAAGGCCGCGCCCGCGGGATCTCGCTGTTCGTCGTCGAGCGTGACGACGAGGGTTTCACGCGCGGTCGCAACCTCGACAAGATCGGTTTGCACGGCAACGATACCGCCGAGCTGTTCTTCGACGACGTCTGGCTCCCGGCCGACCGCCTGATCGGCCAGGAGAATGGCGGGTTCGTGATGCTGATGCAGCAACTGCCGCAGGAACGCCTGTCGATCGCCGCGCAGGCGCAGGCCTCGGCCCAACGTGCTTACGACGAAGCGGTCAGCTTCACTCGTGACCGCAAGGCGTTCGGCAAGCGCGTCATCGACTTCCAGAACAGCCGCTTCGTCTTGGCCGACCTTGCCGCCAAGCTGCAGGTCGGCTGGGCGCATCTCGACTGGGCGATCGCGCGCCATGTCGCGGGAAAGCTCACACCCGCCGAAGCGAGCGCCGCCAAATTGTGGCACACCGAGATGCAGTGGGAAGCATGCGACGCCTCGCTCCAGCTTCACGGCGGCGCCGGCTATATGAATGAATATCCGATCGCTCGACTCTGGAGGGATGCCCGTGTCAGCCGGATTTATGGCGGCACCTCTGAAATCATGAAGGAATTGATCGGTCGGACGGTCGCCGACACCCGCTAACCTCATCCGTTACGGACCTTCAGGATAGGTGCCGTCAAGCATTGCCGTTTACTTCGGGCCAACGGCAATCGCGGAAGGTTCGGTCATGCTTCATCCGGGTGGTGTGTTTGGAAACGGTGCGACATCGGTATCGCTGACCGGCCTCACCGTCGAAGAAATCTATGCTGGGCAGAAACATGAGCTGGTCATGGCCATTCGGCGTGCCCTCGACGCTGCCTTCCAGCTGGACTTCGACGTCCAGTCGATCGCCCGGCTGATGCACAATCTGGCCGGCACCTCTTCCTATTTCGGGGAGGCGCAGATCGGCGAATGCGCGATGCGGTTGGAACATCCGTTGCGCGCGGCCAACAATGCCGACGCGATCAAGTCGCTGTGTTCGCATATGCTCGCCGTGCTGGACTGACCGCGCAGCATGGCACGGATCATCCTGGTCGACGACGACCCCGTCATTGGCGAACTGGTGTGCAACGCCCTGATGTCGGCCGGCCATGCCGTCGGTTGGCTGCCCGACGGCGAAACGGCCCTGCGCGTGATGCGCGGTCGGGCCCCTCATCTGGCCATCGTCGATTGCGCCATGCCGGGCCTGTCCGGCGTACATCTGGTGCGCACGATGCGCAGCGACGGGCGCCTGTGCCACATCCCGGCATTGATGCTGACCGCCAGGCACGGCCTCAACGATGAGGCGATCGCCTATGGCGCGGGGGCTGATGACTATCTTCGAAAGCCGGTCGACTTCGACCTGCTGGCAGGCCGCGTCGAAGCGCTGCTGCTGCAATCCCAGCGCCCAAACCTGATCGCAATGTAGATTGGCTGGGGCGGCAGGATTCGAACCTGCGAATGCCGGTACCAAAAACCGGTGCCTTACCACTTGGCGACGCCCCAGCAGGCGCGTTGCGCGAACGAATGCCGCGCGGGTCGCGGCGCTCATAGCAGCTAATTCGCGGGTGAAAAGAGGTTAGGCGATGCGGCGGACGCCGTCATCGTCGGGATCATGGTCGATCGCCGCCGGGGGAACCGGGCGACCGAAATGGTAACCCTGCAGCTGGGTGCAGCCAAGTCGCCGCATCACCTGCGCCTGCCGCTCCGTTTCGACCCCTTCTGCCGTCGTCTCAACCGCAAGTCCGCTCGCCAGGGCGAGGATCGCGTTGACGATGGCGATACATTCCTTGGCGCCGTCGGCGGCCCCGCGAACGAAGCTCTGGTCGATCTTGATCTTGGAGAAGTGGGCGCGGCTGAGATAGCCGAAACTCGAATAGCCTTGGCCAAAGTCGTCCAGCACCAGGCGGACGCCTAGCGAGCGAAGGCGTTCGAGTGAGGCCAGCGTCGCGGCGTCGTCGCCTAGGAACACATTTTCGGTGACTTCCAGTTCAAGGCGGTTAGGCGACAGGCGCGTGGCGGCCAGCGCACCCAGCACCGTCTTGGCCAGGCCGGCGCCGCCGAGCTGGGCCGCGGAGATATTGACCGCGATCCGCAGCGGCTTTTCCCACCCGGCGGCTTCGGCGCAGGCTTCGCGGATTACCCAGTCGCCAATCTGGTGGATCAGGCCCGCATCCTCGATGACCGGAATGAACTGGTCGGGCGAAATATCGCCGCGCACCGGGTGGCGCCACCGCAGCAGCGCTTCGCGACCGACGACGGCACCCGACTGCGCATCGACGATCGGCTGGTAGGCCAGGGTCAGCGCATTGTTGTTGAGCGCTTCGCGGACGTCCTGCTCGAGCAGGCGGTGATCTTCCGCCTGCTGGAACATATAATGTTCGAAGAAGGCGAAACCGCCGCGTCCCGCCTCCTTGGCGCGGTAGAGGGCGAGGTCGGCGTTGCGCATCAATTGCTCTTCGCGCTGGCCGTTGGCCGGACTGACCGCGATGCCGATGGTGGCGCCGATGTGCATGGTTGCAGCGCCGATCGAGAAGCTGCGCGACAGGTCGGCGTTGATGCGGTTGGAAATATCGGCGAGCGACAGGCGGTCGCTGGACTTGGTCCAGACGATGGCGAATTCGTCGCCGCCGATGCGCCCGACCCGTCCGCCATCCCCGACGGTCAGTTCGAGACGCCGCGCCACTTCGATCAGCAACTGGTCGCCGATAGCATGGCCAAGCGTGTCGTTGACCATCTTGAACCGGTCGAGATCGACCAGCAACAGGGCGCATTCGGCCTTGCCTTCCCACTGCGACATCGCCGCTTCTTCGAGCAATTCGCGGACCAGCAGGCGGTTGGCCAGCCCGGTCAGGGGGTCGGTTCGGGCCGCGCGCACCGCGTCGTCACCAGACAAGCGGCTGTCGGTGATGTCGGACGCGACCCCGCGATAGCCGACGAACTGGCCCGACGGGTCGAAGATCGGCTTGCCGGAGAGCGCCCACCAGCGCTGGCGATCGACCGACGGCACAGCGCGGTCGCGAAACGGCAGGCTGTTGTCGATATCGTCGAACAGGGTCCGCATACCGGTCGAGATCGCGCTGATCTGGCCGTCGGGGTCGAGCAGGCGTTTGAAGTGCAGCCCGACGACCGTTTCTTCCGACTGGTTGATCGCCTCGAGCAATTCAGGTGACATCTTCACGAACCGCCGTTCGGCATCGAGCTCCCAAAGCCCGCCCGAACCCGATGCTTCGAATTCGCGCAGCAGCTTGATGATTTCGCCCTGCTCGCGCAGTTCGATGCGGTCGCGGGTGTGCGCGATAAACTGGCGCGCGGTGCCCAGCACGTTGCTGGTCAGGATGCCTCCGTACATCAGCGAAAGGAGGAATAGCTGCGTGCCGCTGAAGCTCAGCGTCAGGAAGGCGCAACTGACCATATAGATGACGATATGCGTCAGCGCCGCCTGCGGCAGCGAGATCAGCGTGATACTGCCGCCGCACAGCATTGCCGCGAAAATGACGCAGGTCACGACCTGCGCTTCGGGCGTGAATTCGTCGAACCAGAACAGCGGCACGACCATCCACAACAACGCCAGCGCGGCGACTGCCATGCACACATAGCTGGCCTTGGCGGGGTGTTTGGCGGCGTAGGCCGGCTCGTGCCGCAAGCGGACCGCACGCACCCCGCGGAAAAAGCAGATCAGCATGATGCTGCCAAGCCACAGGCCGAGCTGGAAATTGGGAACGGAGTCGCGGACCGTCGCAACGAGGATGGCCGCGGTCACGATCTGGACACCGACCGTGGCCGGCACCAGCTTCAGCAGGCTCTCGAGCTGGGCATCGCGGACGGCACGCGAAAGGCGATCGACGGGCGTACGGAACGACAGCAGGTCATGCCAACGCACTTCGCGGTCCCGCGACCGGCGCTCCTTGCGCTCAACTGCCCGAATGGATGTCACGCCCCGTTCTTCACAAACCCGCTTCTACCCCGACCTTCGGCCATAACCGTCAGAGTGCGAAAAAACAATGAACGGGGAATTTTGAAGGGCTTAGCGTCAGAAATTCAGGCGTCGATTGACCAGGTCGTCATAGTCCTGGCGAAGCTGGCGCGACAGGTCGCCGACTTCGAAGTTCCACGGTCCCGCCGACTGGACGAAGGTCACTTCGGCGGCCGACCCGGTCAGGAAGAATTGTTCGAACGATTCCAGTTCGTCCGGCCAGATCGCCTTTTCGATCACTTCGACGCCGCGGCGGCGGGCCAGGTCCATGACGGTCTGTCGCGTGATCCCGTTGAGGAAACAGTCCGGGGTCGGCGTGTAGAGCTTGCCTTGCTTGACGAAGAAGGCATTGGCGCCGGTCGCTTCGGCCACCTGCCCGCGCCAGTCGAACATCAGCGCGTCGTTGTAGCCGCGGTTTTCGGCATGATGCTTGGACATGGTGCAGATCATGTAGAGACCGGCGGCCTTGGCGTGGACCGGCGCGGTGTAAGGGGCAGGTCGGCGCCATGGCGCGATGTCGAGGCGAATTCCCTTCTCGGCCAGCACCGGGTCGAAATATTTGCCCCATTCCCATGCGGCGATGGCGAGGTGCGGCTTGGTCGCCTGGGCGCTGACGCCCATCTGTTCCGACCCGCGCCACGCCACCGGGCGGAGGTAGGCGTCGCTCAGCCCATTGGCCTTCAGAACCTCGTTGCAGGCATTGTCGATCTCTTCGACGCTCCACGGCAGGTCGAAGCCGAGGATCGACGCCGATTTCCGCAGGCGTTCGCTATGCTCGCGCAGCTTGAAGATGACGCCGCCGTAGGCACGCTGGCCCTCGAACACGCTCGACGCATAATGCATCGCATGGGTCAGGATATGGACGTTGGCCTCGCGCCACGGGACCAGCTTGCCGTCAAACCAGATCCATCCGTCACGATCGTCGAAGCTGCGCGTCTCGGCCATTGTCCGTCTATCTCCTGCGTGCCGCCGCGCCTAGGCGAGCGGCGGCACAGGGTCAACCGCGGCGCACTTCCTCGGCCAGTTCGCGGCCGCGCCGAACCGCCGCTTCGAGCGTGCGGTCGACCAACGCCTGCAGCCCGTCGGGTGCGTCAAGCATCGCAAGCCCGCGTTCGGTGGTACCCTTCGGACTTGCGACGCGGCGCGCCAGTTCTGCCATCGAGATTTTGCGGTCCCTGGCATAGGCAGCGGTGCCGAGCATCGCCTGGACGGCCAGCCGTTGCGCCGTCTCGGGATCTAGGCCTTGCCCCGCCCCGCCCTTTCCCATCGCCTCCGCGAAACGGGCGAAATAGGCGGACCCTGCGCTGGCCAGCGCACCGATGGCGGCGACGTCCTGCTCGCTTTGACACGGCACGACGGTGCCAAGCGCGGCCATCAACGCTTCGACACCGCCAGTCTCGCCGTCTGCAAGGATCGGCACGACGCCTTCCCCCACCGCGACGGGCAGGTTGGGCATGATCTTCGCAATCGCCGCGGCGTCGGGAAAGCGGTGCCGCAGATCCTCGATCGTCACCCCGGCTAGCATCGACACCAGCGTGGTCGCTGGCCCGACATGTTCGGACAGCGGGGGCGCAATTTCGGCCAGCTTCTGGGGTTTGAAACCAAGCATCACGAAGTGCGGCACTTCGTCTGGATAGGTGGTAACCGTCCGCACGCCTTCGACCGGGGTCCCGCTGGGTCGGATCACGGTGACACCCGACAGGTCCACACCGGCCCTGCGCCAGCCGTCGACCATCGCACCGGCCATATTTCCGCATCCGACCAGCCAGGCGGGCGCCGGAAAGGCTGCCGTCATGGCGTCAGGCCTCGCCGGCCGTGTCGATCAACGCGGCCGAGATCGCTTCGCTCGGTGACTTGCCGCCCCACAGCACGAACTGGAAGACGGGGTAGAAACGCTCGCACTCTTCAAGCGCCGCTTCGCTGACCGCCTCGGCCTGCTCGAAGCTGATCGTGTCGCCCTCGCCGACCAGCGCGGCGTGGCGAAAGACGATCAGGCCGCTGCCCGACCACAGCTCGAAATGGCCCAGCCACAACTGCTCGTTGATCAGCCCCAGCGCCTCGTAGATAGCCGCGCGCTTTTCGCTGGCGACCTTGATGTCGGGGAAGGCCAGGAACTGCAGCACCTGGTCGTCCTGCCGCCACACGCCGCGCAGTTCATATTGGGCCCAGCTGCCGGTGGCGGAAGCGATGATCTCGCCCTCGCCCGTCCGCTCGCAGGCCCAACCGCGCGCCTCGAAATATTGCTCGAGCATTTCGATCGGCGCGCCATCGTCGCGCTCGTCGCGATCGCTAAGGTCGGCCAGCGGTCAAACTCCCGCCTTGGGAGCCTTCGGCGCCTTGGGTTTGGCTGCCTTTTCCAGCGCGTCGATCCGCGCCTTCAGTGCGTCATTCTCTTCCCGCGCAGCCGCGGCCATGGCCTTCACCGCCTCGAACTCGTCGCGGCTGACGAAGTCCATCCCGCCGACCCATTCGCGCATTTTCTCGCGCATCGAGCTTTCGGCTTCGCGGCCGACCCCGGCCATGGTGCCGGCGACGCCATTCATCATCTTCACCAGGTCGTCGAAGATGCGGTTCTGAGATTGCATTGCTATTTTTCTCCCGTGATCCCCAGCGGCGCGGCATCCGCACCCGGGTTCAGCCTTCCCGTCTCATAGTTGAGCGCCGTCGCCTGGCACAACCATAGAAGATAGGGCAGAAGCAGCCATCCTGCCACCGGGCGGATGCGACGGAACAGGTTCGCGGTGGTCGCGGCCATGATCAGCATGACGATGATGATCACCAGCGCGACATCGATCATGTGCAGCTTGAAGAACACCGGCGACCACGAAAAATTGAGCGCCAGCTGGCCGAAGAACAGCCATAACGCGTCGCGGCGCTGCTTCGACGGCGGTTGATCGAGGATCGTCGCCAGCGCGATTCCCATCATCGTGTAGAGCGTCGTCCAAACCGCGCCGAACGCCCAGCCAGGCGGCTGGAATGCAGGCCGTTCCAGCGCGTCATACCAGGGATTGCCGAAGCCGCTGTTGGACAGATAGCCCATCAGCCCTCCGACGATCACCAGCGCCGGGACGGTGATCAGCGCCTTCTTCCAGATGCCGCGATCGTCACGTGCGGTGGTGGCCATTCATTCCTCCTTAATCGCGCCCAGCAGGAATTCGACGTTCCCCTCGGGCCCGGTAATTGGGCTTTGTTCGATACCGATGACACGCCAGCCCTTGGACTGAACCCACAAGCCGGCAGCCTCGCAAACGCGCCGATGCACGTCGGGGTCCCTGACCACGCCGCCTTTCCCGACTTCCTCGCGGCCGGCCTCGAATTGGGGCTTCACCAGCGCGACCAGCCGTGCACCTGGTCTCGCAAGGTCGAGCGCGCGGTCGAGGACCTTGGAAAGGGCGATGAAGCTCGCGTCGCACACCACGATGTCCGGCTCTTCTGTGACGATATCGGCGGTCAGGTCGCGCGCATTGGTCTGTTCGTGAACGACGACGCGCGGGTCCTGCCGCAACTTCCAGGCCAGCTGGTTAGTGCCGACGTCGACCGCGAATACCTTCGCCGCACCTCTTGTCAGCAAAACATCGGTAAAGCCGCCGGTCGAGCTACCGACGTCGAGTCCCACCGCATCGGTGACGTCGAACCCGAAATGGGTCAGCCCGTGGTCGAGCTTGATGCCGCCTCGCGATACCCAAGGATGGTCGCGGCCTTTCAGCGTCAGTTCGGCGTCTTCGGCGAGCATGTCGCCCGCCTTGGCCACCCGGCGGTCGCCGACGAATACGTTGCCGCTCATGATCAGCGCCTGTGCGCGCGAACGGCTTTCGGCCAGTCCGCGCGCGACCAGCAACTGGTCGGCGCGCTTCTTAGCGGCCACGTTGCTCTTCCTTTTTCTCCGCGACGCCCTCGCCCAGTTCCTGCGACGCTTCCTGCTCGGTTTCCGCCAAGGCGGACGTGCCGACTTTGCGCTCGCCCGCCCGGTCGGTCAGGCACAGGCGGAAGAAAATCGGGAAATGGTCCGAACCGATGTCTTCGAGGACATGCATCTCCATGACTTCGAAATGCGGCGTCACGAACAGATGGTCGAGCGGCCAGCGAAACAGCGGATGCCCGGCGTGGAAGGTCGGGTAAAAGCCGCGGCCGACGCGCGGGTCCCGCATCCCGCCGACATCCTTGAACAGGCGCGACGTCCGCGACCAGGCGACGTCGTTAAGGTCGCCCATGACGATCGACGCGCGGCCATCGTCACGAACCTCGCGGCCGACCATCACCAGTTCCGCGTCGCGCTCGCCGCTGTCGTCGCCAGGCCAGGGCGGTTCGGGGTGCAAGGCATGCAGGATCACCTGCTGACCCCCGCCCAGGGTCAGGCGCACATTGGCGGACGGGATGCCGGGCTGCAGGAGATGTTCGATCCGCCCCGACATCGGCAGCCGGGTCATCAGGATCATGCCATAGGTGTTGGGCGCGGCTTCGCTCAGTTGGTTGGGATATCGGCTGGCAAGCGGCGCGACCGCCTTTTCCCAGCCCTGCCCGGTTTCGAGCAACAGCAGGACGTCAGGGTTCCATCTACCGACCAGCCCCAGCAGCTTTCCATATTCCTTGTTGGTCAGCAGCACATTGGCATTCATCAGCGAAATCTGTCGCTCCGCCGGGCAATTTTCGGCCGTCGCAACCTGTCGCAGATACGGGGGGAGGTAGGCGAGGAAGTGGCTCACCTGCCAAGCCAGCGCAGCGCCTAGACCGACGACGAGCGCGACGAACGCGCGCCCCCGCTTCAGCCCGATCCACCAGATGGAGACAACAAGAATGAGGAGGAGCGCCGCAACCTGCAGGCGCGGATAATCCCATTGGCGCACCCACCATCGATCGGTCTGCCATTCCGGCAGGAAGGTAAGGAAAATCAGCAGGCTCGACAGCGCGATGAACAGGAACCGGCCGACGCGTTTCAGCCAATAACCGACGCCGTGGATTCGCAACCGATCAATCACGACGCATTTGCCTCCAGTCCCAAGCAACGAACAGGATCAGCCCGCCAATGACGAGAATGAACTCCAGCGGAATGCCGAGGACGGTAATCAGGCTATGGCCCCGCTTTCGGCCGACAGATCGTTGCGGCGGAGCGCTTTCAGCACCGTTTCGACGATGTTGGGCGCGTTAAGCCCGGCCTCGTCATATTGTTTCATCGGACTGTCGTGGTCCTGGAATACGTCGGGCAGGCGCATGGTGCGGATCTTTAGGCCGGCATCGGTGAGTCCAAGGTCGCTGGCCATCGTCAGTACATGGGCGCCGAAGCCGCCGACCGCTGCCTCCTCGATGGTCACCGCGACTTCGTGCGTCGTCAGCAACTTGCGGATCAGATCCTCGTCGAGCGGCTTGGCGAAACGCAAGTCGGCGACGGTCGTCGACAGGCCCTTGGCTTCCAGCTGCTCGGCCGCCTTTTCCGCTTCTTCGAGGCGGGTGCCGAGCGAGAGGATGGCAACCTTCTTGCCTTCGCGGACGATGCGCCCCTTGCCGATTTCCAGCTTTTGGGCCGCGGGAATTTCCAGGCCCCGGCCATTGCCGCGCGGATAGCGGACGGCGATCGGACCATCGTCGTACAGCGCCATCGTGTGGACCATGTGCGTCAGTTCGACCTCGTCCGCTGCGGCCATCACCACCATGTTCGGCAAGGTGCACAGATAGGCAAGGTCGAAGCTTCCGGCATGGGTACAGCCGTCCGCACCGACCAGCCCGGCGCGATCCATGGCGAAGCGGACGGGAAGGTTCTGGATGCAGACGTCGTGGACGACCTGGTCGTAAGCGCGCTGCAGGAAGGTCGAATAGATGGCGCAAAACGGGCGATGCCCTTGCGCCGCCATCCCGGCCGCGAAGGTCACCGCATGCTGCTCGGCAATACCGACGTCGAAGGTGCGTTCTGGGAATTCCTGCCCGAACTTGTCGAGGCCGGTGCCCGAAGGCATCGCCGCGGTGATTGCGACGACCTTTTCGTCGCGACGCGCCTCGGCAGCCAGCGCTTCGGCGAAGACCGCCGTGTAGGACGGCGGCCCGCCGCCCGGTCCCTTGTCCTGCTTGCCGCTGACGACGTCGAACTTCACCACGCCATGATATTTGTCGGCTGCACTTTCGGCCGGGGCATAGCCCTTGCCCTTGACCGTCACGGCATGGACGAGGATCGGCCCGTCCTTGGCATCGCGAACGTTTTCGAGGATTTCGACCAGTCCTACCACGTCATGGCCGTCGACCGGCCCGACGTAGTAGAAGCCCAGTTCTTCGAACAGCGTGCCGCCAGTGACCATGCCGCGCGCGAATTCCTCCGCCTTGCGGGCAGCCGATTCGACCGGCTTGGGCAGCTTGCCGAACACCCGCCGGGCGATTTCGCGGGTCTTCATGTACCGCGAAGAGCTGACCAGCCGCGCCAGATAATGCGAAAGACCGCCGACCGGCGGTGCGATCGACATGTCATTGTCGTTCAGGATGACGATCAGGCGATTGCCAGCTTCATGGGCGTTGTTCATCGCCTCATAGGCCATGCCCGCACTCATCGACCCGTCGCCGATCACCGCAATCGCGCGGCCCGGGCGGTTCGACAGCTTGTTGCTGATGGCGAAACCCAGGCCGGCGGAAATGCTGGTCGAGCTATGCGCCGCGCCGAACGGGTCATATTCGCTTTCGGCGCGCTTGGTGAAGCCGCTGAGCCCCCCGCCCTGCCGCAGCGTGCGGATGCGATCGCGACGGCCGGTGACGATCTTGTGCGGGTAGCATTGGTGCCCGACGTCCCAGATCAGCTTGTCGTCGGGCGTGTCGAACACATAGTGGATGGCGACCGTCAGCTCGACCACGCCGAGCCCTGAGCCGAGGTGCCCGCCCGACTGCGAAACGGCCGAGATCATCTCGGCGCGAAGCTCGTCGGCCAGTTGCGGCAACTGGGCCTTCTGCAGCTTGCGAATGTCGGACGGGTACTGGACCGTATCGAGAAGGGGCGTATCGGGGCGCTCTGACATGAGCGTCGCTCTACCGCCCTTTTTCTCAGGACGAAAGGCTGATTGGTTCGAGCCCGATCAGTTCGCGGATCGCGGTTTTGGCGGTATTGCGCCGCGCATCCCAGCTGCCGCGCAGGATGACCGGGCGGATCCCGACCTGGTGGAGTACGGCCTTCGCCATGGAATCGAACCGCGCCCGCTCTTCCGGATTGCCATAGACACGCAGGCCGTCGCTGACGAACGGCGTATCGGGCGAACAATGAAGATAGAGGTCCCCCTTCCGGGCGGCGAACAGCTCGGGCAGGTCGTGACCCAGCATCATCCGCGCCCAGGCCGCGGTCATCAGCGCGTCGGTATCGCTGATGACGATGCGATGTTCGGTCAGCGCGACTTCGATATTGTGCTGCTGCCAACGCCCGATCAGCAGCAGCTCGTCGGCGCTGATGTCGGTACCGTTGATCTCGCAATAGCTGCGGCCGAATTCGGGCAGGAACTGTGCGCCGAAATAGCTCGCCAGCTCTCGGCCCAGGGTCGTCTTGCCGACGCTCTCGACGCCATGGAGGACGATCAAGGTCATGCGACCAGCTTTCGCCGCCACTCGACGAACCCGGCGACGGCCATCAGCAGGAATATCAGATAAAGTCCTGAGGTGAGGAAGAGGCCCTTCCACGCGTAGAGACCGACGGCGATGACGTCGACCGCGATCCACAGCGCCCAGCTTTCGAAGCGGCGCAGCGACTGCAGCAACTGCGCAGCGACACTAAAACCGGCTACCGTCGCGTCGACGAAGGGCGCTGCCGCATCGGTCAGTCGGTGCATACCGAAGCCCCATGCCAAACTGGCCAGGACGGTAACGGCAAGCCAGTTGAAGCGCGCGGCATTGCCCATCCGTTCGACCATGATACCGTCATCGACCTTCGGCGCCCGTACCCAGTTCCACCAGCCGTAGAGCTGGATCGCGAAGAAAAATATCTGCAGCAGCGCGTCTGAATAGAGCTTCGCTTCCCAGAACACGAAGAAGTAGAGCGCCACCATCGCGAGTCCGAACGGATAGTTCCACACCGATCGGCGCACGACCAACCAGACGTTGGCGAGCCCCAGCAGCGCGGCGATCGCTTCCCAGATTGTCATGAAGTGCGCCCGCCCCCCTCGGTCGCCTTGCCGCGCTTAGCTGCAGTCGCCGCAGCGGCCGCGGACTTCGATCACCGGACGTACTTCGGCGAAGCCAGCATGCTCGGCAGCATCGCGGACCCCGGCCGACAATTTGTCGTCGTCGATATGGGTCGCCGATCCGCAGCTGTCGCAGATCAGGAAAATACAGTCGTGCAGGCATCCCGGATGCTGGTTGGCGACATAGGCGTTAGCGCTCTCGACCCGCCGCGCCAGATTGGTGCCGACGAACAGGTCGAGGATGCGATAGACGCTGTTGGCCGCGACCCGCTTGCCGCGCGATTTCGATACTGCCTCTGCGATGTCATAGGCCGATGCGGGCTTGTCGAAGCCGGCCAGTGCGTCGAACACTGCCGCGCGCATCTCGGTCCATTGTTCGCCTCGCTCGGACATGCGCCGGGCCGCCGCCGACCGAAGCGAATCGCCTTCATGAAGCTGATGTTGGTGCTGATGCTGCGCGCCCATGGTCATTAGATAGGCTGCCCCCGCCGTTGCGGCAAGCGGAAGGCCTATTCCCCGGCGATGTGGTTGAGACGATGGCCGAGGGCCAGGATGCCCACCCCCAACATGGTGAAGACCGCTTCGGTCCCGTTGTGCGGCAGCGTCAGTGCACCGGCCATAACGCCAAGGCCCAGACCCCCCACCGCGCTGGGCATGGTGTAGCCATGTTCGAAGATGCCCTTGCCCAGCGCGATCATGCCCATCGCCATGGCGAGGATCAGGCCGACTTCGTGGATCCACGGCGCCCCAAGCGCGCTCCCCGCGCTGGCCAGAACGGCAAGCAGCACGCTGGTCGCCAGGCAATGCACAAGGCAAAGCCCGGACAGGCCGATGGCCAGCCGGTCGAGGCGCTTGGTAGGAATCGCGATGGGCGACATGGCGCAGGATATAACGTCGCACCGGCAAAGTTACAATGTCTCATGCCCGCAATCGCGACGAATGTTGGCAGCGCGCGACAAAAACGCCATATCGCGCCGCAACATGGACTCGGTTCTTCCCGCACCCGCCGCCGCTTCGGCCCGATCGCCACACCCCCGCGCCATCGCCAACTGGTTGCTGACTGTCGCCGCCATGGTGTTCGTCATGCTGGTCGTCGGCGGGATCACGCGGCTGACCGAAAGCGGCCTTTCGATCACCGAATGGAAGCCCGTCAGCGGCGCCATCCCGCCCCTGACGCAGGCGGACTGGCAGCATGCGTTCGACCTGTACAAGGCCACGCCGGAATATCTCGAAATCAACGGCCCGGCCGGCATGGACCTGGCCAGCTTCAAGTTCATTTTTTTCTGGGAATGGTTCCACCGCCTGATCGGCCGACTGATCGGGCTCGCCTTCGCGCTTCCGCTGCTGTGGTTCTGGGTCCGCAGGCAAATCCCGCAGGGCTATGGCTGGCGGCTGATCGCCCTTCTCGCGCTCGGCGCGAGCCAGGGCGCGCTCGGCTGGTACATGGTCCAATCGGGACTGGTGAACCGGACCGACGTCAGCCATTTCCGCCTGTCCGCGCACCTGCTGACCGCGCTGTTCATCCTTTCGGGTTTGATCTGGACCGCGCTCGACCTGCGCCAGCTTGCCCGCACCGGTGAGAACGGTCCTGCTCGCCTGACCGGGGCCGCCCTGCTTACGGCAAGCGCGCTCGCCGTCCAGTTGCTGCTTGGCGCGTGGGTCGCGGGGCTCGATGCCGGCTATGTTTCCAACAGCTGGCCGCTGATGAACGGCCAACTCTTCCCCGAAGGGATCGACTGGTCGAAGGGCGCGCTGTTCGCCTTCACCCACGACCCCTTCCTGCTGCACTTCATCCATCGTTGGTGGGCCTGGGTAGTGGTCGCGGCCCTTGTCATCTTCGCGCGCAAGGTGAAGCGCGTGGACCGCAAGGCGTCGACCGCGATCCACAGCGCCTTCGGTACTCAGGTCATCCTGGGCATCGCCACGGTGATGTCGGGTATCTCGCTATGGCTGGCGGTGGCGCACCAGGCGGTCGGCGCACTGCTGGTCGCGGCGACGGTTTGGGGGATGCACGCCGTCGGACGGCGAACCGCGTGAGCGTCGTTACCGTCTACGCCGTGTTCGCCGACCCGGCCGAAGCGCAGGCGATCGGCCGCACCATCGTCGAGGAAGGCCTGGCGGCCTGCGTCAACATCCTGCAGCCCTGCCGCAGCATCTATCGCTGGGACGGCGCGATCGAAACGGCGACCGAGACGCCTGCCCTGTTCAAGACGACGCTGGCCAAGGCCGACGCCATCATCGCCCGTATCTCCGACCTGCACAGCTATTCCGTCGCGGCCATCGCCGTCTGGCCGATCGAGCGCCTGGCCCTAAGCTATGCCGATTGGGTCGAACAAAGCGTCGAATAACCAACGCCGGTATTATTTTACCCGTCGGGAATCACCTGCTTTTGCTTGACTTTCGGACGCTTGGTCAGCATTAGCGCCGCCGACGGCGTCTCCTGCGTGGGGCGCCTCTTAGCTTTTTTGATGAAGAGGTTCAGGCCCATGAAGGCGCTGATGAAGACGACCAAGTCGGCCAAGCCGGCGGAAGTCGAAAAGAAGTGGCATCTGATCGATGCCGAAAATCTGGTGGTCGGCCGCGTTGCCACGATCATCGCCAACATTTTGCGCGGCAAGCATAAGCCGAGCTTCACCCCGCACGTCGATTGCGGCGACCATGTCGTCGTCATCAACGCGGACAAGGTGCGCTTCACCGGCAAGAAGCTGCAGCAGAAGCTGTACTACAAGCACACCGGTTATGCCGGCGGCCTGAAGGAAGTGCGCGCCGACAAGGTCCTCGACGGCCGTTTCCCGGAACGCGTCCTTGAAAAGGCGGTTGAGCGCATGATCCCGCGCGGTCCGCTCGGTCGCGACCAGATGCGTGCCCTGCACCTCTACAACGGCACCGAGCACCCGCACGGCGGCCAGAACCCCGAACTCCTCGACGTCGCGTCGATGAACCGCAAGAACAAGGTGGGCGCATAAGATGGCCGACAAGAAGAGCCTCGCCGACCTGGGCGAAATCACCAACCAGGCCGCCACTGCCGAAGCGCCTGCCGCTGACGCGCCGGCTACCGAAGCCACCACCGAAGCTGCTGCTCCGGTCAACACCCAGCCGGAAACCCCGCTGCGCGAACAGCAGCTGGACAAATATGGCCGCGCCTATGCCACCGGTCGCCGTAAGGACGCCGTGGCCCGCGTGTGGCTGAAGCCGGGTTCGGGCAAGATCACGATCAACGGTCGCGACCAGGAAATCTACTTCGCCCGTCCGACCCTGCGTCTGGTCATCAACCAGCCGTTCGGCGTGACCGACCGCGATGGTCAGTATGACGTGATCGCCACCGTCAAGGGCGGCGGCTTGTCGGGCCAGGCCGGTGCGGTCAAGCACGGCATCGCCCAGGCGCTGTCGCGTTACGAACCGGCGCTGCGCACCGCGGTGAAGCGTGAAGGCTTCCTGACCCGCGACAGCCGCGTCGTCGAACGTAAGAAGTACGGCAAGGCCAAGGCCCGCCGCAGCTTCCAGTTCTCGAAGCGCTAACACTTTTCCGATTTCGGAACGACGAAGGGCGGTCCCGCTGGGGCCGCCCTTTCTGTTTGCACCCGCTTGCCTTACCCTCGGCGCAAAGGGAGGGACGATGGGACTGCCAAAGGGCTGGGATGCGACGGCGCATGCCGAATGGGAAGCGAAGCGGCCCGGTCCGGCCATCGCCATCGCCCTCGCCCGCCTCAACAGCGACCCTGCCCCGACTGCCGATATGGCGCTGCAGGCCTGCTACTATCTGTTCCTGCAAAACGCCTTCGCTCCGGCCCGCGACATATTGGAACGGGCAGTTGCTGCACATCCGGGTCATCTTCCGTTGCGCCTCAATGCCGGCGTGCTGTGCACGCGAACCGGCGATCATGTGGCGACGCGCCATCACCTCGAACATTATATTGCGCTTGGCGGCACCGATGTCGGCGCCTTCGACGGGCTTGCCGGCGCTTGCCACAAGCTCGGCGACGACGACCGCGCCGCCGACTGGGGCCGCAAGGCGATCGCCGCCAAGACCGAGATGGCAAGCCGCCTCGGCCCGCTCCTCACCCTTGGCCAGCCGCGACCCGACGGCGCGTCGATCATCGCCTTCAGCCTGTGGGGCAGCAACCCGCGTTACCTGCGTGGCGCGGTTCACAACGCGCTTCGCGCTCCTCAGGTCTATCCCGACTTCCGCTGCCGTTTCTATCTGGACGCTTCGGTGCCGGACGACCTCGTCGCGACGCTCCAGCGCTTGGGCGCGGAAACGATCGTGGAGCAAGGCGAGCCAAGCAACATCCACCGCCTGACCCGGCGTTTCCTCGTTGCCGACGACCCCTCGGTACGCCGCTACCTCGTCCGCGACTGCGACAGCCTGGTCAACGCGCGCGAGGCCGCATCGGTCGGCCTATGGATCGACAGCGGCAGGCCGTTTCACGTGATGCGCGACTGGTGGACGCACAGCGACCCGATCCTCGCCGGGATGTGGGCCGGAATGGGCGGCGTTCTGCCGCCGCTGGCCCCGCTGATCGCGACCTACAAGCCCAAGGTGCTGGAGACGCCGAACTGGGACCAGTGGTTCCTGCGCGATCGGATCTGGCCGTCGATCCGCGCGAATGCGCTGGTCCATGACCGCTGTTTCCACGGCGAGGACAGCGAACCCTTTCCGGGCCTGCCGCCGCGCGGGAACCTGCATGTCGGGCAGGACGAATATGCCGTCCGGCGCGAAGAGCAGGCGGAAGAATTGGCCCCGTTCAAAGCATCGACCCCTTCGCTGCAGCTTTAAGCGCATGAAACGGGGCGACTTGGCGCGGCTGCAGGCGTAAGGCGATGGCATGAGCGACGGCGACTATCTTCTCGGCACGCAGGACATCGAGGTCGAACGCCTCGGCCTGCAGCACCGCGTCTGGCGGTCGGAAATGATGAGCGGGCTGGACGCGGCGGGTTTCACCAGCGGCCAGACCTTCCTCGACATCGGCGCAGGGCCCGGCCATGCGACGGCGGACCTGGCCGACATCGCAGGGACCGACGGCCAGGTTATCGCACTCGAACGTGCGCCGCATTTCCTAGAAACGCTGCGCGCTCGCCGCCTGCCGAACGCAGACGTGCGCGAAATCGACTTGGTCGAAGAGGACATCGGTGACGGCATCGCCGACGCGGCATGGACCCGCTGGGTTCTCGCCTTCCTGGCCGACCCGTCGCCGGTCGTCGCCAAGATCGCCCGGGCGCTCAAGCCCGGCGGCCGCGCCGTTTTCCACGAATATCTCGATTATGAAGCGTGGCGACTGATTCCCCAGCCACCCGCCCAGCGGCGATACCGCGACCTGGTGGTCAAAAGCTGGCGCGACACCGGCGGCGATCCGGATGCCGCGTTGCAACTGCCCGCGTGGCTGGCCGATGCAGGGATGGAAGTGGTGTCGATGCGGCCGATGGTGCGCATCATTGAACCCGCCGACCCGATGTGGGAATGGCCGCGCAGCTTCATGGCGACCAACGCCTATCGCCTGCGCGACCTGGGGTATTGCAGCGATGAAGAGGCGGCGGAGTTCTCGACGCTGCTCGACGATCCTGCGCCTGGAACGCGCATGCTGACCCCGGTCGTGGCCGAAGTCATCGCCGTCAAATGCTAAAGCCGGTCGCGCAGCTCGATTTCGCTTAGCGGCGTGTCGATCCGCTTCAGCCGTGCGCTCTCGCCGCTGGCGATGCTGAGACGCGACCGCGGCAGGCCGAGCGCCTTGGCCAGCAGCCGGATCACTTCCTCATTTGCAGCGCCGTCGGTAGGGGCCGCCGCCACCCGAAGTTCAAGATAATCGCGTCCCGAGGGATCGCTTTTCCACTCCCCGACGCCCGGCTTGGCCGAGCGCGGCGTAACCCGGACGGATAGCAGCGCCATCAGTCTGCCATCGCCATCTTGGGCTCTCCCGGCGCCGCGGGCTTGGCCGGGCGCAGCAGCAGGACAAGCGGGATCGAGGCGAAGGTGATCCACTGCATGATCCAGAAATCGTCGAGGTAGGCGATGAAGGCGGCCTGCCGGGTGATTTCGGCATCAGCAAGAGCCAGCGCAGACGAGGCCGGAAGGCCGAGCTGCGCGACGACACCCTGCGTGATCGTCGGCAAGACCTGGTCGGTGACGTGGCTGACCATGTCGGCGTGCGCGACCTGCAGGTTGCGGGCAAGCAGGGTTGTGACGATGCTGATCCCGATCGACCCGCCGATGTTGCGCGACAGGTTCAGCAGGCTCGCCGCATGCGTGCGCATTTCCGGCTTCAACGTGGCGAAGGCCAGCGCCTGCATGGTGACGAAGACCAGTCCTAGGCCAAGTCCCTGGACCACGCCTGACCAGATGATCGGCCCCTTGCCCATGTCGATCGCGAAGCCGGTCATCATGTGCAGCGACCAGCCCATCAGACCCATGCCGAGCGCGACGAGGATGCGCAGGTCGACCTTGCCGACCAGCCTACCCGCAAGGAGCATGGAAATCAGCGTGCCCACCCCGCGCGGGGCGGTCAGGATGCCCGACTGCAGCACCGAATAGCCGTAGAGCCGCTGTAGCAGCGGCGGCAGCAGCGCCAGGCCGGCGAGCAGCAGCACCCCGGTCACCGCCATGAACAACAGGCCAAGCGAGAAATTGCGGTCCATGAACATCTCGCGCGAGAAGATCGGCTGGCGACCGGTCATGGTGTGGATAACGAACATCCACATCGCGCCGATGAACAGCGCGAATTCCAGCCAGACTTCCCAGCTCTGCAGCCAGTCCAGCTGCTGCCCACGATCCAGCGCCATCTGCAGCCCGCCGAGAGCGAGGCCCAGCAGGGCGAAGCCGAACACGTCGAACTTATGCTCGTTCTTCGGCGTCTTGGGCATGTAGCGCAGCAGCATCAGCGCGGCGAGCGTGCCGACCGGGATGTTGACCAGGAACACCCAGCGCCAGTCGTAGCTTTCGGTCAGCCAGCCGCCGAGCACCGGCCCCAGGATCGGCCCGATCATGATCCCGCCGCCGAACAGGGCCATCGCCTGCGCATGCTTTTCGGGCGGGTTGATGTCGAACATCGTCGCCTGCGCCAATGGCACGAGGAAGGCGCCGGTAATCCCCTGGATCAGGCGGAACATGACCATCTCGGGAAGCGACGTGGCGATCGCGCACAGGAAACTGGCGATCGTGAAACCGATGACGGCAATCACCAGCAGGCGCTTGCGCCCGACCTTGTCGGCCAGCCAGCCGCTGATCGGGATGGTGATGGCGGCTGCGACGATATAGCTGGTCAGCACCCAGTTGATGCTTTCCTGCGTCGCGCCGAGGCTGGCCTGCATGTGCGGCAGCGCGACATTGGCGATGGTCGTGTCGAGCACCTGGATCAGCACCGCCAGCATGATGGCGATGGTGACCAGCGTGCGCCGGCCCGGATCCATGGCTTTGGTTTCCACCTGCCCTGCCTTAGCGGTTGAGTTCGACCTCGACGGTCGAGCTAAGGCCGGCGATCATTTCACGCGGCGGCTTCTCATCGAAGGCGATGCGGACCGGCACGCGCTGCGTGACCTTGACCCAGTTGCCGTTGGCGTTCTGCGCAGGAAGCACCGAGAACTCGCTGCCCGTCCCCGACCCGATCGAGGCGACATGCGCCTTCAGCTTCAAATTCGGATAGGCATCGAACTTGACGACCGCCGGCAGGCCCGGCGCCATCCTGGCGAGGTCGCCTTCCTTGAAATTGGCTTCGACCCATGCCTGCGTATCCGCGACGATCGACAGCATCGCGACACCGGTAATTGCCGACTGCCCGACGAGCAGGCGGTCGGACTTGGCGACCGTGCCGCTGATCGGCGAGCGGATTTCGGTATGCTGCAGGTCGAGCCGGGCCTTTTCCACGGCCGCAAGCGCCGCCGCGATCTGCGGCTGGTTGCCGCCCGGCGCGATTGCCGCATTGGCATTGTTCGACCGCGCCCGCGCATCGGACAGCTGGGCACGGGCCTTGGCCACTTCATTGACCGCATCGTCATGGTTGGCGCGAGTGGTGAAGCCCTGCTTCAGCAGCGCGTTCTGTCGGTCGAGCGCACGCTGGGCGATGGCAAGGTTCGCCTCCGCGCTGACGATGTCGCCGCCCGTTCCCGCGGCCTGCACCTGAAGCTGCGAAGTCTGCAGGCGGGCAGCGGCCAACTGCGCCTCTGCCGCGTGCAGCGCTGCCAAGAACGGCGCGGGGTCTACGCGGTACAGCAGGTCGCCCTTGTTCACATGCTGGTTTTCGCGAACGTAGACGGCCGCAACGGGGCCGTTCACCTGGGTCGAAATGGCCGTGATGTCCTGCTTCACATAGGCATTGTCGGTTTCGACCGACTTGCCGCCGTTCAGCCACATGAACAGGCCGACCGCCACGATCAGGATCGGCACAATCAACAACAGGACGATGCGACGCCGACTGCGCCGGGGCACCACCACTTCGTTCGCATCGCTGGCGTTGATGGTGTCGACCTTGGTCATTTCGTTCATGCCGATTCCCTTTGGGCCGTTTCGGCCTTCGTCACATTGTCGCGAACCCGGGCCAGCCGCGTCCGTAGCGCTTCGATGTCGCCGTCGTCGAAACCGGCGAACGCCTCACTCGCCATCTCCTCGGCCAGCGCTCGCAGGCGCGCGAGGATCGGCTGGGCCTTGTCGGTCAGCTCAAGCCGCCACGCGCGGCGATCCTCGGGATCGCGCTGCCGCTCGACGAGGCCAGCCTCTTCCAGCCGGTCGACGATCCGGCAGGCCGTGATGGGCTCAACGTCCAGGCATTCGGCAAGTTCAACCTGTTTCATCCCCGGCTTGCGGCCGAGCCACGCGAGGACCCGCCATTGGGCACTGGTCACGCCCAGCGCCGACGCGCGCCGGTCGTAAAAGCGGCGCATCATCCGACTGGTCTCGGCCATTTCCCAGGCAAGCTCTTTCATGGCCGTCCATATAATAAGCTTGCTTACTATATTCAAGCCGCGCGCTTGCGTGGTCCCTGTCTTGCCTTTGCCACAATGGTGGTGCAGTCGGCCCCGGCATGACAGAAAAGAACGATATCGAAACGATCCTGGACCAACTCGAAGCCCGCTACACACAGTCCGTTACCAGGTTGCGCGAAGCGCTCACTGCCTACGCCGAGCGGGGCGTACGGCCCGACCCCAAGGCCCGCGACGATGGGGCCTTCGCCTATCCCGAACTCAGGATCGAATATGATCCGGAAACGCCGCCGCCGACCCCGGCCCGCGCCTTCGCCCGGCTGAACCAGCCCGGCATCTACACCACATCGATCGCCCGCCCCGCCCTATTCCGCGAATATCTGCGCGAACAGCTTGGCCACCTCGTCGGCGACTATCAGGTGAAGGTCAGCGTCGGCTCATCGGCCAGCGAAATCCCTTACCCGTTCGTCCTTGACGGCGGCGACCTCGACCTCAAGGGCATCACCACCGCCGAACTGTCGCGCTGGTTCCCCTCGACCGACCTCGTCGAAATCGGCGACGAGATAGCCGACGGTGCGTGGGACCTGGCGCTCGACCCGACCCGCCCGCTGGCGCTGTTCGATGCGCCGCGCACCGACTTCAGCCTCGCGCGGCTCAAGCATTACACCGGCACGCCGACCGACCATTTCCAGCATTATGTGCTGTTCACCAACTATGTCCGCTACGTGGACGAATTCGTGCGCACCGCCATTGCGGCATTGCGTGAGCCCGACAGTCGTTTCACCGGCCTGTCGGTCCCGGGCGGTGTTTACGAACATGGCGACCTGACCGACGCTGAGGAACAGATCGCGGCGGGCGTATGGCGGCGGCACCAGATGCCGGCCTACCATCTGATGACGCCCGAAGGCGACGGCATCACGCTGGTCAACATCGGCGTCGGCCCGTCGAACGCCAAGACCATCTGCGACCATATCGCGGTCCTCCGCCCGCATGCCTGGCTGATGATCGGTCATTGCGGCGGCCTTCGTCCCAGCCAGACCATCGGCGACTATGTCCTCGCCCACGCTTACCTGCGCGACGACCATGTCATGGACGACATCCTGCCGGTCGAAATCCCGATCCCGGCCATCGCCGAAGTGCAGAACGCGATGTACCAGGCGACGCTCTCCGTCACCGGCGAGGATGAGGACCAGCTCAAGAAGCGCTTCCGCACCGGCACCGTGGTCACCACCGACGACCGCAACTGGGAGCTGCGCTACACGCTGTCGGCGCTGCGCTTCAACCAGAGCCGCGCGGTCGCGATCGACATGGAATCGGCCACCGTCGCCGCGCAGGGCTACCGCTTCCGCGTGCCCTACGGGACGCTGCTATGCGTCAGCGACAAGCCGCTGCACGGCGAACTGAAGCTGCCCGGGCAGGCCAATGCCTTTTACGAACGTGCGATCAGTCAGCACCTCAAGATCGGCATCGAGACGCTCAACCTGCTCAGGCAGGAAGGCGACGGCCTCCACAGCCGCAAGCTCAGGAGCTTCGACGAACCGCCGCTGCGTTAAAATGCCCGCGTGATGCGGTCCGCCTTGGGCGGGGTGCGTCCGCCCGCGATCCACGCGATAAGCGCGTCGATGTCGATGATCCCGGCGTCAGTGATATCGCGTCCCTTGGTGAACGCCTTGATGCTGTCGCCGCCGCTAGCGAGGTAGTTGTTCACCACGACGCGATAGCTCGCCTTGGGGTCGATCGGCTTCCCGTTCAGCGTCATTCCGACGATGCGCGACCCTTGCGGGCGCGACAGGTCGAAGGTGTAGCCGAACCCCATCGAGGGCGCGAGGACCGAGGGATCGTTGAAGCCTTCCCGCACCGGAATCGCGAACTGCTGCTCGACCGCTTCTTTTAAATCCGCACCGGTCAGGGTCATCACGACGAGGTTGTTCCCGAACGGCATCATCTTGAAGGCGTCCTTGTACAGCACTTCGCCGCCCGGCAGGTCGACGCGGACGCCGGTGGCGTTGACCAGCGCGATCTGCGCGCCGCCCTTGGCCTTGTCCCTCGTCGCCGCCAGCATCGAGTCCGCGATGAGGTCGGCCGCCGGGCTTTCGCCGTCATATTCGCTGCGCTTTGCGACCGTCGTCAGCCT
The DNA here is from genome assembly GCF_000585415.1 of Sphingomonas jaspsi DSM 18422. Classification (NCBI taxonomy): domain Bacteria; kingdom Pseudomonadati; phylum Pseudomonadota; class Alphaproteobacteria; order Sphingomonadales; family Sphingomonadaceae; genus Sphingomonas; species Sphingomonas jaspsi. Next base: position 1,534,432 of record NZ_KK073876.1, on the reverse strand, counting down.
GCCGACCAAGCGATTGGCGAGCGGGGCGGCCGCGGCGACATATTTATCGACATAGGCTTTGACGGCCGCATCTTCGCCGTTCTGTCCGTCGCCGACGATGTCGTTGACCGCGCTCTGGTCGACCAGCGCCTTGGTCTTGGGATCGAAGCCGAGCCGGATCTCGGTCACCATGTAGCCGAACTTGCCCGCACTGGTGAGCAGTTGTCCGGGCTTGGTGTCGACCGCGCCGTTCTGGCAGACATAGGCCCAATGGGTGTGGCCGCTGACGACGGTGGTGATCGCCGGGTCGAGCTGTTCGACGATCGGCTTGATCTCGCCATAAAATCCGTCGCAGCCGTTGCCGCGGTTGAAGGTCGGCAGCTTCCCGCCCTGGTGGATCAGCAGCACGATAGCATTCGCCCCTTCGGCCTTCAGCTTGGGCACCAGCGCGTTGGCGGTCGCCGCTTCGTCGGCGAAGGTCAGTCCTGCGACTCCACCCGGGGTGACGAGGTTCTTGGTGTCCTTCAGCGTCATGCCGATGAAGCCGATCCTGATCGTCCCTACCGGCGTATCGAACTGCTTGATCCCGCTCGACGGGAAGACGGTCGTGCCGTCGGGCTGGATGACGTTCGCGGCGAGGTAGCGGAACTTGCTGCCCTGGAACGGCTCGACGGCGCAGGGCATGCGGCGCGTATGCTGAATGCAGCCCCCCTGCTGCATCCGCTTAAGCTCAAGCACGCCCTTGTCGAATTCATGATTGCCGACCGCGTTGAACTCCAGCTTCAGCCGGTTCATCGTCTCGATCGTCGGCTCGTCGAGGAACAGCGCAGACGTCAGCGGCGTCGCGCCGATCGTGTCGCCCGCCGACACGGTAACCGTGTAGGGATTGGTCGCGCGAAGCTTTTCGAGCATCGCCGCCAGGTGCGCAGCGCCGCCGGTCGTCACCTTCACCTTGCTGCCATCCGCTTCGGTGAATTCGACCGGCGGCGGCGTTTCGAGGTTCCCGTGGAAATCGTTGAACGCCAGGATCTGGATTGGGAAGGGCGGCAGCGGCGGCGGGACAGTCGGCGGCACGTCGGCATGACGCGGCGCCGTCGCGCAAGCGGTCAGCGTCAGGGTCGCGATCAACAGGGCAAGGCGGCGCATCGTCACTCCGGTATCAACGTTATTGCGGGCAGGCTGTGCCAGCGCTTAGAGACATTTGCATGAACGAGGAACAACTGATCGAACGCGCCCGCGGAGCCGCGCTCAAGGCCTATGCCCCCTACTCCCGCTTCTCGGTCGGATGCGCGATCGAAAGCGTCGATGGCGAGATCGTCACCGGCGCCAACATGGAAAACGCCTGCTATCGGCTCGGCCTGTGCGCCGAGCAGAGCGCGCTCACCACCGCCCAGCACGCCTTCGGCCTCGACAAGGTCCGCCGCATCGCGGTGGCGGGCGGCGACGGGTCGGGCAGCGAGCTGAAGGGCGAAGCGCCGGTCACCCCCTGCGGCGGATGCCGCCAGGCGATCCTTGAGGCCGCGCACCTTAGCGGCACCGACATCGAAATCCTCGCCGCGTCGGGCGACGGACTGAAGGTCGAAAGGCTGCGCATTCATAACCTGATCCCGCACGGGTTCGGTCCTGCAAATTTGAAAGACAGCGCCTAACTGCTTCGAGCCTGCTTGGCCGGATCCGCTTGCCCGGTCTTTAACACCGGATTGCAATCGTCGAGCGAATCCAGAAATTCCTTGGTCAGATTGTCCGGTTGGATGGGCTTGATCCCAAGCTGGTCGGCGATCGCCTTTGAGACCGGCATGTTGCCGCTCCATGTCACTTCGGTAGAATATGCTTTGACGGCTTCACGCAGCATGGTCCGTCGATCGTCGGTCGTAATGGGACCGCTGATGGAATAGCCCCGCAGCGCTTCCCAGGCTGCGTGCTCTTCGTTCAACCGATCGAGATTCCCCCGAAGCTCGTCATAGAATTCAGCATATTTCTGGCGTGCACCGGCGGGTAGAGAATTGAACACCTCGCCATCGCGCGAGTCCCACGCGCTGCGGTAGGGATAGAGGATGGCCGGCGAATGAAGGTTCATTCCTGGCGAAGGGTGCCCGTCCTTCGCAGCCTTTATCCAGTCGAGCAGGTCCTCGAGCCGCTTGGCGTTGCAGGCACTTTGGCGGCTGCGGACGTTATAGGCGAACAGGTTGAGGCCGATCTCATGATCGAGCGTGCGGCGAAATTCGCGCGCCTCGGCCTTCAAACTCAACGTGGAAGCGAGCTGCTCCGCGCCAAGCGCGAGCAGGACGCCGAGCACGATGACGCCCACCTCTCCCGCGAATACGCGCCAACCCTTCAATGGTCGTGGTAGCCGAAACCGCATGCCGCCAACCCCCAGCGTTGCGGCAGCGTAACATCGGCGGTGGACTTCGCAAATGGGCACTGGACCGCCCTACCGTTTGCGCACGAACTCCGCGCGTAGCACCAGCCCCTTTATGCCGGGATATTTGCAGTCGATTTCCTGCGCGTCGCTGGTCAGGCGGATCGAGGGGATGAGGGTGCCGCGCTTCAGCGTCTGGCCCGCGCCCTTGACGTCGAGGTCCTTAATCAGCGTCACCGCATCGCCATCGGCGAGCAGATTGCCAACCGCATCACGCACCTCGACGGTGTCGGCCGCCGATTGCTTGGCGGCGAGTTCGGAGGCAGGCATCCACTCGCCCGACTCCTCGTCGTAGACATATTCATCGTCGGTCATTTGAGTTTGATCTCGCGCAGACGTTCCTGGAGATATTCGTTCGCGGTGATCGGCGGCTGCTTGGGCTCTTCGCCCTCCGGCACGCAGCCCGGCAGTGCCTTGATCTCGAAGTCGCTGCGGAAGTGCAGAAAGAAGGGCATCGAGTAGCGCGAATTGCTCGCCCGTTCCGGCGCCGGGTTGACCACGCGGTGCTGCGTCGAGGGCAAATAGCCGTTGGTCAACCGGTCGAGCATGTCGCCGATGTTGATGGCGAGTTCGCCCTCCTTCGGCTTGACGTCGAGCCACTTGCCTTCCTTGGTCAGCAGCTGGAGACCCGCCTCTTCCGCGCCCAGCAGCAGCGTGATGGCGTTGATATCGCCATGCGCGCCGGCGCGGATATGCTCGCCGGGCTGCGCCGGGATCGGCGGATAGTGCAGCATGCGCATCACGCTATTGCCGTCGCGGATCGCGTCGACGAAATAATCCTCATCGATCTTGAGGAAGCGCGCGACTGCGCGGAGCAGCTTGGCCCCCGCCTTGTCGAACTCGGCATAAAGCTGCTGGAAGGTTTCCTTGAAGCCCGGCACTTCATCCGGCCAGACATTGTCGCCCATATGATCGCGGAACTTGTGCCCTTTCGGCAGGTCGCGGCCGACGTGGTAGAATTCCTTGAGATCGTAGGCGTTTGCGCCCTTGGCAGTTTCGATCCCGAACGGCGTGTAGCCGCGCGCGCCGCCGCCGCCTTCGACATGATATTTGCGCTTCACCGCGTCGGGCAGCGCGAAATATTGCTTGGCCAGTTCGTTGGCGCGATCGATCAGCTGCTGCGGGATGCCATGGTCGCGGACGATCGCGAAGCCATAGTTGACGAAGCTGTTGCCAAGGTCCTGGGCAAGCCGGTCCGGATTGGTCTCGGCATCGGCGAGCGAAACGGTCGCGACGCTTTCGCTGGTGATGGTGTCGATAGTCATGGGCGCGCACTTACTCCTGCCGCTGTCGCGGCGCAATTGACGGCAAACAAACGAAATTTACGGCAGCATGATCCCGGCGAGCGCCGCCGACATCAGGTTGGCAAGGCTGCCCGCGAGCAGCGCCTTGAGGCCCAGCCGTGCGACATTGGCCTTCTGGTTCGGCGCTAAATTGCCGACCACCGCCATCTGGATCGCGATCGAACTGAAGTTGGCGAAACCGCACAGCGCGAAGGTCACGATGGCCCGGCTGCGATCGCTCAGCGCCGCCGCGGCGCCCTCAGCATTGCCGAGGTCGATGAAGGCGACGAATTCGTTGAGCGCGATCTTGGTGCCGAACAGCCCGCCGGCGACGCCCGCTTCGTTCCACGGCACGCCGATCAGGTACATCACCGGGGCGAACAGCGCGCCGAGGCCGGCCTGCAGGCTCCAACCGTCCTGGCCGAACAGGTGGCCGATGCCGCCGATCATGCCGTTGAGCAGCGCCACCAGCGCGACGAAGGCCAGCACCATCGCACCGACCGCGACCGCCAGCTTGACGCCGGTCTGCGCGCCCTGACCCGCGGCCATGATGATGTTCGCCGGCTGCTCGCCTTCTTCGAAGCCCTGCACGTCGATGTCCTCTTCCGGCGCCACCGCGACCGCGCCTTCGAGCGGCAGCTCGCCGGCCGACGGCGGTTCGTCGGGCATGATCAGCTTGGCCATCAGGATGCCGCCCGGGGCCGACATGAAGGCGGCGGCTAGCAGGAAGGGCAGATATTGCTCGCCCAGCAGGCTGGCATAAGCCGCCAAAATCGTGCCCGCGACGCCCGCCATGCCGACGCACATCAGTGTGAACAGTTGGCTCTTGGGCAGCGCGGCGAGGTAGGGCCGCACCACCAGCGGGCTTTCCGACTGGCCGACGAAGATGTTGGCTGCCGCGCCCAGGCTTTCGACCTTGCTGACGCCGGTGACGAAGCCGATCGCCCCGCCGACCCACTTCACCACGCGCTGCATGATGCCGAGGTAGTAAAGGATGGCGACCAGCGAGGCGAAGAAGATGATCACCGGCAGCGCGGCGATGGCGAAGGTGTTGGCGAGCGGGTTCTTGTCGCTCGGCCCGAACAGGAATTCGGTGCCCTTGCCGGCGTAGCCGAGCAGCGCGGCAACCCCGTCGGACATGGCCTGGATGACTTCGCGGCCGCCGGTCGTGCGCAGAACGAGGAAGGCGATCACTGCCTGCAGCGCGAACGCCGCGCCGACGACGCGAAACCTGATCGCGCGACGGTTCGACGAAAAGGCGATGGCGATAAGGATGATCGCCGCAACACCGGCGAACCCCAGCAGGCTCTGGTTCATAAGGACGCCGCCCCTCCCCGGGCGAGAATTACCAAGTCATGCCCTGTGTGGCAGTTTTCACGGCCGAGTCCAGCAGGTCGAGCGCCTCCGCGGGGGTGGCGGCTTTCAGCAGCTGCGCGCGGCGCGCTTCGCTCAGGAACCCGCTCGCCGACACATGGTCCATGAAGTCGGTCAGCCCGTCCCAGAAATTGTCGACGTTGAGCAGGCAGAAGGGCTTGGCGTGGTAGCCGAGCGCGTTCCACGTCCAGGCTTCGAACAGTTCGTCGAGCGTGCCGATCCCGCCCGGCAGGCAGACGAAGCCGTCGCTCAGCTCGGTGAACGCGGCCTTGCGCTCGTGCATCGTGTTGACGGTGTGCAGCTCGGTGAGGCCGCGGTGGGCGACTTCCTTGTCGACCAGCGCCTGCGGGATGACGCCATAGACCTTGCCGCCCGCGCTCAGCATTTCATCGGCGATGATGCCCATCAGGCCGAGCTTGCCGCCGCCGTAAACCAGGTCGATCCCGCGCGCCGCCATTTCGCGAATGAGGTCGCGGGCGGCATCGGTGTACGCTGCGTTGGCGCCGGCATTGGCGCCGCAATAGACGGCAAGGCGCTTGATCTCGCTCACAGCCCGATCTTCGCTTTGAGGTCGGTGATCGGGCGCGCGCCATAGTGCTGGATCACTTCGCCAGCCGCGATCGCGCCGGTCCACAGGCAGCGCTCGAGGCTCGCGCCCTTGCAATGCGCGGTGAGGAAGCCGGCGGCGAACAGGTCGCCCGCGCCGGTCGTGTCGACCACCTGCGAAACCGGGGCTGCCGGAATTCGGATCATTTCGCCGTCGCGAATCGCGGACGCGCCGTCGGGTCCATGCGTCACGACCAGCGTCGGCACCTTGGCGCGCAGTTCGGCCAGCGCCGCGTCCACATCGGTGCGGCCGGTCAGCTGCAGCACTTCGTCCTCGTTGGCGAACAGAAGGTCGACCCCGCCACCGTCGATCATCGCGGCAAAACCTTCCTTGCGGCCGGCGATGCACACGCTTTCGCTCAGCGTGAAGGCGACGTTACGGCCGGCGTCGTGGGCGATCTCGACCGCCTTCATCATCGCCGCGCGGGGCTTTTCCGGACCCCACAGATAGCCTTCGAGATAGAGGATCGAGGCCGAACGGATCAGCTCATGGTCGAGCCCGTCGACGCTCAATTCGTGGCTCGCGCCCGGCGCGGTGTTCATCGTGCGCTGCGCGTCCGGCGTCACCAGGATCAGGCAGCGACCTGTCGGCGGCCCGCCGATCAGCGTCGGCGTTTCGAAATGGACGCCAAGCGCGTGCATGTCATGTTCGAAGATCATGCCCAGCTGGTCTTCGGCGACCTGCCCGATAAACGCGCTCTTGCCCCCCATCGCGGCGACGCCGGCCATCGAATTGGCGGCGCTGCCGCCCGACATCTCGCGCGCCTGGCCCATCGCCGAATAGAGCGAATCGGCCTGGGCCGGCGTCAGCAACTGCATCGAGCCTTTGGGAAGGTCATGGTCGATCAGGAACTGGTCGTCGCACGACGCGATGACGTCGACGATGGCATCGCCCATGGCAACGATATCGATGGTGGCTTCGGCCATGCGGGCGGTCGCTAGAGTCCTGAACGGGTTGGGAAAGGCGGAGCGCCGCCTAGCTTTAGCGGGCCAAGCGGTCAAACGGAAATGGACTTGCCCCGCGCCGAAATCTGGCTAGGCCTTCGGCGATGAACGACAGCAGCGCGCCCGCCGGCATCTCCAAATCGCTTTTCGGCTTTTCGATCTTCTACGGCGGCATGGTGTGCATCGCCGGCGTACTCGGCAACAAGCAAGTCGCGATGGGGCCGCTGGCGGTCGAGGCCGGCATTTTCGCCTTCCTGCTGCTGGTCGTCACGTCGAGCGCGATCGCCGAACTTCACGGCCGCGAGGTCGCCAACAAGCTGGTGCTGATCGGTTTCGTCCCGCTGGTCGCCTCGCTGCTGCTGACACTGGCGGTGCTAGCCGTTCCGGCTTCGCCCGACATGCAGCCCGAACGCCTCGATGCGTTCAACCTGATGATGGCCGGCACCCCGCGAATCTGGGCGGCCGGAATAGTCGCCTACGGGACGTCGACCTTCCTCAACGTCACCATCTTCAGCTGGCTCAAGGGCCGCGAAGGCGGGAAGCTCCTGTGGCTCCGCGCTGGCATCTCGAGCGTGCTGAGCCAGATCGTCGACACGCTGCTGTTCATCAGCATCGCCTTCTACGGCGTTTTCCCGATCACTGAATTGCTCGTCGGGCAGATGATCGCGAAGGTCGTATTGTCGATCGTGCTCGTCCCGGCGCTTGTTTACCTGTTCGTCGGCATCGGCCGAAAGCTGGACGCCCAGCCCGCCTAACTGACAGGCTTGTAAAGACGCATATTTTTGCTAATGGCCCCCGCATAGTCGCGCGGGGTGGCGTCGGCTGAGTGGGATTTTTGCAACGGCAATTTGAAAAAGGTGATGCCCGACAGGGTGGTCACCTTTTTGTCTTATTCTGCCCCTAGCCGCCCCGTGTGCCTAACGGATTAGGCAACTCTTTTTACTGGGGTTCAACGTGAAGAAACTGATTCTGCTTTGCTCGACGGCCGTCGTGATGCCGACCGCCGCCTTTGCCCAGTCGACCGGCTCGGTCGACTTCGACAAGGAAATCGTCGTCACCGGCACTCGCACCCAGGAAGTCGGCGGCGTCCAGACTCCTGACACGTCGAAGGCCAAGGCCGTCCTGACGCAGGAAATGATCGCGCGCCAGAACCCCGGCCAGACCATCCTCGACACCGTGAACCTGGTTCCGGGCGTTAGCTTCCAGAACAACGACGCTTACGGCTCGTCGGGCGGCACGCTGACCATCCGCGGCTTCGATTCGTCGCGCATCAGCCTCACCTTCGACGGCATCCCGCTGAACGATTCGGGCAACTACGCCATCTATTCGAACCAGCAGCTCGATCCGGAGCTGATCGAACAGGTCAACGTCAACCTCGGCACCACCGACGTCGACAGCCCGACCGCGTCGGCCGTCGGCGGCACCGTCAACTACCGCTCGATCACCCCGGACAAGAAGATGGGCGGCCGCCTGTCTTTCTCGGTCGGTCAGTTCGACTTCCGCCGTTTCTTCGGCATCTTCCAGACCGGCGAGCTGACCTCGTCGGGCACCCGCGCCTGGGTTTCGGCCTCGACCGCCAAGAACGACAACCCGTTCAACAACTATGGCAAGGTCAACAAGCAGCAGTACAACGCCAAGGTGTACCAGCCGCTGGGCAACAACGGCGACTTCATCGCCCTTGCCGGCCACTATAACCAGAACCGCAACAACTTCTTCGGCTCGCTGCCGCTGCGCTGGGACACCACGCAGAGCGCGACGAACCCGGCGCCGCGCGTCGTCGGTTCGGGCACGAACAACCGCTTCCCGCGCACTGCCGACCAGCGCGAATATGACATCAACTACCCGTGCACGACCGACGTCGCGCAGAACGGCGTTGCCGATGTCGCCAACACCTGTGGCACCGAATTCGACCGTCGCTACAACCCGTCGAACACCGGCAACATCCGCGGCTCGTCGCGCTTCACCCTGGCGCCGGGCGTCGTCCTCACCGTCGACCCCAGCTTCCAGTATGTGAAGGCCAACGGCGGCGGCACCATCACCGGCCGTGAAGGTTTCCGCACTATCGGCGGCGTCCAGTACACCGGCTTCATCGGCGGTCAGTACTACTTCGGTGCCGACCTCAACGGTGACGGCGACAAGCTCGACACCTGCTCGCCCGCCGGCTCGGGCTGCTCCAGTTCGAACTTCAACGGCGTCACCCTGCTCGCGCCGAGCCAGACCCGCACCAAGCGCGTCGGCGTCATCTCGGGCCTGCGCTGGGACATCAACGACAGCAACACCGTCCGCCTGTCGTACACCTACGATCACGCCAACCACCGCCAGACCGGCCAGCTGCTGGGTGTCAAGGCGAATGGCGAACCGATCGACGTGTTCCCGGTCAACAGCCCGCTGGTCGACGAAAACGGCAATGCCGTCCAGAAGCGCGACCGCCAGAGCTATGCGATCCTTCACCAGATCGCCGGTGAATATCGCGGCGAATTCGGCGACCTGACGGTCAACGTCGGCGTCCGTGCGCCGTTCTTCAAGCGCCAGCTTGACCAGCGTTGCTTCACCACCTCGGCGGGCGGTTTCATCGACTGCCTCGGCGACCCGGCCGACATCGCAGCTTATGCGCTGGCCAACCCGTACAGCTACAATTCGACCACTGGCGTCGTGACCGGTTATGCGCCGCCGCAGAAGCGCACGCTGACCTATCACAAGCTGCTGCCGAACCTGGGCCTCGTCTATGACATCACCCGCAACCTGTCGGCCTTCGCCAGCTATGCCAAGGGCCTGTCGGTCCCGGGTACGGACAACCTGTACAACAGCTTCTACTACCCGCAGGGCACCACCCCGGCGAAGCCGAAGCCGGAAACGACGGACAGCTGGGACCTCGGCCTCCGCTTCCGTTCGACCAAGGTGCAGGCGCAGCTGTCCGGTTGGTTCACCAAGTTCAACGACCGTCTGGCCTCGGCCTACGATCCTGACCTGAACCAGACCGTGTACCGCAACCTCGGCCGCGTGAATAAGTGGGGCCTCGACGCCTCGATCGCTTATTCGCCGATCAAGGAACTGACGCTCTACACCTTCGGCTCGATCAACCGTTCGAAGATCATCGACGACGTGCTGAACGGAGAATGCAACGCGACCCAGATCCTGGCCGCCAACCAGACCTTCGGCTGCACCGTGCTCGGCGCCCCGATCTACGCCCAGACTGCCGGCAAGCGTGAATCGGGTACCCCGACGCACACCTTCGGCACCTCGGTCCTGGCGACGCTCGGCCCGATCGACCTTGGCGCGACCGCCAAGTTCACCGGCAAGCGCTACATCTTCGACAACAACGATCCGCTGTATCGCGGCAAGATCGGCGTCACGACCCAGCAGCAGATCTTCCCGAACGCTGCCCCGGGCTACTGGCTGGTCAACCTCGATGCGCGCGTCAACATGGGCTACTTCGACGAAGGCCTGAAGAAGACCTACGTCCAGTTCAACGTCTACAACCTGTTCGACAAGTTCTACGTCGGCGGTTTCGGCGGTGGCCTGGCCCAGTCGATCTCGAGCAGCATCAACTGGGGCAACCCGCCGTTCGTGCAGATCGGTGCGCCGCGCACTGCCAGCGTGACGGTCAGCGTCGGCTTCTAAGCCTTCGCGCCATAACAAAGATTGCGGCGTCGCCTTCGGGCGGCGCCGTTTTCTTTTGGGCGCTTGACGGTCGCGGGGCTGCGTGGCACCGCTCCGGCCACGCCTTCGGGCGGGTGTAGCTCAATGGTAGAGCAGAAGCTTCCCAAGCTTACGACGAGGGTTCGATTCCCTTCACCCGCTCCAAAATCCTGACTGCCGGGGGCTGTCTTGATTTTGGAGCGCGCCGGACTGATGGTCCGGCGGCGACTTTGGCTCCCAGACACAGGCGGTTGATATGAACAGCACGGCCGCCCGCATCCCCCACGCCGCCCCCTTCATCCTCGTCACGGTGCTGATCGACGCGATAGGCTTCGGCATCATCATCCCGACGCTGCCGCGCCTGATCATGGAGGTCGGCCACATCGACCTGCCGCGCGCGACGCAGATCGGCGGCTGGCTCGCCCTCCTCTACGCGGTGGTCCAATTCGTCGCCGGGCCGACCGTCGGAAACCTGTCCGACCGCTTCGGCCGCCGTCCCGTCCTGCTCGGTGCGCTGGCCGGCTATGCGATCGATTATGCGCTGCTAACCATCGCCAACAGCCTGCCGCTCTTCTTCCTCGGCCGTGCGCTCGCCGGCCTGTTCGGCGCCACCTATGGCCCGTGCCAGGCCGCGCTGGCCGACATCACCCCGCCCGCCCAGCGTGCGCGGGTGTTCGGGCTGGTCGGCGCCTCGTTCGGCATCGGCTTCGTCGTCGGCCCGGCGATCGGCGGTCTGCTCGGCGAATTCGGCCACCGCATCCCGTTCGCCGCCGCAGCCCTGCTGGCCGGGCTGAACTTCCTTTACGGACTGTTCGTCTTCCCGGAAACGCTGAAGTCCGAGCTGCGCCGACCGTTCAACTGGCGCCGCGCCAACCCGCTTGGCGCCATCGCGGTCGTGCGATCGATCCCGGGACTGCCGTGGGTCGTAGTCACCTATTTCGTGTGGCAGATCGCCAGCCTCGTCTACCCGTCGGTCTGGTCCTACTACACCATCGCCAATTTCGGCTGGTCAAGCGGCCGCATCGGGGCGTCGCTGGCGGCGGTGGGGATCGCCATGGCCTTCTGCCAGTTCTTCCTGACCGGGAGGATGGTGGCGCGTTTCGGCGAGCGCCGGACCGCGCAGATTGGCCTGGTGGGCGCGACCTGCGGCTTTGCCGGATACATGCTGATCGACAGCGGCACGATCGCGCTCATGTTCATCGTCATCATCGCGATCCAGTCGCTGGTGCAGCCTTCGCTGTCGGCAATGCTGTCGCAACGCGTTCCGGCCGATGCACAAGGCGAGGTGCAGGGCATCGGCGGCAGCGTCATGGCGCTGGGCGCGGTGTTTGCGCCGCTGCTCTACAACCCGGCGCTCGCCTATTTCACCGGCGACAGCGCCCCGTTCCGTTGGCCCGGCGCACCGTTCGCCATCGCCGTGGTCTTTGCGCTGATCACCATGGTCACGCTGGCCAAGACACCACGCCGCCGCGCGGCCTAAATTCCGCCGGCAACGGGTTCATATCCCGCCTCGGCCAGTCCCGCCGCCAGCGTACCGGCCACCGCATCGGCCTGCCCCTGGTCTTCCGACCGGACCACGAAATTGGCCCCCACCCGCCCCTCGCGGAAGAACGGGTAACTGCCGATGGACACGCCCTCGTTGGCCTTCTCGGTCGTCCGGAGCAGTTCGGCCACCTCGCTCTCCGGCGCAAAGGCGCCGAGCGTGACGCTGACCAAGGGCCGCCCGCCCTCAAGCGTCCCGGTGAGCGCGTCGAGCATCCCCGCCGTGATGTGCGGGACGCCTGCCATCAGAAACAAATTGCCGATTTTCAGCCCCGGCGCGCCCGACATCTTGTTCGGAATCAGTTCCGCGCCTTGCGGCGCCCGCGCCATCCGCAGTCGCCCTTCGTTGAGCCCGCCGCGGGTCTCGTAATAGCGTTCGAGGATCGCCCGCGCTTGGGGATGGACGATCACCTCGACGCCCAGCGCCTTCGCCACGGCGTCGACGGTAATGTCGTCGTGCGTCGGCCCGATGCCACCGGTGGTGAAGCAATAATCGTAGCCGGTGCGAAGCGCATTGACCGCCTCGACGATACGCTCCTCGACGTCGGGCACGACGCGCACGTCGCGCAGGCGGATGCCCTGGACGTTCAGCCAGCTGGCAACCTGCGCGATATTCTTGTCCTGCGTCCGGCCTGACAGGATCTCGTCCCCGATTACCACCAGTCCCGCCGTCCACACCTTGCCCACGCACGCCTCCGTTCGACTTTTCCGCCGTCGCACCCTATCTAGGCCGCATGACCGAATATATCCACGTCGGGCCTGAAGACCGGGCCGAACCGCGCAGCCATGTGATCAAGCTCCACGACGAAGCGGGCTTCGAAGGTATGCGCAAGGCCGGGCGGCTGGCGGCGGAAATCCTCGACGAGCTGACCAAGCATGTCGTTCCCGGCGTCACCACTCAGGAACTCGACGACATCGTCTACCGGATGACGGTCGACGCCGGCGGCGTGCCCGCGACCCTCGGCTATCGCGGCTATACCAAGAGCTGTTGCACCTCGATCAACCATGTCGTGTGCCACGGCATTCCCGGCGAAAAGGCGCTGAAGGACGGCGACATCGTCAACATCGACGTCACCCCGTTGCTCGACGGCTGGCACGGCGACACCAGCCGCATGTTCTTCGTCGGCGACGTTCCGATCAAGGCGAAGAAGCTGGTCGACGTGACCTATGAATGCCTGATGCTTGGCCTTGAACAGGCCAAGCCCGGCAACACCATCGGCGACATCGCCCACGCCATCCAGACCCATGCCGAAAAGCATCGCTATGGCGTCGTCCGCGATTTCTGCGGCCATGGCCTCGGACGCCTGTTCCACGACAGCCCCGAAGTCGTCCACGCCGGCCGCGCCGGCAGCGGGCCCGAGCTTCGCCCCGGCATGTTCTTCACCGTCGAACCGATGATCAACATCGGCCGCGCCGACTGCAAATTGCTCGACGACGGCTGGACCGCGGTCACCCGCGACCGGTCGCTGTCGGCGCAGTTCGAGCACAGCATCGGCATCAACGAAACCGGGCACGAGATATTCACGAAGAGCCCGAGGGGCCTCGACCGCCCGCCCTATTAAGTCGGCGTCGTTCAGTTCGCGCGGTCAAACGCATCCAGGATTGGGCAAGGTCCGGCCGCCGAATGGGCACAGGCCCTCGCGAGCCGACTGAGCGCGTCACGCGCTTCGGTCAGCTGGGCGATCCGAAGATCCAGTGCCGCGACCCGGTCCGCTGCCATCTCACGAACCCGCGCACGATCGTCGGACCGGTCCAATTCGATCAGTTCGCCGATCTCGCTTAGGGTGAAGCCGGCGGTCTGTGCGGATCGGATAAATTTCAGCCGCCGCACATCCTCGGCACCGTATCGCCGCACTTCGCCGCCGACGCGCGGCGGCTCGGGCAGCAATCCGCGCCGCTGATAATAACGGACGGTTTCGACGTTGACACCGACTGCCTTGGCAAGACCGCCGATCGTATCTGAATTTTTCGCTTGATTCCGTACCATGGTACGGATGCCATAAGCCTTTTGTCCGCTGTTGGACAGAAGGAGAAAATGTGATGGAAACGAAGAACACCGCCGCCTGTGGCTGCAACCCGTGTCGCTGCAAGGCTAAGGGCTGCAACTGCAGCCCCTGCAACTGCAAGCCCTGCAATTGCTAAATTAACCGTTCGCCGCCCTGCCATTGGCGGGGCGGCTCTTCGCCGGCAGCCTCGGTCAGCCTCGCTGAACGGCGTCATCCCACCGCTTGGTCAGTGCCGCGGCAGCCGCCACATCCTCCGGGAAATCGACCTCGCCCCATTCATGGCCGTTGATGTCGAACGTCCACACGTCGCTCGTTTGGGCGATGTGGTGGATGACGCGCAGGTACCAAATGGTGGTGCCTTCCTTGGTCCGCATGGCTTGTTCGATCGCCGCGCGGAAGCGGGCGGCGCCGTCGCCGCGGAAGGCGAGCAGGCCGATGCTCTCCGCATTGACCCCCGCCGCGATGCGCTTGCCGATGGCGCGCAGGCGGCCGCTGTCCTCGTCGCGGACGACCTTCATGTCGTCGTCGTCATAACTGTCCTTGCGGTCGACGGTGACGCAGATGCCGTCTCGATCGTTCGCCACCACCGCCGCCATCAGCGCATCGCTGACCAGCGTGTCGCCGTTCCACACCAGCGTGTCGCCATCGATCGCGTCGCGCGCGACGAATAGCGAGCCGAGGTTGTCGGCGACTTTGTAGAAGGGGTTGAAGACGGTCCGCACCTCCGGCCCCTCTCCGGCCGCGCGGCGACGGTCGAGCGCGGCTTCAATCGCATCGTCGCGAAAGCCGGTGACGACGGTCGCCATCTCCACCCTGTTGGCGGCCAGCACATCGAGTTGGCGGTCGAGCAACGTGCGGCCGTTGAACTCGATCAGGCACTTGGGCCGGTCGCTGGTCAGGTGGCCGAGACGCGAGCCCTGGCCCGCCGACAGGATGATGGCTTTCTTCATGGCCTGCGCGTCTGCCGACCAATTGCGGCAGCGGTTTGACAACCCCTCGCCTGTTGAAGATTTCGCACTGCAGCATGAAAATATGGCGTTTGCGTTCCGGCTGTGCCTAATATCGCCGCGAGATCCATTAGCGAGGCGGGCCGTGAAGAAGATCGAAGCCATCATCAAACCGTTCAAGCTCGACGATGTGAAGGACGCGCTGCACGAAGTGGGCGTGTCGGGCATCACCGTGACCGAGGTAAAGGGCTTCGGCCGCCAGAAGGGCCATACCGAGCTTTATCGCGGCGCCGAATATGTCGTCGACTTCCTGCCCAAGGTGAAGATCGAGGTGGTTGTCGAGGAAGACCTGGTCGACCGCACCATCGAAGCGATCGAGGCCGCGGCCAAGACCGGGCGCATCGGCGACGGCAAGATCTTCGTCCTTCCCGTTGAACAGGCGGTGCGCATCCGCACCGGAGACCGCGGGCACGACGCCATCTGAGCCGCCGAGCGAAACGGAGCGAAGCGAGCGTCGTTGCGCGAGAGACGGCGAGGATCGGACGGCCTGTCGCAGCGCATACAGGACCGACTGCCTGAATTGACGTCAGGCCGGTCTGCGCTTCCGTTCGCCAAATCCCTCCGCTACCACGTCCTGCAATGACCGACGCCGAGGACCCGAATCTCAAGGCATCCATGTCGCCGGAGGAGCTGCGCCGCCACATGCGCGCGCTCGGCTACAAGACCCAGTCCGACCTTGCCGGCGCGATCGGCGTCAGCCGCTCGGCGGTCAGCCTGTGGCTGGAAGGCAAGGTCGGCGTCCCCCGCCCGGTCGCGATGCTGCTTAGGATGCTCGTGCAGGCGCAGCGGCGGGTTTATTGAGTCAGCCAGACTAACAGAACATAGCTACCAACAAAGAAGACAGGAACGGCCGCCAGCGTCACTAGCCAAGCGGCAAGTCGACCGAACCGCCTATCGATTGCATCGTAGAACGCTTCGAAAAGGTCCTGCACCACGACGTAGAATGATTCCATCGCAAAGGCATGACATATCCCCGTGAAATCTTCACCCCAGTCGTGACTCCGTAACGCCCTTCTGGAATCGCTCGCTGCAACAAACCTGCAGGGGGGCCTGCGGGTGATTCTGTTCACCTCCGGAGCATAGACATCATGGCAAGCGCAGCGTCCAAAGTCCTGAAAATGATCGAAGAAAACGAGATCGAATATGTCGATCTGCGATTTACCGACCCCAAGGGCAAGTGGCAGCACCTGACCATGGTCGCGTCGGTCATCGACGAGGATATGCTGACCGACGGCTTCATGTTCGACGGTTCGTCCATCGCCGGCTGGAAGGCGATCAACGAATCCGACATGATCCTGATGCCCGACCTCGACGCCACCTATGTGGATCCGTTCTCGGCGACCCCGATGCTGATCCTGGTCTGTAACATCGTCGAGCCGGGCACCGGCGAGCTTTACGCCCGCGATCCCCGTTCGACCGCGACCCGCGCCGAAGCCTATCTCAAGGCCACCGGCATCGGCGACACCGTGTTCGTCGGCCCGGAAGCCGAATTCTTCATGTTCGACGACGTCCGGTTCCACGACGGCTATGCCGGCTCCGGCTTCGAAATCGACGACATTGAGCTGCCTACCAACACCAACAAGCAGTATGAAGGCGGCAACCTGGCCCACCGTCCGCGTGCCAAGGGCGGCTATTTCCCAGTCGCGCCGGTCGACAGCGCCGTCGACATCCGCGGCGAGATGGTCTCGACCATGATCGAAATGGGCCTGCCCTGCGACAAGCATCACCATGAAGTCGCCGCCGCCCAGCACGAACTCGGCCTCACCTACGGCAAGCTGGTCGAAACCGCCGACCGCATGCAGGTGTACAAGTATGTCGTGCACATGGTCGCCCATGCCTATGGCAAGACCGCGACCTTCATGCCCAAGCCGATCGCCAAGGATAATGGCAGCGGCATGCACACCCACATGTCGATCTGGAAGGACGGCAAGCCACTGTTCGCCGGCAACGGCTATGCGGGCCTTTCGGAAACCGCGCTCTACTTCATCGGCGGCGTCATCAAGCACGCCCGCGCGCTCAACGCCTTCACCAACCCGACCACCAACAGCTACAAGCGGCTGGTGCCGGGCTTCGAAGCGCCGGTGCTGCTGGCCTATTCGTCGCGCAACCGTTCGGCCTCGTGCCGCATCCCTTATGGCGCGGGCGAAAAGGCCAAGCGCGTGGAATTCCGCTTCCCCGACGCGATGGCCAACCCTTATCTCGCCTATGCCGCGCTGCTGATGGCTGGCCTCGACGGCATCCAGAACCGCATCCACCCGGGCGAGGCGATGGACAAGAACCTGTACGACCTGCCGGCCGCCGAACTCGTCAATGTCCCGACCGTCTGCGGTTCGCTCCGCGAAGCGCTCGGCGCGCTGGCGAGCGACAAGGAATTCCTGCTCAAGGGCGACGTCTTTACGGCGGACCAGATTGACGCTTATATTGAGCTCAAGTGGGAAGAGGTGATGCGGTGGGAAACCACGCCGTCGCCGGTCGAATTCGATATGTATTACAGCGCCTGATCCCCCCGATCACAGGCCGTTGTAGTGGGCGCCCTCCCGATGACGGAGGGCGCCCTTATTTTTGCCCCATCAACCATTTGGCAACGCCTTCGCGCGCATGCTCGCACGCATGGGCTGCCAGCTTGCCATCGATCCGTCCTTCGCGCGAAGCCTGCCCGGCCCGCGCCTGCCGGCCTTGGGTGCAAGCGAGCGCCGCCGTCCGTTCGCCCGGCAGCATGAGGACCGACTGGTCCGCGATACGCCGTTCGACTGACCTGTACCCGGGGGAAGAAGCCGTTGACCAACCAGTTCCGCGCCGCCGTGCTAGCCGGGAAAACCCCGGGCAAGCCTGAGCAACTACTCGCCGACAAGGCGGGCAAGGGCAGCGAAGCGGACGCGCTGTCGTCGGTGGGCGTCGCGCGTGACAGCGGACGGACCCAGGACCATCGCTGGAACG
Source organism: Sphingomonas jaspsi DSM 18422 (assembly GCF_000585415.1). Lineage (NCBI taxonomy): Bacteria > Pseudomonadati > Pseudomonadota > Alphaproteobacteria > Sphingomonadales > Sphingomonadaceae > Sphingomonas > Sphingomonas jaspsi. The sequence continues at coordinate 1,516,695 of NZ_KK073876.1, read as the reverse complement.
ACCGTCATCGGCTGAACGACGAGAAAGCCGCGCTCGACTTCCGCGGGGAACGGGTCGAGGTCGACCTGGTTAACCTATCGGCCGGCGGAGCAATGGTTCGCGGCGATTTCGAGCCGCGGCTGTGGGAGCGGGTCGAACTTATCCTGGGTGACGGCTCGCCGATCGAGTGTGCCGTTCGCTGGATCCGGCGCGATCGCTTCGGGCTGGAATTCGCGCACGAAACGCAGATCGATTGCGACCATGGCGTTCGCGACGAACTGCTGCTCGACGTCATCCGTCGCAGCTTTCCCGACCTCAAGGCCGGAAAGGCGCCCGAGCCGCCGGCGGTCGAGGAGGAAGCGGTCATTCTGCCCGAGCAGCCGGAGGAGGCGCGCCGCGATGCCCAGCGTCACCCGCTGATCTGGATGGGCGACGTCCTCTACAATCACTCGTCGGACCGCGTCCGCCTGCGCAACATTTCGCCGACCGGCGCCCTGATCGAGGGCGAAGTCGAATATCCCGTCGGCGTCGAACTATACCTTGACCTCGGCGAAGCGGGACAGGTGTTCGCCTTCGTCGCCTGGGCGCGCGGCGGGCAGTCCGGGCTTACGTTCCGCGAAACGTTCGACCTCAAGAAGCTGGCGCTGGCCAAACCGACCGTCACGCCGCAGCGCTGGGCCCGCCCGGGCTTCCTGCGCACCGCGACCGAGGCGGACAGCCCCTGGGCGCAGCAGTGGCAGCGCGCCTCGCTCGAAGAGCTGAAGGCCGAGCTCGAAGGTTATATGAAGCGCTAATAATCCTTGCTGATGCGGACGTTGGCGCTGGTGCGGCCGATCGTCGACACAGAAGACAGCAACGACAGCCAGCGGGTCACCTGGAATTCGATCCGCGTCGCCGAATAGCCCTGCCCGTCGGTGATCACCTCAACGAACAGCCTGCGCCCGATATATTTGCCTGCCGATAGCGACGTCTTCTGCCCCGTCGAGATATCGGCCGGCAGGATCCGCAGCCGGTCGAGGCCAACCGCGCGCCGTACAGCGTTGATCGGGTCGAGCCCGCCGCCACCCGACTGCAGCGACGTCACCGCGGCGGCCAGCTGGAGCGCTTCCGGCGCGCTCAAATTGGTGATCGACGTACCGAACAGCATCCGAGACAGAAGTTCGTCCTGCGGCAGCTGCGGGACCGATGCGAAACGGATTTCCGGCTTCAGCCCGGTGCCCGTCACCACCACGCTGGCGTCCAACCCCTGCACCTGCGCTTCCGCCCTGATGTCGAGCAGCGGATCGGGCGGGCTTTCGCCGCGGAAGCGGATGGTGCCCTTAGACAGGCGGAAATTGCGCCCGGCGAAGTCATAGTCTCCGCGGATCAGTTCTGCCGTCCCGTTGAGCCTCGGCGCATCGGCCGTGCCACCAACCTTCAGCTTGGTCGACCAGCGGCTGTCGATGCCCAGCCCGCGTACCGTCAGCGGTCCGCCGTCGACGTCGAAATCCAGTCGCCACGGCGCCAACTGCTTGGCTTCGATGACCATGTCGCTGTCGAGGCCCACCTCGCGCACCGCAAGCCGCGGAACCGACGCCGCGGCGCTCGCCTGGCCCAGCGTGAAGCGGCCGCCGTCCAGCTTGAAGGTCCCGCTAATCACCCCGCCCGCGGCCTGCGACTTAATCGACAGCGGTCCGGTGACCGTCGCCGCGATATCGTCGCGCGCAAGCAGCCGTGCCTTTGTCGCCTGGAAATTGAGGTCGAGGCCGACCCCGCCGCCGGAGAAATCCACCGTTCCGTTACCGGTAACCGCGCCGCCGCCCGGCGTCGTTCCCTGGATCGAACCGAAGGTCAGTCGCGACCCGTCGAAGCGGCCGCTGGCGTTCAGGCCTTCGACGACTGTCCCCGTCACCGCGCTTTCGATCCTGGCGCCCTGCGCGCGGATCGAGCCGCGGATTTGCGGATCGACCAGCCGACCGCTGATGTCGGCGCCGACCGCGACCGGACCCGACAGGTCGAAAATCTCGATCCCCGACAATCGCCACAACGTATCCGCTGGCCCGGCATAGCGCGCCTGCAACTGCATCGGCGCATTCATCAATTCGGCCACGATCGGCCCGCGACCGAGCGGCGCGAAGCGTGCCTGCGCACGGCCGATGGTCTTGCCCCCGCTCACCGCCACCGCCCGAAGCGCTGCGCGCCCGTCGCGGATGACGGCGTTGACGCCAAGGTCGATCGGCTGCGACGCCAGTACCAGGCCGGCGCGGGTCAGGCGGCGAATGCGCAGGTTCGCGCTGCCCATCGGCTGGCCGACCCACTGGTAGTCGATATGGCCGCTGGCGATCCCGCCCAGCCGCGCGCCGGGCCAGACGATGTCGAGCAGCTGCATCGGCATGGCCTGGATTTCGGCGTTGATTTCGGGCCGCGACCCGGTCTGGCCGGACAGGGTGGCCTGCCCGCCGGCGAAATGGATGCGGGTCGGCTCGACCTCCCACCCGTCGCGCGTCGCGTTGAGCACCGCCGGGCTGGCCAGCGTGATCGGCCGCCGCGCCAACGTGCCGCGCCCGGTGATGCTGATCCGTTGCGGGGTCACGTCGGCGGCAAGGTTAAGGTCGAACTCGGTGCCGCGCGTTCCCGCGAGCGTCGCCACCACCTTGCCCGCCCCGTCGGTCATTCGCGCGGTGGCGTTGATCCGCGACAGCACGACGCCATCGAAGGTCACGCCTCGCCCGTCGATCGTCCCGTCGAAGCTCATCCGCCCATCCGCCAGCAGGACAGAGCCGTCGATCCGTCCGATGCGCACCGAAAGCGGATCTTGGCCACCCACCGAAAGTCGGTTGAGCGCCATCCTGACATCGATCTTCTGCGCGCCCTGTTGCGGCGAGAAGCCGAGCGTTCCCGCGAGTCCGCCCCCTGCCACCGTCAGGGTCCCGTTGAACCCGCCCGGATCGGATCTCAGTCGACCGGTTGCGGTCGACCCGGCGACGTTGAGCGCGGCGATGTCGATGACGGTGGGCGCACCCTTGGGCAGCAGGATCGCCCCGTTCGACGTGAACGGCCCGAGCCGCGACCCGCCCTTCGCACTGTAATCGAAGCCCTGTGCGGTGGGTACGAGGTTCAGCGTCACCTCGCGCAGTCCCAGCGCGTCGTTGGGCCGGTCGAGCAGCAACGTGACCCGTGGCCGCTCGATATGCCCGTCCAGCGTCAGCCGTACCGGACCATATTGCGCCTGGGTGCCGCGCGCCTCGATGAAGAAGGTGCCGTCCTTGCGACGGTAGCCCTGCCCCGACAGACGCAGCTTGGGCGAAGAGAGCTGGAGGTTGGTGAGGTGCAGGATCCCGTCCGGCCCGCGATCGAGGTTGGAGGTGATCTTCGGCAGCCCGCCCGTCAGCGAAGCGAAGAAGCTGTTGTCTAGCCGCCGCACCTGCGCCACCGCGCTTCCCGTCACCCGCGACCCATGCCCGTTGGGGCCCGGCACGACCTTGAGGTCGGTGGTGACATCGACGATGCCGATGCCGGGGATCAGATAGCGTTTGAGGCCGCCCGAAATGGCGACGTCGAACCGCCCGGTCTTGAGATCGATCAGCAGCGACAGCGTGCCGTTCACCTTGGCGCTGTTGAGGACGAGCTTCTCGCCGCGCACCAGCTTCGGGGTGATGTCCAGCATCCCCTTCACGCTGATGTTGGCCAGGATGCCGCCGGCCACGTCGCCGACGCCGGTGATGGCCCGCGCCTTGAGCATCAGTGCCACCTTCATCGGCCATGGCGACAGCTTGCCGCGCCCTTCGGCTCGCACGTCGATAAAGCCGGTATTGTCGAACGCGACCTGCGAGCTGGTCAGGCGATAGCTGTAGGCCGCGCGGTCCATCGGCCCGTCGAGCGTCCACAGCATGCGCACGTTGCGCCCGGTCATGTTGCGAAACAGCGCCGGCGGACGCAGCAGGTCGAGCCCCAAGCGCAGGCCGCGATAGGCGCCGGCCGCGAGGTCGACCGCGCCGCGCGCGACCACCCGAAGCGACGGCGACGCCAGCGCCAGTTCGCCGTCGAGGACGCGGTCCTTGAAGGTCGCGGTGCCGTTCACCCGGATCGACGGGGCGGTCAGCCGTTGCAGCCGACCTTTTAGGAAGGGTGCGGGCGCAAGCGTCCCCGACAGGCGATAGGTCCCGCTGTCGGCCGCAAGGTCGAGCGCGCCGTGCGGCTTGCCGTCGACCAGCAGCTTCAGCGCCCCGCGCCAGCGCGTCCAGGTGCCGTCACCGTCGATGGCAAGGTCGATCGGTCGCTTGAGCCCGACGATCGCGGGCAGCAGGCCGTCGGCAGGCGCCACCGCCTTCACGTCAAGGTCGAAGCGGTTGCGGTCGGGCTCGGCATCGAGCCGCGCGGCCAGCTTGTCACCGTCGATCAGCGCCAGTTTGAGGTCGACCATCGCCCGGCCGGCACGCACGTCGAGGCTCCCCGCCACCGATCCCGCACGCGCCGTTCCGGTTAACCCTTTCGCCAATTCCAGCCGGTCGATCTTCAGCGCGCCGATGTGGATGTCGAAACCGGGCAGGATCGGCCCCTTGCGACCGGTTTTGCGCAGCTTGGGCAACCGTTCCAGCCGCACCAGCCGGGCATCGAGGCTGTCGATGTGCAGGCTGTTGTACAGCCACGCGCCGGGCGCCCAGTCGACACTGATTTCGGGGCTAGTCAGGAACACGCCTTGCGGGTCGCTGACCGTCACGCCCTTCAGCTTCGCCTTGCCGAAAATCGACCCTTCGATCCGCGCTATGCCGATCTTCAGTCCCGTCGCCGTTTCCAGCTTGCCGACCTGGTCGACGATGAACCGGTGGCCCGGCGCAGTGTCGAGGAAGACCAGCCCGATCCCGGCCAGCGCCAGCAGCGCCAGCAACAGCACCAGCAATTCGTTCAGCAGTCGCCGCGCCCAATGCTTGCGCGGTTGCACGACGATGCGATCGGCCTGGCGGTCCGTTGGCATCTAGAAGGCCTGGCCCAGGCTGACCACGACCGCGACCCGCCCGTCACCGGGCTGGGGATTGAGCGGGGTGCCGACGTCGATACGGATCGGGCCGAAGCTGCTGTAATAGCGCAGGCCGATGCCGGCCCCGAGCTGCCACTGCTTGAAATCGGGTGTGGCCTCGGTCGACAGCGACCCGCCGTCGATGAATGGCACGACCCCGAAATTGCCGCCGAACGCCTTCAACTTAACCCGCGCTTCCAAACTGAACTCCGACAGGCTGCGGCCGCCGATCGGGGCATTGTCGATGTCGCGCGGCCCGAGCTGCTGGTAGCCGTAGCCGCGTACCGATCCGCCGCCACCCGAATAGAAACGGCGCGACGGCGCGATGCGATCGCGGGTCGCGCCCAGGATCGTGCCGAAACGCAGGCGAACGGCCACCACCCCCCGCTCGCTCACCGGACGATAGGCGCTGGCGTCGACCTGCGCCCGGACATAGCCGAAGGCGCTGCCCTGCAGGCTGACTTCGGGGCTGATACGCCCGCTCAACCGGAACCCGCGCGTCGGGTTCAACAGGTCGTCGCTGCCGTCATAGCCCAGGCTCGCGGGGATGGCGCCGATGAAGAAGGTCCGCCGCCGCTCCGCCCCGGTCGCTTCGATCGTGTCGCGTTCGTCGGACGCGATCAGCTCGGCGCCTAAGCTCCACGTCCATTTCTTCTGCCAGATGAAATTGCTCTGCCGTTCGAAGCCGCCGGACAGCGAAATGGTCTTCGCCTCATAAGCCTTGCGATCGATGTGACTGGCCAGGAACTGGGCGTTCAGCACCTGGTCGCGGCGCAGCCAGTTGTTGCGCCGGAAGGTCAGCGACGCGCCCTGTTCCTGCGTGCCTGCGACGCCGCGGACGGTCAACGCGCCCTCCGGGTTGAAGAAGTTGCGATGCTGCCAGCTGGCTTCCGCCCGGAAGCCTTCGCCGGTGCCGTACCCCAGCTCGCCCGCGATGGTCCGCATCGGCGCCGGGGTCAGCTTGACGTCCAGGTCGATGACTTCGCCGTTCTGCCGCGGCACCGGGGTTACCTCGACCGACCCCACCAGCCCTGTCGCGACCAGCGCGCGGCGCAGATCGTCGACATCGGGCTGGTTGTAGCGATCGCCTTCGTCGAACCGCGCGATGACGCCCAGATGCTTGGCCGAAAAGGCGGGTTCGCCCGACACCTTGAATTGGCCGAACTTGGCTACCGGTCCCGGCGTGACCGGAAGGACCAGCCGCGCGGTCTGGGTGTCATGGTCGACGACGATATCCTGGTCGCCGACCTTGGCGGTCGCGAAGCCCTCGGCGCCTAGCGCGACCTGCAACGCGATGCCCGCATCGATGACGTTCTGCGCCACCACCGGGTCGCCTTCGCGGACGGCGAAGGCGTCGCGCAGCTTGCCCGCTTCCTCGCCCGCGGCGGCGTCGAGCCCCGGCAGGTCGACCTGCGCGAACCTGTAGCGCGCCCCGGGCGTCGCCAGCAGTTCGACGAGCACGCCGTCGCTCTTCAGCTGGATGTCGGTATCGACCGACGCGTCATAATATCCTTGCGACCTCAGCAATTCCGCCAACAATTCCGCATCGGCGCGCGCCCGCCGGTCGATCTGCGCGGCGTTTGCCTGCTCCTTGCGCTCCGCCCGCAGCGTCGATCTTTGCTCGAACGCCTTCTGGATTGCCCCGTCGGTATCGATGCCGCCGAGCCCCTTCAGCTCCCACCGATAGCGCTGGGTCGAGGCAATATCGCTGATCTGGTCCGCACTGTCGTCGAAGGCGGCTTCGGCCTGGCCTTCATCGGCTTCCCCCGGCGCGGGCATCGGCGCGGGATCGGGAACCGACATGTCCGGCCATTCGACGTCGAGGTCGGGCATCGGATCCATCGGCGCCGCCGGATCGAGCTCTGCCGGATCGCTGGCGGGCGCCTGCTGGGCGTGTAGCGGCGCGGCCAGCAGCGCCAGCCCGGCCGTGCCTGCACGCAACAAGGATGCGGCCACCCGCCTCGACCCACGCCTTCCCATCGGCGTCAGCCTAGCACGGACTGGCGCGCGCGCCAGCACTCGTGCGCATGCACGCCGCGCAGGACCGTGTCGGTCCGGATTAGTGGATGGTGCCGCCGACCTCGTCGGCGCTCAGCGTCGCGATCACGCGTTCGATCTGGCGCCAATGGCAGAACCGGATGACATTGCCTCGGTCGCGGCTATCTTCGGCGCGCGCAGCCGCCTCGAACCCGGCGTCGTCGCCATAGGTTTCGATGAGCTTCGCCGCATCCTCAAGCGCGGCGCGACCGGAAATGAAGGGCATGTCCATAGCCCCGCCTTACGCCCGCGCCGCTTGCCATTCGGCGGACAAGCGCGGTCAACGAAGCGTCAACCATGTTTCGCGGACTGGCGCATAAGCACCGCTTCTGGCAAGGCGCCGGACATGGAACCACGCAAGACCATGCATGCCGGCGGCATCTTCCTTTTCCTCGGCCCGGTGATCGGCGCACTTTACGGCATCGGCAGGGGCGAGCCCGTCATGTGGATGTTCTACGGCTTTGCGGCGGGCGTCGTGCTGGCGCTGCTGACCTGGCTGTGGGACCGCCGCCGCTAGATCAGGCGACCTTGCGCCCGGCCCAGATGACGCGGCCGATGCACTGGATTTCGTCGAGGCCGCAATCGGGCAGATCGCCGTAGGCCGGATTGTCCGACTGGACCGTGACCCGACGTCCGACCGGATGGATGGCCAGGCGCTTGACCAACAGGGTCCCGTCGACCCGCAACACGTATATCCCGTCGCGCAGCCGCTCGCCCGCATCGCCGAGGTCGACCAATATGTCGTCGCCCGCATTGAGCGTGGGCGCCATCGAATCGCCTTCGACCCGAATCACCTCAAGTCGCTCCGCCGGACTGGCGGTCAGTCGGCGCAGCCATTGCTGGTCGAACCCGAAATAGGGACGCCGGCGTTCGGCGTCGGGCATCGCGCCAGGACCGGCCGAGGCGAACACTTCCGCCCGCTGGACCGGAACGAGCGCTCCGAAGTCGGTCGCCCCTTCCCCATCCGCGCCGCCCAGGCTGGCCTCCGGGATGTCGAAGTAGCGCGCCAGGATGCGCCGTTCGCGCTCCGGCAGCGACTTGGGCGTGCCCTTGCGGACATATTGCTGGATGTAGGCCGGGTTGCGGCCCACCAGCCGCGACAGGGCGGCGAAGTTTTCCCCTCGCTCGGCACAAAGGGATTCCAGATATTCTCGAGGATTCGGCAGCATGTTCACGATATAATCCTAGGAAATTTCCTAGACAAGTAGGAAATGCGTTGAGACACAGGGGTGCGCCGAGTCGTAGAGTTAGCGGGGAAGTCCAATCGTGCACCTACTTCACAATGTCGAAAAATATCTCCGGGCAAGCAACGTCGCACCGACCCGTTTCGGACGAGACGCGGTGGGGGATCCGCGGTTCGTGTTCGACCTGCGCAACGGGCGCGAGCAGCGTCCGGTCACCGTCGCCCGCGTGTTGAATTATCTGGAGTCCGCACGATGATGAAACTAGCCATGTCGCCCCCCGCCGCGGCCTTGCTCCGCTCCCTGCTCAACCGGGCAGGAGTCGATCGCAGCCGCATCCTGCTGACCGAATTCAAGTCGGTCGACTGGCAATCGCTGACCTTTGTCGGCGAACGCCACGAAATCGAACTGCGGATCCCCGCGCCGGACGCGGCGGCGATCGCCGCGCGCCTCCATGCCGGACTGAGGGAAGAGGAATTCGACCTGTCGGGACACGTCGTTGCCGACATTCAGCTTGCCCGTCCGCCGGTCGAGCACCGCGACGGTGCGATCACGCTCGAGATCGAGGCTTTGACCATCGCGGAATAGGAAATGTCCTAGCGCAGAGATGCGCGGATATTAGACAGGGCGGCGTGCAGGGCGGCCGACGCATCGGCTGTCGGCCGCGCCGCCTCGTCGACTGCCGGCATGGCACGGGGGGCGCGATCCGGTTCGCGGCCGAGATAATCCTCGATCCGCGCCACCAGCGCGGCGGGCGAGCTGTCGACGGTGCCGAACAGCGCAACGACGCGCGAATCCTCGGTTGGCTGAGCGATTGGGTCGTCGAGCAGCAACTCCTCCGGCTCATCGTGCGCCGGATCGTCGAACGCTGCAGGTTCGAACGCAAACGCCTGTTGTCCGTCCGGGGTGATGCGCGCCAACAGGCTCGATCCCACCATGAACCCGGCCGCCACGCCCATCGCGCCCAACTTGGGTCCGCCGGTCAACAAGCAGGCATAGCCGACCAGCGCCGCGAACAGCAGCGATGCGACCCACTCGACCAACCGGTCCGCGCGATTCGGTGTGAACCCTTCCATTGCCGCCAGCATTAAGGGGAAATGATAAATAGCTGGTTTAGGCGCGGGCCTCGATCGCCGCGATCAACGCCTCGGTGAAGGCTGGAACGTCGTCGGGATTGCGGCTGGTCACGATATTGCCGTCGGTCACGGCCGCTTCGTCCACCACATTCGCACCGGCATTTTTGAGGTCAGTACGGATCGAGGGCCAGCTCGTCGCCTTGCGCCCGCGAAGGAGGTCGGCCTCGACCAACAGCCAGGGCGCATGACAGATCGCCGCCACCGGCTTCCCGGTGTTGGCAAATTCGCGGATCAGCGCCAGCGCGGCTTCGTTGGTGCGCAGGTGATCGGGATTGCTCACCCCGCCCGGCAGCAGCAGGGCGTCGAAATCGGCGGCGGTCGCATCGGCGATGGCGATGTCGGCCCCGATCGTCTTGCCCGGCTCGTCGCGCACCGTGCCCATGATCTCCTTGACCTCCGGCGCGGCGATGGTGACGTGCGCGCCCTTGCCCAGCAGGATCTCGCGCGGGCCGAACAATTCGCTCTCCTCGAAACGATCGCTGGCCATGATCAATATCTTGGCGTCGCCGATGGCGGGCATGTTTATTCCTTCGTTTGGGTGGCCCCGGGCGGAACCGGCGCGCCGCTGTGGATTTATCAACTCACCCCAACGAGTGAAGGCGTTAAAAGATGCTCCGCCACAGCAGCGACAGCGAACCCGGCTATACCCGCACCAAGCACGGTCGCTACTGGCAATATTTCGACGAGAGCGGCAAGCGTGTCACCGACCGCGACGAGATCGATCGCCTCAACGCCATCGCCCTGCCCCCGGCCTACACCGACGCCTGGTTCTGCAAGGACGCCAACGGCCATATCCAGGCGACCGGAAAGGATGCGCGGGGCAGGAAGCAATATCGCTACCACCCCGACTACCGCGCCAAGCAGGACGCGTCGAAATATGAGGGCTGCCTTGAGTTCGGCGAAGCGCTGCCCAAGCTCCGCGCGCAGGTCGAAATGGATTTGCGCAAGCGTAGCCTGACGCGCGAAGCGGTGATCGCGGCGGTCGTCCGACTGCTCGACAAGGAGCATATCCGCATCGGCAATGAACAATATGCCCGCACCAACAAAAGCTTCGGCGCCACCACCTTGCGCACCCGCCATGTCCGCAAGAAGGGCGCGTCGCTGGCGATGAAATTCACGGGCAAGCACGGCATCATCCACGAAGTGCGGCTGACCGACGCCAACCTGAAGCGGATCATCAGGCGCTGCCAGGACCTTCCGGGCCAGATGCTGTTCCAATATGAAGGCGACGACGGCACGCCCCGCGCCGTCACCAGCGCCGACGTCAACGCCTATATCCGCGAGGCGACCGGCTGCGACTTCACCGCCAAGCATTTCCGCACATGGGGCGCCAGCGTCATCTTTTTCGAACAGCTGCTGGATTCCGCCGAAGCGGAAAAGCTCAGCCTGAAGTCGGTGCTCGAGCCGGTCGCCGAAGCGCTAGGCAATACGCCCGCGATCAGCCGCAAATCCTATGTCCACCCGCGCCTGATCGAAGCGGTCCAGGCCGACCCGCGCGACCCGCTCCACGGCATGGCACGCCCGCGTCCGCGCAAGCGCCTGTCGACCGCTGAGACCGGCTTCCTGAAATTCCTCAAGGCCCGGCCGAAGCGGGCGCGCCGCAAGAGCGCGCCTGCGCCGCTGGCCAAGGCCGCTTGAAACTTCCGACGCTTCCGGCCCATTATCCGGCATGAATTTGATCCCTTCGGCCGCGGCTGCCGCCAATCCGACCATCACCGATCGCGCCGGGAAGCTGGCGAGCCACGTTGAAAAGATCGACCGTCCGGTGACCGGAACCATCGACTGGATCGCCGGCAACCTGAACGGACTCGCGGTCGGCGCACTTGTCGCCACCGGCATCGTCGGCCTGATGCTGCTGCTGCGCACGCTCGGTCGCCGCATCCACGATCAGGACCCGACCTGCGAAGGCTGGCGCGGGGTGGTCGGCAACGTCCTGTCGAAGACCGGCATCCTGTTCATGGTCGTCGCGGCGATCGACATCGTCGTCAGCTACACCGCCGTCCCGCCCAAGCTGGCGCATGTCGTCGATGTGGCCTTCACGATCTGCTGGGCGCTGCAGATGGCGATCTGGGCGCGCGAGCTCATCATCGGCATCATCCGCAGCCGTGTCGGCGACGATCCAGGGGCCTCGACGCTCGGCAACGCAATGGGCATCATCCGCGTCCTCGTCAGCGTCGCCGCCTTCGCCATCGCCGCGATCGTCATCCTCGACAATCTGGGGGTCAACGTGACTGCGCTTGTCGCTGGCCTCGGCGTCGGCGGCATTGCCATCGGCCTCGCCGCGCAGGGCATCTTCTCAGACCTGTTTGCAGGCCTGTCGATCGTCTTCGACCGCCCGTTCCGGCGCGGCGATATCATCCGCTACGGCGGAGCTGCGGGCAGCGTCGGCACGGTCGAGCGCATCGGCATGAAGACCACCCGCCTGCGCGCCATGAGCGGCGAGCAGTTGATCATCGCCAATACCAAGCTGCTCGACCAGGAACTGACCAACGTCGCCGAAGCCAAGGTCCGCCGGACGTGGCTGCCGTTCGGCCTCACCTACCAGACGTCGCCCGAGGTGATCGAGCGGCTGCCCGAGGTCATGACCGAGATCCTGAAGCCGCTGAAGACCTGCAAGCTGGTGCGCTGCGTCGCGACCCAGTTCGGGCCGAGTTCGATCGACTGCGAACTGGTTTACGACGACCGCTCGACCGACGCCGACACGCTGGCGCGGCACAAGTCCGACATTATCCTTGGCATCATGAAGCGCTTTGCCGCCGACCGGATCGATTTCGCCTATCCGACGCAGACGACCTTCACCGCTGCGCCGGACGGGACGATGATCATGCCCTATGCGACCGTTCAGCCGGTCGCGCCGGTGTCGGACGCGTCCGCGCTTGCGGGCGCTTCGGGTGCATCGGGTGCTTCAGGCAAGGGCTCGACCGGCGCTTCGTCATAGCCATAGTCGTCGGCCACCTCTTCGCTACCGCCGAAACCGAGCTTGCGCTTGATCCAGGCAAAGGCGCCGGCTGCGGCCGCAATCACCAGAACCAGCCCTTTCTTGAGGAACAGCAGCAGTATGCCGAGAAGTCCGACCTTCTTGGCCACCGCCACCCCGGCACCAGCCGCGACCAGCCCGGCAAGGCCGTAATCCGCCATATGGTCGGTCGATGAATCGAAGTCGGCATAGCGCGATCCGGCGTCGAACTGGACCGTCTGCCCCAGCTCCTTGGCCGCCTCGCGAACCTCGCCGATGCGGTCCATGCTGGTGACCATGTTCATGCTCAGCACGCCGGTCCGCGCCAGCTTGCGCACGTCGTAGTTGAGCGTGTTCACCTGCTCACCGTCGAACTTGATGTTGCGCGCCCAGATCAGCGTTTTCGATGCGCTGTCGTACGTCGGCGCCTGGGCCCATCCGACCAGGTGGACGCCGCCATATCCAGCCTCCTTGCGCGCCGCATTTTCGTCCGCCTCGCCCGACCGCATGTCGCTCAGCACCGAATCATAATCTTCCGATGCCGCGTCCTTGTCGTCGATATGACCACTGTCGTCGTAGGTCAGCACGGCGCCCCAAGTGCCGTCGTAAAAGTGGGCGCCCTTAGGAAACACCATGCCCAGCACGTCGCTGGCGGCTTCCGGCGGGTTGCCCCACGCATCGACCAGCACCTTCTTCGCGTCCTCGGCAGGCAGGTAATAATATTGGTCGCCAAGGTTTAGCGACGCCTTGCCGCCGGCCAGTTTCACCACCCCGCTCTGCGGATGCAGCGCCCGCTCGAACGCCAGCACCTTTTCCCGCTCCGCGGGCGGCACATCCTTCAGCGCATCCTCTGCCGCCGGGTCGACCCGCGCCGCGGCGATCGCAGGCACGGCCGACACGAAAAGGCCGGCCGCAGCCAGCGTCATCACATACTTCTTCACTGGATCCCCCGATCGTCTGTTCGCCCTCTCCCGAGCGTTGCCGACTATCGGCAATCGGATTCGCATCTGTCAAAGCAATTGATGGTTTCCGCGCGTTGACCAGCTTGCCGTAGCGTCACCGCAACAGGGCTTGCCAGCGGCTTCGCGAGGGGCCTAGGACGACCCTCGACATGCCCATCGCCAGCATTGAGGACATCCGCGCAAAAGTCGGCCAGACGGTCGGCGTTTCCGGCTGGATCGAGGTAACGCAAGACCGGATCCAGCAGTTCGCCGACGCGACCGAGGACCATCAGTTCATCCATATCGACCCGGCGCTCGCCGCGCAGACGCCGTTCGGCGGGACCATCGCCCACGGCTTCCTGTCGCTGTCGCTCTTGAGCCGCATGGCCGCCGACGTGATGATGGTGCCCGACACCACGAAAATGGCCGTCAATTACGGCCTCGACCGCGTCCGCTTCCTCGCGCCGGTCAAGTCCGGCAAGCGCGTCCGCGGCCACTTCACGCTCGACGCCGCCGACGAAAAGGCGCCGGGCCAGCTTCTTTTGAAACACACCGTCACGGTCGAAATCGAAGGCGAGGAGCGGCCTGCGCTCACCGCCCAGTGGCTCGGCCTCATTTTCACCTAAGGGAGAGACCTTCATGTCCGCTCGCGACGCCGTCATCGTTTCCACCGCCCGCACGCCGATCGGCCGCGCCTACAAGGGCGCGTTCAACGCCACCCCCGGCGCGACACTCGGCGCCCTCTCCCTCGCCCCCGCGATCGAACGCGCCGGCATCGAAGCGGGCGAGATCGACGACGTCGTGTGGGGCTGCGTCCTCACCCAGGGCGTCCAGGCCGGCAACATCGCCCGCCAGGTCGCGCTGCGCGCCGGGTGCCCGGTCGGCGTCAGCGGCCAGACCATCGATCGCCAGTGCGCATCGGGCCTGATGGCCATCGCCACTGCCGCCAAGCAGGTCATCATCGACCGCATGGATATCGTCGCGGCCGGCGGCCAGGACAGCATTTCGCTCGTCCAGACCCCCGAAATGCGGATCGGCGGCGACCCCTCGCTCGTCGCGATGCACAAGGACGTCTACATGCCGATGCTCGGCACCGCCGAAACCGTCGCCCAGCGCTACGGCATCAGCCGTGAAGCGCAGGACGAATATGCCCTCCGCAGCCAGCAGCGCACCGCCGCCGCGCAGGCCGAAGGCCGCTTCGACGCCGAAATCGTCCCCGCCACCGTCACCATGACCGTCAAGGACAAGGAAACGGGCGAAGTCTCCAAGCGCGAAATCACCGCGTCGAAGGACGAAGGCAACCGCGCCGACACCACGCTCGAAGGCCTCGCTTCGCTGAACCCGGTGCTCGGCCCCAACACCCACATCACCGCGGGCAACGCCAGCCAGCTCAGCGACGGCTCCTCGGCCTGCATCGTCATGGACGCCAGCGTCGCCGAAAAGCGCGGCCTCGAACCGCTCGGCCGCTACATCGGCATGGCGGTGGCGGGCACCGAGCCCGACGAAATGGGCATCGGCCCGGTCTTCGCGGTGCCCAAGCTGCTCGAACGCTACGGCCTCAAGATGGACGACATCGGCCTGTGGGAACTCAATGAAGCCTTCGCAGTGCAGGTCCTCTACTGCCGCGACAAGCTCGGCATCCCCGATGAACTGCTCAACGTCGACGGCGGCGCGATCTCGATCGGCCACCCCTACGGCATGAGCGGCGCGCGCTTGGCGGGCCACGCATTGATTGAGGGCAAGCGCCGCGGCGCTCGCTACGTCGTTACCACCATGTGCATCGGCGGCGGCATGGGCGGCGCGGGATTGTTTGAGGTCCTGTAGCCGCCGCGGATAAGCCAAACGGAGCGAAGCGAGTGCGGCTTATCCAAGAGACGGCGAGGGCCGGCCAGCCTCGCGAAGCGGAGGACTGACGTCACGGGGACTTGCTCCCCGTGACGGCCCCTTGCGCCAACGCCCATTCTCCCGCACCCTTCCACCCCCAAGCGTAAGGAGGGTCGCCGCCTTGTCACCAGTCGAACTCATGGCGCTCGCCGCCTCCACCAGCCTCCTCGCCGGTTGGCGCCTCTACCTCGTGACGCTCGTCACCGGCCTCGCGATGAAGTTCGGCTATGTCGCGCTGCCAGAACATCTCCATGGGCTCGACATTCTCGCCAACAACTGGATCCTCGCCATTTCGGCGGTCGGCACCTTCGCCGAATTTTTCGCCGACAAGATCGCTTACGTCGACACCATCTGGGACGGCATCCACAGCGTCATCCGCCCGCTCGGCGGCGCGTTGCTGAGCCTTGCCATCGTCGACAGCGCCGATCCGACGTGGCAGGTCGCCAGCTTCCTCCTCGGCGGCGGCGCGGCCTTCATGGCCCATGCCGGCAAGGCTGGCGCCCGCGCCATGGTCAATGTCAGCCCCGAACCCTTCAGCAACGTGCTGGTCTCGACCGCGGAGGACGTCGCCACCGGCGGCCTCCTCGCGCTGGCCATCGCCAACCCGGTCGCCGCCGCGCTGGTCGCGCTGTGCCTGGTCGTGCTTTCGATCTGGCTGGTCGTCGCCGCCCGCCGCGCGATCAAGGGCTTCCTCGAAAAGGTCGCTCCGCCCCGCCCGATTAAGGACGTGACGCCGCCTACCGCCTAGGCGTTCGCCGCGATAAATTTCTCGAGCACCGGCGCGATTTTCTCGCGCCATTTGCGGCCGTTGAAGATGCCGTAGTGGCCGACTTCCTTGGCCATCAGATATTGCTTCTTCGCCGCCGGCAGCTTCACCGCCAGGTCGAGCGCGGCCTTGGTCTGGCCAATGCCGCTGATGTCGTCCCGCTCACCCTCGATCGCCATCAACGCGGTGTCGCGGATCGCGCCCGGATCGACCCGCTTGCCGCGGTGCATATATTCGCCCTTGGGCAGCGCGTGGGTCTGGAACACGACGTCGATCGTCTGCAGGTAGAATTCCGCCGTCATGTCGCAAACCGAAAGATATTCGTCGTAGAATTTGCGCGTCGCGTCCGCGCTTTCATCGTCGCCGACGACGAGGTGCTTGAACATCTCCCAATGGCTCATCAGGTGGCTGCCCAGATTCATGGTCATGAAGCCCGCCAGCTGCAGGAAGCCCGGATAGACCTTCCGCCCCGCACCCGGGTAGATCATCGGCACGGTGGCGATCACGTTCTGCTGGAACCAGCCGTGCGGCCGTTCGGTCGCCAGCGTGTTGACCGCGGTCGGCGCCTTGCGCGTATCGACCGGCCCGCCCATCATGGTTAGCGTCTTGGGCCGCGCCGGGTTCTTGTCGCCGTTCATGATCGCGGTAGCGGCATAGGCCGGCACCGACGGCTGGCACACCGCCAGCATGTGCGGTCGCTGCCCTGTGGTTTCCTTCACCGCCTCGCAGAATAGGATGACGTAATCGACATAGTCGTCGAGGTCGAACTTGCCCGCGTCCAGCGGCACCATCTTCGCGTCGCGCCAGTCGGTGATGTAGACGTCATGCTTCGGCAGCATCCGTTCGACCGTGCCGCGCAGCAGGGTCGCATAATGGCCCGACATTGGCGCGACGATCAGCAGCGGCTCCCCCTGCTCGTCCGACAGCTTCCTGAACCGCTTGAGCTGGCCGAAGTCCTTGCGCAGCACGATATCCTCATCGACCGCGACTTCCTTCTTGCCGACCATCACGCTTTCGATGCCGAATTCGGGCTTGCCGCGCGGCGCGCTGGCATGGGCGAAGACACCGAGTCCCGCCGCCACGATCGGACCCATCGAGCTGTAACCGAAGGGATTGGTCGGATTGTTGAGCCATCCCGCGCCGAGGTTCGCCAGCTTGCTCGCGCCGGTCAGCAGCGAGCGTTGCACCTCATAGGCGTCATAGAGCATTTATTTTCCTTGATTGCTTCAGCACGTGGCGACGGTTGTGGGCCTGCTTTGCGCCCCTATCAACCGAAATGCTGCGCCGCACACGCTGCAATGCGGTGATTGAGGCAATGCGGCCACACTGCTAGGGCAGGCGCCATGGCCACCGTCCAGAATGCGCCCAAGGGCAAGTCGATTTCCAGTCTCGGCATGGTTTGGGGGTTCGCCAAGCGCTACCCCGGTCATATCGTCGCCGCCGCCATCGCCCTGCTGGTCGCCGCCGCCGCGACCTCGGGCGTGCCTTACGCCTTCAAGTTGATCATCGACCGCGGCTTTTCCGGATCAGGCGAGATCGGTCGCTGGTTTGAATATCTGCTGCTGCTGGTGATCGTCATGGCGCTGGCGACCGCGACGCGCTTCTATTTCGTCAGCTGGCTGGGCGAGCGTGTCGTCGCCGACATCCGCCTCGCCGTCCACCGCAACCTGCTGCGCCTCGCCCCCGGCTTCTTCGAGGAAAACCGCCCGGCCGAAATCACCAGCCGCATCACCGTCGACACCACGATCATCGAACAGGTCGTCGGCACCACCATTTCGGTCGCGCTGCGCAACCTCGTTATGGGCGTCGCCTGCGCCGGCATCCTCGTCTGGCTGGCGCCGAAGCTCGCCGGCATGATCCTGCTCGGCGTCCCCTTGATCGTCTTCCCGATCGTCTTTTTGGGCCGCAAGGTCCGTGCGGTGTCGACCCGCACGCAGGATCGCATCGCCGACGTCGGCACCGTCACCAGCGAAGTGCTCGGCGCGATGAAGATCGTCCAGGCCTTCAACCAGCAAGGCCGCGAAGCGCAGCGCTTCACCGACGCCACCGAAAGCGTCTTCGCCACCGCAAAGAAGCGCATCGGCCTGCGCGCGGTAATGACCTTCATCATCATCGCGCTGATGTTCTCGGCGATCACCTTCGTCATCTGGCAAGGTGCGATCGACGTTGCCGCAGGCCGCATCACCGGCGGCACCATCGCCGCCTTCGTCCTGTACGGAGGCCTGCTGGCAGGCGCATTCGGGGCCTTGAGCGAAGTCTATGGCGACCTGCTCCGCGCCGCTGGTGCATCCGAGCGGCTGCACGAATTGCTGTCGGCAGAACCCGACATCGCGCCGCCCGCCAATCCCGTGCCGCTGCCGACCCCGGCGGAAGGGCGGCTGCAGTTCGACAACGTCACCTTCCACTATCCTACCCGTCCCGACACCTCGGCGCTGGAAGGCTTCACGCTCGACGTCCGCCCGAACGAGCGGCTTGCGGTCGTCGGCCCGTCCGGCGCGGGCAAGACCACGCTCTTCCAACTCGCCCAGCGTTTCTACGACCCACAGGGCGGGCGCGTGCTGATGGACGGCGTCGACCTTCGCGATGCCGACCCCGCCGATGTCCGCCAGCGCATGGCCATGGTCCCGCAGGACGTCGTCATCTTCGCCGCCAGTGCCCGCGACAACTTGCGCTACGGCAACTGGGACGCGACCGACGAGGACATCTGGGCCGCCGCGCGCGATGCCAATGCCGAGGAATTTCTGCGCAAGCTGCCGGACGGCCTCGACACCTACATGGGCGAAGGCGGCGCGCGCCTTTCGGGCGGCCAGCGCCAGCGCATCGCCATCGCCCGTGCCCTGCTGCGCCGCGACGCGCCGTTACTCCTTCTCGACGAAGCGACGTCCGCGCTTGACGCCGAAAGCGAACGACTGGTGCAGCAGGCGCTCGACCGGCTGATGGGTCAGCGCACGACCATCGTCATCGCCCACCGCCTCGCCACCGTCCGCGCCGCCGACCGTATCATCGTGCTCGACGGCGGCCGCATCGTCGAGGAAGGCACTCACGCCTCGCTGACCGCCAAAGACGGCCTCTACGCCAAGCTGGCGCGGCTGCAGTTCGACGGCGCCGCCGCCTAGCGGAAGAAAAAACCGAACAGCAGCAACAGCGCGCACCACTGAAGGAACATCAGCAATGCTTGTCCAAATCCGCGGACGAGCGAACAACCCAGCTCGCGCCGAAACCAGGCGGTTTCGACGGCAAGCAGCCAGATGTTGGCCAGCAACATCAGCGGAAGCCAATAATGGGGCTTGGCCTTCAGCCATGATGCGCCGATCGTAAGGATCAGGTTGAAAACCAGCGCGTAAAGCGCCGCCGCGTAGCATTGCGCGTAGAAGGGCGCGCGCACGTTTTGCTTGTCGAGATGGCCGCCTCGCGCTTTCACCAGCCGCCGCGCAGCGGTCAGCGGCAACAGTCCGAACATGATCGCGCGAAACTCGATAAGGTTGGAGTCACTGGTAATGAAGCGGCTTAGGCCGCTGCTGCTCTTGATCAACTCGTCCCCGGTCCCGGCGCCCAATTCGACCGCGTGGATCAGCAGAAGGCTCAGGAACAGGAAAAGCGGCGGCCCGACGATATCGTCGAACTGCATCTCCTCGCTCTCGGCCAATTCGCTCTCGACCGACAGCATGGTCCGCACCGGCCTTGTAAGAATGCGCCATACGGTAATGGGGTAGAAGAGCAGCCAGCTCAGGACTTCGTAAAGCAGTTCGTCAAGCGACTGGATCAGCTTGTAAAAGTCCATGCCCCGCCTCCGTTCATCGGCAGGAAAGCGCGGACGTGCTCGACTGGCAACTGAAACTTTTCCGGCTGCCGGCGCGAATGGCAGTCGACACCGATGGAGACGATCATGCTCAGCGCCACCCCGTTCGACCGCCGCGCCGCCCTTGGCTTGGGCGGAATTGGACTGCTCGGCGCGATGACGCTGGCGGCGCGCCCGTCGACCGCCGCGGCGCGCTACGAAGTCAGCTTTACCCCGGCGCAGTGGCGCGCCCGCCTTGGCGACGAGCGCTTTCGCATCCTGCGCGAAGCCAGCACCGAATATCCCTTCACCAGCCCGCTTCTGAAGGAGCATCGCAAGGGCACATTCGTCTGCGCCGGCTGCGCCCTGCCCCTCTTCTCGTCCACCACCAAGTTCGACAGCGGCACCGGCTGGCCCAGCTTCTACGCCGCGCTGCCTAACGCCGTCCTGTACGACCGCGACCTCAGCCTCGGCATGCTGCGCACCGAAGAACATTGCCGCCGCTGCGGCGGGCACCTCGGCCATGTCTTCGACGATGGCCCGCGCCCGACCGGAAAACGCCATTGCATCAACGGCCTTTCGCTTCGTTTCCGCCCCGCCTGATCCGCAGCATTCCAAAATTGCTTGTCGGCTGCACGACTTAGGCAGCGTGGCTTCAACCGTCTGCCGAAACGTGGCGGTCGTTCGTCAATCGCCGCACGACGCGGTCTTCCATCGCCCTACCCTGTGTCCGCGGACTCAACAGAGGGGTGAATGCAATGAATCGTTGGAAATCGACCTTGCTGGCAGGCGGCGCGGTGCTCATCGCCGGCGCGGCCCATGCCCAGCAGCAGCCGGTCAAGGATCCGGACCCGTTCGTCTGGGCCAAGGGCGGCCTCAACCTCGGCGACATCGACAAGAGCGTGAAGCCGGGCGACGACTTCAACGCCTATGTGAACGGTAAGTGGGAAAAGTCGTTCGACATCCCGCCGCAGTTCCCGGGCTATGGCGTCGGCTACGACCTCTATCTCGGCGCCGAGCGTCAGGTGAAGCAGATTATCGACGAAGCGGTCGCGGCCAAGGCGCCCGCGGGCAGCCTGCAGCAGAAGGTCGCCGACACCTTCACCGCCTATAACGATCTCGCCGGCATCAATGCCCGCGGCTTGGCGCCGGCCAAGCCGTGGCTCGATCGCATCCAGGGCGTTTCGAACTATGCGGAGCTGGCGACCCTGTTCGGCCAGCCCGGCATCCCTTCTCCCTTCGGCAGCGGGGTCAGCATCGATCCGGGTGCACCGACGCGCAACACCGTATTCGTCGGCACCGGCGGCATGGGCCTGCCCGACCGCGACAATTATCTCGTCGACAACGACCGCAACAAGGAAATGCGGGCCAAGTACATCGACTATCTGACCTTCCTGCTCGGCAAGGCCGGCTACACCGACCCCAAGGTGTCGGCCCAGGCGGTCTACAACCTCGAACATCGCTTCGCCGAATTGGCGTGGGACCGCGCCCTGTCGCGCAATCCCGCCTTGACCACCAACCGCATGGACTATGCCGGTGTCATGGCGATGTCGAACGGCTTCCCGCTCGACAATTACCTCAAGGCCGCGGGTTACCTGCCGACCGACACCTTCAACGTCGTTCGCGTGCCCCCGACGGCCGATGAACTGGCCAATGCCGGCCTCACCAAGGAACAGGCCGCGAAGCTCGGCGACGGCTTCCCGGGCATGATGAAGCTGATCCCGACGGTGCCGCTCGACACGTGGAAGGCGTGGATGACCACGCAGTTCCTCAACGGCTCAGCGGCCATGCTGCCGACCGAATTCGACGACGCCAACTTCGCCTTCTACGGCCAATATCTGCAGGGCCGCAAAACCCAGCGCGACCGTTGGCAGCGTGCGGTCGCCACGACCAACGCCCTGCTCGGCGAAGCCATCGGCAAGATCTACGTCGATCGCCACTTCCCGCCGGCCAACAAGGTGGCGATGGAACAGCTGGTCGGCAACCTGCGCAAGGCAATGGCCCTCAACATCGCCGAATTGCCGTGGATGACCCCGGCGACCAAGGCCAAGGCCCGCGCCAAGCTCGACGCCTTCGGGGTCAAGATCGGCTACCCGTCGAAATTCAAGACCTATGACGGCGTCGCCATCTCGGCCGACAACCCGATCGCCAACGCGATCGCGGTCGGTGCATGGCAGCGCAGCCAGGATCTCGACGAACTGCGCAAGCCGGTCGACAAGACCAAGTGGCTGATGACCCCGCAAACGGTCAACGCCTATTACATGCCGCCGGCGAACGAGATCGTGTTCCCCGCCGCTTATTTGCAGGCGCCGAACTTCGCGCTCAGCGCCGATCCGGCGGTCAACTATGGCGCGATCGGGGCGACCATCGGCCACGAAATCGGCCACGGTTTCGACGACCAGGGTTCGAAGTATGACGGCACTGGCGCGCTCAACAACTGGTGGACCGACGAAGACCGGGCGACCTTCGACAAGCTGGGCGCCCGCCTGGTCGAACAATATGGCAAGGTCTGCCCGATCGACG
The DNA here is from genome assembly GCF_000585415.1 of Sphingomonas jaspsi DSM 18422. Taxonomy (NCBI): domain Bacteria; kingdom Pseudomonadati; phylum Pseudomonadota; class Alphaproteobacteria; order Sphingomonadales; family Sphingomonadaceae; genus Sphingomonas; species Sphingomonas jaspsi. The sequence goes on along the minus strand of NZ_KK073876.1, from coordinate 1,494,518 downwards.
ACGGCAAGACCTGCATCAACGGCAAGCTGACGCTGGGCGAGAATATCGGCGATATTGGCGGCATCTCGATCGCCTACCGCGCCTATCACCTCTCGCTGAACGGCAAGAAGGCGCCGGTGATCAACGGCCTGACCGGCGACCAGCGCTTCTTTCTGTCCTACGCCCAGCATTGGCGGGACAAGACCCGTCCCGATGCGCTGCGCCAGCAGCTCCAGACCGATCCGCACAGCCCGGATTTCGCCCGGGTGAACGAGGTCGTGCGCAACGTCGACGCCTGGTACAAGGCGTTCAACGTCAAGCCGACCGACAAGCTTTACCTGCCGCCGCAGCAGCGCGTGCGCATCTGGTAAGTTGAATGGAGCGCTGGCGGTTCAGGCCGCCAGCGCTTCGCTTTTCCCGACGCCTTCGACCCATTCCTTGCGCCGCCGGTCGGCCAGGCCGTGCTGCAGCGCATAGAAATGCTGTGCCGGATTGGCGCGGAACGCGGCCGGCAGGAACGGGTCTTCGCGCAGCGTCCGTTCCAGCTTCGCCCAACCCTTCTTGGCGTGACGCGCCACCAGCTGCTCCGGCGTTGGCCGCTGCAAGGCGGCGCGCGCTGCTTTCCCGACAAAGGTCGCATCGACCGCGGCCCAGGCCGTCGCGACCGCCCCGTCGGGATCGCTGCCGATGTCCGCCTCGACCGCCTCGACCAGCGATACCGCGCTCGCCGGGTCGATTGCCTCTCCGTCCCGGCGCCGCGCATGGAGATCGACGAGCCGCCGGGCATGCTCGCCGTCGCAAAGTGCGTCGGCCAGCGCCGGCGTGCCGGCCATGCGATAGGTGCGATAGGCGATCGCGGTCCGCCGGGCCTGCTCGTCGCCCAGCGCTGTACGAAGCGCGGCCAGCGCCTCCAAGGCGGTCTCCTGCGACTTGCGGCCCCGCCACCAGGCGCGGGCCTTGCCCTCCAGCGCTTGCAGCGCGCGGTCGATCTCCATCTGCCGCACGGCTTCCAGCAGCGCCCACCAATGGCCGCCCAGGCTATGGTCGTAGAGATGGTGGAGGACGATCGCGCGCTGGCCGAAATCGCGCGCCCGACCGGCCAAGTCGGCACATTCAAGGTCCAGTTTCTGGGTCAGCCCGTCGCGGTGGGCGGCAATGATGTCCATGCCGCCACCGCTAGCCCTCGATTGGTTGAAAAGCGATTACGCCTGCGACGAGCCGATCAGAAACTTGACGCATAGGCTTCGTTGCCGACGAACCCGAACCGCTTGACCTTCGACTGGGCCGCAATCGCCAATATCTGGTCGACACGGGCATAAGGCGCCGATTGGTCGGGCCTGAAGTGGATTTCAGGTTGCTCCGTCCGCGCCGCGCTCGCGGCCAGCAGGCTGCGCAGGTCGGCGTCGCTGACCGGCATGCCGTTCCATGCCACCGTCCCCTCCTTCGACAGCGTCAGGTCGTTCACCAGTTGCAGCGGCTGGGGCAACGGCGGCGGATCGCCGGGCAAGTCCATTCCGACCTTGTGGCTTTGCGGCGGGATGGTGATGATCAGCATGACCAGCATGACGTCGATCAACGGCGTGGTGTTCATCTCCATCATCGGCTCGACCACCCCTGCCGATGGACCATCCCGACGGATCGCTGCGCCTGCTCCCATCATCATCTCCTCACATCGAAAATGATATGTTGTAACATGTTATTACGCGTCCGCAACTCAAAAGAAAAGGGCGGCCCCTCGCGGGACCGCCCTCAACTCGTTGCGTGCCGTCAGGCTTAGAAGGCCGACATATAGGCTTCGTTACCAACGAACCCCATCTTGCTGACCTTGGCCTGCTTGGTGACCGCCAGAACTTCGTCGACCAGCTCGTAGCGGGCGTTCGGTTCCGGCTGCAGGTGCAGTTCCGGAATGACGTCCATCTGCTGGGTCACGTCGAGATACTGGCGAAGCTGCACCAGGTTCACCGGCGCACCGTTCCACAGCACCTGGCCCGCGGCCGTGATGACGACCTTGTTCTTGACCGGGTCGATCGGCGGCGGCGTGTTGTTCGGGTCATCCTGCGGCAAGTCCAGCTTCACGGCGTGGGTCTGCGGCGGGATGGTGATGATCAGCATGATGAGCAGAACCAGCATGACGTCGATAAGCGGCGTCGTGTTGATTTCCATCATGGGCTCGCCGGCAGCGTTCGAGCCGGTTGTTTGCATCGCCATGGTGGCTAGCTCCTCTTACTGCGCCGCGACGTTCGGCTTGGGCTGGGAGATGAACCCGACCCGCGCAAAACCCGCACGCTGCATCGTGAAGACCGCGCCGCCGATGCACTTGTACGGCGTGTTGACGTCGCCGCGGATGTGCACTTCGGGCATATTTTCTTCGGTCAGATTGTTGACGCCACCGACCTTGGCGATCTGCTTTTCGAGCGCGTCCACGCCCTTGTCGAGCAGTTCCTTGCTCGTCACGGGGGTGAGGCCCCAATAGACTTCGCAATTGCCACCGGCGCCGCCGCGAACGGTCAGCGACACATTCTCCGGCTTGGTTTCGGTGATTTCGTTGCGAACCTTCGGCAGCTCGATCGGCACGGTCTGGATGACGACCGGAATGGCGATAAGGAAGATGATGAGCAGAACCAGCATCACGTCCACGAGGGGCGTGGTGTTGATGTCCGACATCGGGATGTCTTCGTCGCCGTCGTTCTGTCCAACGCTCATTGCCATGAGGTGGGTTTCCTTCTTGAAACTCTAAAATCCGGGGACGGCGGTAGCGGCCACCGCCCCCGGGTATAATCAAGCGTCGCTTAGCGAGCAGCCGTCGCGGTCGGAGCCGGCTTGGCAACCTGCGCCGGCTTGGTCGGCGCGGCCAGGACCGGCTTCACGGCGCCGTTCGACATCAGGAAGCCGTGGACGTCGTTGGTGAACGCGGCCAGATCTTCCATGATCGACTTGTTGCGACGGATCAGCCAGTTGTAGGCGAGCACGGCCGGAACCGCGACGACGAGGCCGAGCGCGGTCATGATCAGCGCTTCACCGACCGGGCCGGCGACGGTCGAGATCGACGCGTCACCCGCCGCACCGATCTTGATCAGCGCGCGGTAGATGCCGACGACGGTACCGAACAGGCCGATGAACGGCGCGGTCGAACCGACGGTCGCGAGGAAGGCCAGGCCTTCGCCGAGACGGGCGCTGATGCCGCCCTGGGCGCGGGCCAGCGAATTCGCCATCCAGTCATGCTGGTCGACCGGGTCGGTCAGCTTGCCATGCTGTTCCTGGGCCAGCAGCGCGTCTTCGACGATCGCACGGTAAGCGCTCTTGGCTTCCAGCTTGGTCGAAGCTTCACGCAGGTTCGGCGCGTTCCAGAAGGACGAGCGGACCTTGTTGCCCTGGTTGATGATCTTCTGCTGCTGGAGCAGCTTGGTGAAGAGGATGTAGAACGAGCCGATCGACATGGTCACCAGGATGATGAACACCGACCAGCTGATGATCCCGCCTTCGTTGAGGGCGTTCCAAATGCCGAAATTCGCACCGGCGGCGGCAGTCAGAAGTTGCATGGTTTGGACTTTCCTATTGAATGGTTTGGTTCAGCGTAACGCGAATTGACGATTATTCGGCGGGAAGCACCCAGCGGATGCGGCCCGAATCGGTCCCCGTCGTCGAGCTACCGTCAGCCAACTTGGCGGGCGAATAGCGTGCGCGACGCTTGAGGATGTTGCAGGTCGCCTGGTCGAGAGCGGCGGAACCGCTCGACGAGGTTACCGAACAGTCGGTGACACGACCGTCCGGACCGATGGTCAGGCGGAAGCCGGTCGTACCCTGCTCTTCGTTGCGGATGGCCGACTGCGGATAGTCGTCGTCCGAAAACAGCGCGAGCAGGTTGCCCTTGGCCTTGGCGGCCTGGGACACCACCGGCTTCGGCGGCGCAGGCGGAGCCGGCGGCGCAGGACGCGCGGTTTCCGTAATCACCGGCGGCGGTGCGACCGGGGTCGCGACAACCGGCGGCGTCGACACGTTCGTGCGAACGATCGGCGGCGGTGCAACCACCTGCGGCGGCGGCGGCGTCGGCTGGTTTTCCGGCGGGGGCGGCGGCTCTTCCGGCGGGGGCGGGGGTTCGTCTTCGACGTCGAACGTCTTCAAGTCCTCGGCTGCTTTCTTGACGACGTTATAGGCAAGGCCCGTCACCAAGGCATATCCGAGCACAATGTGGATGAGCGCGACGATCACGATCGATGCCGTGCGATTCGAACCCATCTGTTTGCGATTGGCGTAGGACATTAAACCGCAAGTCTCCTGTATAGGGATTTCGCGCATGTCGGACCGCGTGGGGGACGCATTCCGGCAATCACGAAAACCGCCAATGTATCAACATATCATCGGCAGATACCGGCCACCCTTAATGAACGCTAAATGGCGGCGCAACGAATTTTGTTCCGATTGTGGCACTTCGGGCGCCGATTCATGGCACCCACGCGTCGTTTCACCGCAGTTTACGGCGTAATTCCCTTGAAGGACGCGATCTCGACACCCACCGCCGACACGTCCGGGTAAACGTCCGGTTTAACGCTGCGGACCCGGATCGCCTCCACCCCGCGGCACGCGGCAATGCGCTGGAAGATGGCATGAACCAGCGTTTCCTGAAGGTTGTATCGCCGTTCGGTCGCCAGCCGGATCACCTCGTCGCGCAGGAAATCGTAATTCCATGCCATGTCGGGGTTGTCGTCGGGCGGCGGGGCATTGTCGTCCAGCCACAGCTCGACCGACACATGCAGCCGCTGCGGGCTTCCGACTTCGAAATCGTGGAAACCGATGTCGGTCGGCACTTCCAGCGATTCGATCACCAGCTTGGTCTGCCGCACTTTCAGATGGTCGGGCACCATGCCGGTCAGCTTCACCACTCGGTCGGTCATTTCGTCTCCAGGAACTGAACATCGCGGTCCAGCGCCATGAAGCGCTGCCCGCCGTCGAGCGCGAGCGTCTGGCCCGTCATCACGCGCGAATCAATAAGGTAGCGGATCGCCGCCACCACGTCGGCCACCTCGACGCCCACCTTCAGCGGGTTGTGCCGGTGGACCTTTTCGAAATTGGCCTCGTCCTGCTCGCCCGACGGCAGCATCAGCGCCGGCGCCACCGCATTGACCCTGATCCCCTTCCCGGCCAGCGCCCGGGCGGCGATTTCGGTCAAGCCCGCCAGCGCATATTTGCTGAGGGTGTAGCTCAGGAAGTCGGGGTTGGGCGCCGCCAGCTTGGCGTCGAGGATATTGACCACCAGCGCCTCGCCGCTCCCGTGCCGCCGCGCCAGTTCGTCGATCAGCAGCATCGGCGCGCGGGCGTTGACCGCCATGTGCGAATCGAATTCGTCGGCATCGGCAGCGCCCAGCCGGTCGTCGCCGAACTTGGCGGCGTTGTTGACCAGCAGGCCCACCGGCCCGGTCGCCGCCGCGGCATCGAACAATATCCGTCCGATCGCCGGGTCGGACAGGTCCGCCGCCACCTTCCCCGCGCTGGCCGGCACATCGTCGTCCGCATTGTGGCAATGGGCGAAGACGTGCCAGCCGTCGGCCAGCAACGCCTCGACGATCTGGCGGCCGACCCGCTTGGCCCCGCCAGTTACGATTGCGACCCTGTTTTCCATCGTTCACGCCCCTACCATCCCGCCTGCCGCTCGCCTACATGGTTGGCGATGCCCGAACGCCATGTCCCCCTCGAAGCTGCCGGACAGAGCCTCGCCGCCCTCGCCGCCGCGATCGACGCGCGTGGCGGGCCGCCGCCGGTCGACCGCTGGAACCCCGACCATTGCGGTCACAGCGAGATGCGAATCGCCAGCGACGGCACCTGGTTCCATCAGGGCACGCCAATCACCCGCCCCGCCATGGTGCGCCTGTTCTCGACGGTCCTGCGCCGCGAGCCGGACGGCAGCCACGTCCTGGTCACCCCGGTCGAAAAGCTGACCATCGAGGTCGACCGCACCCCGTTTCGCGCAACGCAGATGACGATGGAGGGCAGCGGCGAATCGCGGCGCATCGGCCTCACGCTCGACAGCGGCGACGCGCTGATAGTTGGCGCCGACCATCCGCTGACAGTCGTCGACACGCCTGAAGGCCCCTCGCCGCGCGTCCTCGTCCGCTACGGGCTGGAAGCCGAGCTCGCCCGCCCGCTCTATTATGAGCTGGCCGAGATCGCGCTGGCCGAAGGCCGCGATCCGCCCGGCATCTGGTCCGACGGCCGCTTCTTCCCGCTCGCGTGAGTTTCGAGACCCGCCTCCGCGCCGCGCTCGCGGCCCCCGCGCCTGACGGCCTGTGGCCCGGCGACCTTGTCGAAGGGATGCCCGACGTCGGTAGCGCGGCAGCGGTCCTCGTCGCCATCACCGACCGCCCCGCGCCCGGCCTGATCCTAACCGTGCGTCGCTCCGACATGCGCACCCACGCCGGCCAGGTCGCCTTCCCCGGCGGCCGCATCGACGAGGGCGAGGACGCGGTCGCCGCCGCCGTTCGCGAAGCGCATGAGGAAATCGCCCTGCCGCCGCACGAGGTTGAGGTGCTCGGCCTTGCCGACCCCTACCGCACCGTCACCGGCTACGAAGTGACCCCGGTGGTCGGCCTCGTCACCCCGGACCTCGACCTTGCCCCCAATCCGGCCGAAGTCGCCGACTGGTTCGAAGCCCCGCTTGATTTTGTGCTCGATCCCGCCAACCAGCAACGGATGAGCGCAGAGTTTCGCGGCCGACAGCGGCACTACTACCAGATCGACTGGAACGGCCGCCGCATCTGGGGCGCGACCGCGGCGATGCTGGTCAACCTGTCGAAGCGCCTCGCATGAAGCTCGATCCCCAGGCCTGGCTCGCCCGCCCCGGCATTCGCCGCCTGCTGAAGGCGCTCCACGCCGACCAAGGCATCGCCCGCTTCGTCGGCGGCGCGGTGCGCGACCTTCTGCTGGGCGAAGAGCCGGGCGATCTCGACCTTGCCACCACCCACACACCCGAAGAAGTCATCCGCCTGCTCGAGGCCGCCGGCATTAAGGCGATCCCGACCGGCATCGAACATGGCACCATCACCGCCGTGTCGTCCAACACGGTGGTCGAAATCACCACGCTGCGCGCCGACGTGTCGACCGACGGCCGCCGTGCCACGGTCGCCTTTACCGACGACTGGCAGGCCGACGCCTCGCGCCGCGACTTCACCATCAACGCCCTCTACGCCGACCCCTTCACCGGCGAGGTGCACGACTATTTCGGCGGCATGGCCGACCTCAAGGCCCGCACCGTCCGCTTCATCGGCGAGCCGCTGCAGCGCATCGCCGAAGATCATTTGCGCATCCTGCGCTACTTCCGCTTCCACGCCCGCTATGGTGATGGCGCGCCCGATGCCGACGCCCTCGACGCCTGCACCGCCCGCGCCAACGACCTGATGGCCCTGTCGCGCGAACGAATTGCGGACGAATTGCTCAAGCTATTGTCGCTGGCCGATCCCTCGCCGACTATTGCGCTGATGCATGCGCGCGGGCTGTTCGCGCCGGTCATTCCGGAAATCGCCACGACCGAGCGGTTGGCCGGCCTCATCGCGTCCGAACGGGCGGCGGCGATCGCGGCCAACCCGGTTCGCCGCCTCGCCGCGCTGCTGCCGCCGGACCCGGCCACCGCCGACCGCGTCGCGGCGCGGCTCAAATTTTCGAACAAGGCCAAGAAACGCCTAGCCAGCGCAGCCGACCCCGACCTCGGCCTCAATCCGCGCGCCCTCGCCTATCGCATCGGCAGCGCGGAGGCCGTCGACCGCCTGCTCCTGGCCGGAAACGCCGAAGATGCAGCCGCGCTCAAGGACTGGCCCGTCCCGCGCCTCCCGGTTGGCGGCGCACAGATGATGGCGCGGGGCATCGACCAGGGCCCGCGCATCGCCAAGACCCTGCGCGCGATCGAGGATCGGTGGGTGGCCGAAGGCTTCCCCGAGGGTGCGGCGTTCGATGCGATCGTCGACGCCGCGGTCGCCTCAGCTCAATAACCCTCTTCGGGCAGTCGTGCCGGATCGAGGAAGGATGCGCCCGCCTCGTCGCCCAGCGCCCAACGGATCTGCGCCCGATGGACGGTCCCGTCGTCCAGGTGGATTTCAACGAATTCGCCAATGATCAACGTGCCGTCGGTTTCCATCCGGCACCCGTCCTTCGAAATGTCGACGATCGTGACGGGCAACCTGTGCCCCTCGCTGTCGGTGACATCGGCTCCGATATTGGCATCGATCCGCGGCGCGCGTTTGACGTGGCCGGGTGTTCGCATGACCCACCCCCAAATTGGCTACAATCTCTCCGCAACGGCGGACTTAGCACGCAACCGGGAAATGTCGAGTTAACGCCTGCGGCTTTTCCAATATTCCAACGCCGCATCGGCTTCGAGCGGTTTGGCGAAATAGAAACCCTGTCCCGACGCACAGCCCAGCGCGGCCAGCGTCGTCGCCAGTTCGACCGTTTCGATCCCCTCGGCGGTGGTCGACATGCCCAGCGCATCGGCCAGGCTCAGCACCGCGCGCACGATCGCGACCGAATCCGGGTCGTGCATCATGCCGGTGACGAAACTGCGGTCGATCTTCAGCACGTCGATCGGCAGCCGCTGGAGGTAGGCGAGGCTGGAATAGCCGGTGCCGAAATCGTCCATCGCGACGGTGGTATCGAGGCCCTTCAGCGCTTCGAACACGCGGGTCGCGCGGCCCGGATCCTGGACGATCGAGCTTTCGGTCAGTTCCAGCGTGAAGCGTTCGCCCTTCAGCCCGGCCCCTTTGAGCGCGCTTTCCACCACATCGGCGATATTGTCGCGCGCGACCTGGATCGCGCTGAGGTTCACCCCGACATACAGCGGCAGCGCCTCGCCCGCCCTGGCGTCCCACTGCGCCATCGTCTGCGCTGCCTTGTCCATCGCCCAGCGGCCCAGCTGCAGGATCAGGCCGCTTTCTTCGGCGACGGGGATGAATTCTGTCGGGCTGATTTCGCCGCGATCGTCGTGGGTCCAGCGCGCCAGCGCCTCGAACCCGCTGACCTCGCCGCTCTTCAAATTGATCAGCGGCTGGTAGAACAGCTTGAGCTGGTCCTTTTCGAGCGCGCGGCGCAGCTCGGTCTCGATCGAGAAGCGGCGACGGGCAGCGCTGGCTTCCTTGGCTTCATAGACCTGCGGCTTGCCGACCTGCTTGGCCTGCTTCACCGCGAACTGGGCGTGCCGGAACAATTCTTCGGCCTCGACGCCCGCGCGCATCATTTCGACGCCGATCGCGCATTCGACCTTGATCTCCAGCTCGCTCAGCCGGAACGGCGCGCTCATCACCTGCTGGATTCGTTCGGCCGCCGCCAGTGCATCCTCGACCCCGCGCTTCAGCGTGACCAGGATACCGAACTCATTGCCCCCCGTGCGCGCCAGCACATCGCCGGTGCGCAGCGCGCTCATCAGCCGCCGGGCGAAGGTAATCAGCAGTTCGTCGCCGGCCATGCTGCCCATCGACTCGTTGATGCGCGAGAAGCGCAGCAGGTCGACCACCAGCACCGCATATTGCGCCTCGCGCGGCGTTTCTTCGGCCTTGGCCTCGACCATCTCGGTAAAGCTAAGGCGATTGGGCAGGCCGGTCAGGCTGTCACGCAGCATTTCGGCACGCAGCGTCTTTTCCTGCTGCACTTCGACCGTGCGGTCGACCATGCTCATCAGGCAGCGCGGCTCGCCGTTCGAATCCGGTCCCAGCGGCGCCAGTTTCAGCTTGAAGTGGCGGCTGCCCACCCCGTCATCCTCGACCCAGTCGCATTCGTCGGGCGATGCGACCGGATCGCGCAGATAGGCTTCGACGAAGGCCCCGCCGCCGCCGTTGCGCAAATTGTTGTGGATCAGCTTGCGGCGGCTTTCTTCCGACCCATCGGCGCCGGCGATTTTCAGGAACTGGGCGTTGACCGCGTGGCCCCACAGCTTGTCGTCCTTCAATCCAAAGATGCAGGCGGCGATCGGCAGGGCGTCGAGCAAAGCGGTAGCGTCCGCGAAATCGCGGTTCATTGGAGAACCGATCTGGGCCGCATAGCTCGCGCCTCGGGGCGCGGCCGAGCGGTGCGCGGCAGCCGTCATGTGTCCCGAGTTAAACGGGAGAGGTTAATTATCCGTCACGATTGCGCGTTAACGGACGCGTCCGGGACCGCTTCGAACCGGTTGCTCCTCGGAAAGCCATTGGGCGCAATTCGCCCGCTCGCGCCCCTGATCGCGCGCCACGGCGTTAAATCGGTCTCGGAGCGAATCCGCCCGCTCTCCCCGCCCAGCGGCCAGCTGATCCCGTCGGCCAGCACGAACGCCATCGCATCGCTGAGGCCGCCGTCGCGGTACCGCTGCAACTGCACGCCCGACCCGCGGCCCAGCTCGGGCAGCTCGTCCAGCTTGAACACCAGCATCTTGCGGTTCTCGCCGATGACCGCGATCGAATCCGCCCCCGCCGGCACGGCCTTCAGCAACGCCACCTTCGCCTTGTCGCGCAGGTTCATCAGCTGCTTGCCCTTGCGCGTCTCGGCCATCACCGCCTCGCCGCTGGTCACGAACCCGCGCCCGTCGGTCGACGCCACCAGCAGCCGCATCTCCGGCCGCACCACAACCATCGCGACGATCTCCGCCTCGGCCTCCAGGTCGATGGTCAGCCGAACCGGCTCCCCGAACCCGCGCCCGCCCGGCAGCTTGTCGCCGCCCAGCGTGAACACCCGCCCATTGTCCCCGGCGATGAGGATGCGGTCGGTGGTCTGCGCATGGATCGGCTCGCCCCACAGCTCGTCGCCCTCGCGGAACTTGAGGCTCGCATATTCCGACTTCGCCACATGCCCCTTCATCGCGCGGATCCAGCCGCGCTGCGACAGGATGACGGTGATCGGCTCCTTCTCGATCATCGCGCTCCAGTCGAGCTCCTTGGGCGCCCCCACCTCGACCAGCAAAGTCCGCCGCTCGTCGCTGGCATAGGCTTCCTTCAGCGCCGCCAGGTCGCGCTTCAGCCGCGTCCGCTGCCGCGCCGGGCTCTCGACCAGCGCCGCCAGCCCCTCGCGCTCCTTGACCAGCGCGTCGCGCTCCTTGCCGATCTCCATCTCTTCCAGCCGCCGCAAGGACCGCAGCCGCATGTTGAGGATCGCCTCCGCCTGCCGGTCGGTGAGCGTAAACTCCGCGATCATCACCGGCTTGGGCTCGTCCTCGGTGCGGATGATCTCGATCACCCGGTCGAGGTTGAGGAACGCCTTCAGCATCCCCTCGAGGATCTCCAGCCGGTCGTCGATCTTCCCGATCCGCGTCGTCGACCGGCGCACCAGCACCTCGATCTGGTGCTCCAGCCACGCCAGCAGCGCCTGCTTCAGGCTCATCACGCCGGGCGTCCGCGTCTTGTCGAGCACGTTGAGGTTGAGCGGGAAGCGCACCTCCAGCTCGGTCAGCTTGTAGAGGCTCTCCTCCAGCAATTCCGCGTCCACCGTCCTGCTGCGCGGCTCCAGCACGATCCGCACATCCTCCGCGCTCTCGTCGCGAACATCGGCGAGGATCGGCAGCTTCTTGTTGGCGATCAGCTCGGCGATCTGCTCGATCAGCTTGCCCTTCTGCACACCATAGGGGATTTCGGTGACGACCAGCGTCCAGCCCCCGCCCTTCTCGCCGACCTTCTCCATGCTCGCGCGGATGCGGAAAGACCCGCGCCCGGTCGCATAGGCCTCCGCGATTGCGCTCCTGCTATCGACCAGCCGCCCGCCGGTGGGAAAGTCCGGCCCCTGGACGAAGTCCATCAGCGCCCGGTCCTCGGCATGCGGATTGTCAATGAGGTGCGTCGCCGCCTCGATCAGCTCGCCGACGTTGTGCGGCGGAATGCTGGTCGCCATCCCCACCGCGATCCCGCTCGCGCCATTGGCCAGCAGGTTGGGGAACAGCCCCGGGAACACCTCGGGCTCTTCTTCCTCGCCGTTATAGGTCGGCTTGTAATCGACCGTCCCTTCGTCGAGCCCGCTCATCAGCCGCATCGCCGTCGCGGTCAGCCGCGCCTCGGTATAGCGGTAGGCGGCGGCATTATCCCCGTCGATGTTGCCGAAATTGCCCTGCCCGTCGACCAGCGGATAACGCTGCGCAAAGGCCTGCGCGAGCCGCACCATCGCGTCATAGACCGACTGGTCGCCATGCGGATGATATTTGCCGATGACATCGCCAACCACGCGGGCGGATTTCTTGTAGGCCCCCGCAGGATCGAGCTTCAGCGACCGCATCGCCCACAGCAGGCGGCGATGCACCGGCTTCAACCCGTCGCGAACGTCCGGGAGCGACCGCGCCGTGATCGTCGACAGCGCGTAGACGAGGTAGCGGTTGCTGAGTTCGGCGTCGAAGGGCGAATCAATTACGGAGAGGTCTGAGGAGTCCATGTGGTGGGGTTAGCAACCCGCCACCGTCATTGCGAGCGTAGCGCGGCAATCCATCAGCCCATATCGTCATTCCCGCGAAAGCGGGAACCCAGCAAAAATTTCCGCTCACCCTGAGCCTGTCGAAGGGTGGATTTTCACCGTGCGAACACAGCGCCTGCCAAGGCCGCCGCCAAATTGGCCCACGCGTAAATGAAGGCCGCGCGGCGGGCCGAAGGCGCATAGCCCTTTCCCAGCAGGAACCACACGAACAGCGGCCAGCAGGCGATGATCGCAGTGGCTAGGAGGGGTGAGAGGGGGCGGTGGGGCGATTTATAGGTCGGAGAGTTTGCCAGCGTGACTGGATAACTTGCGGAGTTCCGTAGATGGTTCTGAGGTCGGTGGAATTCATGCTTCATCGCCACCGCCTCTGTCTCGCGTGCAAAAGCAGGAATCCTGCGAGATTGGAAATCAAGATTGATCTCTGCTTTCAAAATACTTGCAAGATGACATGTTCTTACTCACTTCAATACATCACAAAACGAGGCAAACAATGAGTACCTCGACATTCGCCGACGTATCTGACTGGAAAGAAGAATGGGCTATCTCGCTGCAGCTGAAAGCTGGCGGCCAAGGATTCGGCTACATCGTATCAAATCGATCAAATTCGTCGACCGCGTTCCTTAAAGTCTTAAAAGACCAAAAAACGGCCGAGAGACGGCGGCGGTTTTATCGCGAAGCAGCCTCTTACGACTCCCTTTCTTCACCAGGCATTCCACGCCTAATCCTATCCAATGCGCATCTCCACGAAGATAGGTCCGTGAAATTGTTTATAATTACCGAATTTGTCGAAGGGACGAATTTATCGGAGTTAGAAAATATTCCGATTCCGACAGTGGAAGCGGTCAATATTGTTTTTCAATTACTCGAGACGATCTCCTACCTGCATTCAAACGGAATTGTTCATCGAGATATCAAGCCTGACAACATCGTTCTTAACGAACGAGAGCAGCGCCCTACTATTTTGGACCTCGGACTCGCATTCAAGAGCGATGATGACACTCACAACACCGAAACAGGGCAGGAGCTAGGTAATCGCTTTCTAAGACTTCCAGAGTTGGGAGCGGGAAGTCGGGCGAAGCAAGACCCTGCTAGTGATGTCACATTTGCTGCAGGCGTTCTGTACTACCTGATCACTGGTTTATACCCCTATACTCTACGCGACGAAAGCGGACGACTTCCGCATCAGCGCGATGACGCAAAGGGGTTTTTTGATTGGGATAGGCGAGACGACAGGTTGATATTAGGAATATTCGATCGAGCCTTTTCGTACGAGATGGCCAATCGTTTTTCTAGCTCTGAGGAACTTATTGACGAGTTGAGCAAGCTCGGATCAATGATTGAAGACGAGGATTTCGAAATCGAGGGGTTCATGAGTACTTTTCAATCTCCTCAATCTATGATCGATAATGACAAGTTAAATGCGATGCAGATTGCAATGAATTCCATTTCTTCAATTAATAGTCAGCTTGCTGTTAAATTATCTCCGAGATTTGTTAACCAACAAGCAAATGCTGGTAGGAAAGTTGGAGTTCTTACAAATGAGTTGGGTTTCGCATATTCTTTAGATTATACGGTCTCCCGTAGAGCGAAAATTCGTGTCGAAATCATTGGTATCGAACTTGTAGCAAGTTTCGATGAACAATATTTGTACCGATCCGACTACACATCAATTGACAGTGCCGCAATTGAGATGGCTTTCAAGAAGGAGTTCCTCAAAATGGCGATGCAATTTGATCGTGAACTGAAGGCGGCGGGACACTGAGCCATTCCGCAAGCCGTTCGCAGCGTAGTATCGATGATTTGCGGTTAAATCTGAGATCGTTCCGCTTGCGTGGCCGATTATCATTGAGGACCCTGGAGAAGGCCGTCACGGAGTAAATCCGTGACGTCGATCCTGTCCGCCAGATGGCGGCAGGTCGGCCGGCACTCAATGTCTCTCGGCCAAACTCCCGATTGCTCGCGCAATCGCTCCTTTGCCCTCGGCATTTCGTGCTGTCCTACACCCCCCTCGTTCCGGCATATCATGGTCGATGGAAGACGACCTCCCTCCGCCATACCGCCACCCCCTCTGGATCGATGAAAATCGCGAGCCGCTGGAGATGCTGTTCGACGCCGAAGGCTTTCCGGTCATCCTGTTCGATCCCGTTCCCCTGCTCCGCCGCCGCCGCAAGGGGTGGGATGAAAACCGGCAGCGGGCGTTTATCGCCATGCTCGCCCGCGTCCCCTCGCCCACCCGTGCCGCGAAGATGGTGGGGATGAGCGCGCGCTCGGCCTATGCCCTGCTCGACAAGCCGGGGGCGGAAAGCTTCGCCAAGGCGTGGGACATGGCCATCGACCATGGCATGTGGAACCTGCGCGGCACCTCGATCGCGCGCAGCCTGGAGGGCGGCGATTATGTGCCGGTGTTCCGCAAGGGGCGGCTGGTGCGGGTCGACTATCGCCCCAACGACCGTCTCGCCATCGCCCTCCTCTCCGGCCGCGCGGGCGACAACCACGAACTGCGCCGCGCCGCCCAGTCGCGCTGGCGGCGCAAGCAGGAATGGAGCGCGCAGGACGCCGAGCGCGCCGCCATCGCCGCCGAGCGGGAGGCGCAGCGCCAGGCCTATGTGAAGGAATGCGAAGACTTCATCGCGAAGAACGCCAAACCCCGCCTCCCCCGCATCCGCACGCTCTAGCTTAAGTTCACGCAAAACCCCCAAAAAGGCCACTTTCGTGAGCCGATAGTGAACTTACCACGCGCAGAATGTCCGGGGGACATTCGAGCATGGTAAGGCGGCGCTATCCACGCGGACCCTGGTGCACCTCGGCGCCCTTCGCGATCTCGCGGAGCAGCCACTCCCGAAACCGCCGGATCTTCGGCACCGACTTCCGCGCCGGCGGCATCGCCAGCCAGTAACCGAAATTGCCCTCGGTGGTCAGCGGGAAGGGTTGGACCAGCTTGCCTTCGGCCAGGTCGTTGCGCCAGAAATAGGGGGTCAGCATCACGAACCCCTGCCCCGACATCGCCGCATTGGCCTCGTCAGCCTGGCTGTCCAGCCGAAGGCCGCCGCGCTTGGGCCGCCCCTCGCTCGCCACGCCCGCGGCGCACAGCCAATTGTCCCACCAATCGTCCTGCGGGCTCAGCATCGGCAGGGTCGGCAGGTCGGCAGGCTCGACCTTGCGCCCCAGCTGCGCTTCGACTCTGGCGAGGAAGCCCGGGCTGCACATCGGGGTATAATCGATCGGCAGCAGCCGCTCCGCCTCCAGCCCGTCCCACTGCCCCTGCCCCGCGCGGATCGCGATGTCCGCTTCGCCCGCATTGAGGTCGGCCAGCTTGCCGTCGGTCACCAGCCGCACGCCAAGGTCGGGATGGTCGAGCTGGAACGCGCCCAGCCGCCACACCAGCCACGCATTGGCGAAGGTCCGCGTGGTGGCGATGGTCAGCAGCGCCTCATCCTCCTCGCGCTGGCTCGCAAACGCCGCCTCGATCGTGTCGAACGCCTGCGTCAGGCCGGGCAGCAGCTTGGCGCCCAGCGGGGTCAGCACCGCCCGCCCCCGTTCGCGCAGGAACAGCGGCGCTTTCAGCCGCTCTTCCAATAACTTCACCTGATACGACACCGCCGCCTGCGTCATTCCCAGCTCGTTCGCCGCCGCGGTAAAATTCTCCAGCCGCGCTGCCGCCTCGAACACACGGACCGCGGCAAGGGGGGGCATCTTTCGGGTCATCCCGACATCATAAGTCCAACTTATGGATCATGTCCATCATTCCATTGGCCGTGACGGCTGCGAAACCATAAATGGGGATCAGCGCCGGCGGTGCCCTCTCCCCATCAAGCCCGCCGCCGGCGCTATCGCAAAAAAGGAGGACGTCATGCGTGATGAGATGTTCGATCGCGACTACCAGGCTGGCCGCGCGGAACTGAACAAGGCGATCGCCGCCTTCGGGTCGACGATCATGTCGGGTTTCGCCGCGCTCCACGACATCCAGTTTCGTGCGCCCTGGACCATCAACCGCCGCCATCCGCGCGGCCTGTGAACCCTCGAGGAAAGGAGGAAGACCATGATGCATCCCGTGAACCACAACCGCCCCGACAGCTTCTCGCTCGGCCTCAGGCTGATCGGCGAAGCGCTGATCGACGGGCTTCGCGGCCTCGGCGCGCGGTCGGTCGATACGCCGTGGAGCCGCGCCCGTGCCGAACGCATGGCGGATTGCGGCCATTGCTGACCCGCCCGACGGACGAAAGCGGCAGCGCCGACTTGCCCCGCGTTGCCGCTTCCCCGCCTGCCTCCCTGACCGTCAAGCCGCCGTTGGTCGAAGTGCGAAGGCCGTTCGTCGGCTGCGCATAGTGTAAG
Organism: Sphingomonas jaspsi DSM 18422; assembly: GCF_000585415.1. NCBI lineage: Bacteria > Pseudomonadati > Pseudomonadota > Alphaproteobacteria > Sphingomonadales > Sphingomonadaceae > Sphingomonas > Sphingomonas jaspsi. Next base: position 1,477,808 of record NZ_KK073876.1, on the reverse strand, counting down.
GCCCGGCCGGCCTTCACCCCCTCTCGATCCCCAAGGTTGAGAGGTTTCCCAATGGCCCGCGCCCGATCCTGTCGTCACCTGCTGGCCGCCGTCGCGGCGCTTGCCATCGCAATCCCCGCCGCGGCCGAGGCGCAATCGGCCAACGGCTGGGGCATCGCCACCACCGACGTTCCCGCCGATCCGTCGATCAAGCTAGGCCGCCTGCCCAACGGCATGCGCTACGCGATCATGCGCAACGCCACGCCCAAGGGCGCCGCCGTCGTACGCCTTCGCTTCGAATTCGGATCGCTGGCCGAAGCCGAAAACGAGCGCGGCCTCGCCCATTTCATCGAACATATGGCGTTCAACGGCAGCACCCATGTGGCCGAAGGCGACATGGTCAAGATCCTGGAGCGCCAAGGGCTGGCCTTCGGTCCGGACACCAATGCGTCGACCGGTTTCGACAACACGACCTACATGCTCGACCTGCCCGAAGCGGACGCCGCGCGCGTCGACACGGCGCTGTTCCTGCTGCGCGAAACGGCGAGCGAAGTCAGCTTCGCTCCGGCGGCGGTCGATCGCGAGCGCGGCGTTATTCTGGGCGAAAGGCGCAGTCGCGACGGTTTCCAGCTGCGCCAGATCGTCGACCAGCTGGGCTTCATCGCGCCGCAAGCGCCTTACGCCAACCGCCTGCCGATCGGCACCGAAGAGGTGCTGAAGACCGCGCCTGCCGAGCGGATCAAGGCGCTATACCGCCGCTACTACCGGCCGGAGAACGCCACGCTGGTTTTCGTCGGCGACGCCGACCCGGCGGAGATCGAGGCGAAGATCAAGGCAAAGTTCGCCGACTGGAAGGGCGTCGGCCCGGCCGGCGCGCCGCTGCCGTTCGGCAAGGTCGATCATGCTCGCGCCCTGTCGATCGACACCTTCGTCGACCCGGCCGTCCCGACCCGCGCCCAACTCGCGGTCACCCGGCCTTGGGACAACCCCGCCGACACGCAGGCCGATCGTCGCCGCAAGCTGGTGGAAGGAGTAGCCAACGCCATCTTCAGCAAGCGCCTGACGCGGATCGTCAATGCGCCGGCGTCGCCGTTCATTACCGCCTTTTCGTCGAACCAGGACCTTGAGAATGCCGCGTTGGTCAGCAGCCTGGCGATCATCGCCAAGGACGGCGACTGGTCGCAGGCGCTGGCCACGGCCGAACAGGAAATTCGCCGGGCAAAGGAATTCGGCTTCACCCAGGCCGAACTGACCCGCCAGATCGCGGAAGCCGGTACGGCGGTTCGCACGCAGGCCGAACAGGCCAACAGCCGCGAAAGCGCAGCGCTGGCCGACGCCATCCTGAACACGGTCGGCGAGCCCGATTTCGTCACGACGCCGGCATGGCGGCTGGAGAATTTCAACCGGATCGCGCCCACGGTGACGCTGGACGAGGTCAATGCCGCCTTCCGCCGGCTGTGGACGGGCAGCCAGCCGCTGATCCACATCAGCGACAAGGCCACCATCGAACCCGCGACCATCGCCGCGCAGTTCGCCGCCAGCCAGAAGGTCGCGGTGGCAAAACCGGCCGCGGAAAGCGCGCTGGCCTTCGCCTACGACAGTTTCGGGCCTGCCGGCACGGTGGTCGAGGACAAGCGCATTGCCGATCTTGGCATCCGCACCATCCGATTTGCGAACAATGTCCGGTTGAACATCCGCAAGACCGACTTCGAAGCCGGCAAGGTGCGTTACAGCGTCCGGATGGACGGCGGCCTGCTGGCACTGCCCGCCGACAAGCCGGGCCTGGGCTTCGAACTGACCGTCCTGTCGGCGATCGGCGGAACGTCGAAGCATTCGCTGGAAGAATTGCGGACGCTGATGGCCGGCAAGGTGGTCAGCCCGGGCGTCGCGCTGGGCGACGACGCGATCGTGGCGGCAGGCCAGACCACCGCCGCCGACCTTGGCACCCAGTTGAAGGTCAGCGCCGCCTATATGATCGATCCCGGCTTCCGGCCCGAAGCCGCCAGCCAGTGGGCCAACATCGTGCCCGTAATCGACAAGCAGCTGCGGTCGCAGGCGCAAAGCGTGCTCCAGACCAAGGCCAACGCATTGCTGACAAACGACTGGCGGGTCGGCATCCCCGATTCCAGCGTGCTTGCCGCGCGCAACCTTGGCGAGGCCAAGGCCGCGCTGGCACCGATCGTCGCGACCGCGCCGATCGAAATCGGCATCGTCGGCGATATCGACGAGGACAAGGCGTTCGCCGCGGTGGCGCAGAGCTTCGGCGCCCTCCCAGCTCGGGCCGCGGCCGAGCCCGACTATTCGGCTGCACGCAAGCTTTCCTTCCGCGCCGACAAGGCGCCGATCGAACTGACACATGACGGGCCGGCCGACCAGGCCATCTCAGCATCATTTTGGCCGACGACCGACGATCGCAATTATCGCGAGGAAGCGGGGATGAATATGCTGGCGCAGGTGCTGGAGCTGATGCTGACCGACAGCGTCCGCGAAAAGCTGGGCGCGTCCTACGGCGTGTCGGTGACCAGCGCGATGTCCGACGTGTTCGACGGCTATGGCACCTTTTCGGTCGCAACGGTGGTCGCACCCGACCGGATCGGCGAAGTCGAAAAGGCGGTGATCGACGCGGTGAAGCAGCTCCGTGCCAGGCCGGCGGCCGACGACCTGCTGCTGCGCGCCCGCAACCCGCTGCTCGAACAGATCGCCAAGACCGACCGAGAAAATGGAACCTGGATGACATTCGTCGCCCAGGCGCAGAGCGAGGCCGACCGCCTCGACCGCTTCCGCACCCGCAAGCAAGTCTACCAGGCCCTGACGGGCAAGGAACTGCAGGCGCTGGCGGTCAAATATCTGGACCCGGCGAAGGTGCGGCTGGTCCACGTTCGCAGCACCGCCAAGTAACGCCGCCGCCCTGGGCGGCAGTTCGATTGCGATGCGGGGGCGGCTCGCCTATAGCCGCCCCTCATTCGTTTCCGTCACGGAGTCTTCCCCAGCATGTCCCGTCGCCGCCAGATCTACGAAGGCAAGGCCAAGATCCTTTACGAGGGTCCCGAACCCGGCACGCTGATCCAGTATTTCAAGGACGACGCGACCGCGTTTAACGCGCAGAAGCGCGGCACCATCGCGGGCAAGGGCGTGCTCAACAATCGCATCAGCGAATATATCTTCACCTCGCTGCAGACGATCGGCATCCCCACCCACTTCATCCGCCGCATCAACATGCGCGAACAGTTGATCCGCCAGGTCGAGATCGTGCCGATCGAGGTCGTCGTGCGCAACGTCGCGGCCGGATCGCTGTCGAAGCGGCTGGGCATCGAGGAAGGCACGCAACTGCCGCGCACGATCATCGAATATTATTACAAGGACGATGCGCTGGGCGATCCGATGATCGCCGACGAACATATCGCCTGCTTCGGCTGGGCCAGCCAGGACGAGATGAACGACATCGCCGACATGGCGATCCGCGTGAACGACTTCATGTGCGGGCTGTTCGCGGGCATCGGCATCCGCCTGATCGACTTCAAGCTGGAGTTCGGCCGGGTGTGGGAAAACGACTATGCGCGCATCATTCTGGCCGACGAGATCAGCCCCGATGGCTGCCGCCTGTGGGACATGAAGTCGAACGAAAAGCTCGACAAGGATCGCTTCCGCCAGGACCTCGGCAATGTCGAAGGCGCCTACCAGGAAGTCGCCCGCCGTCTCGGCCTGCTGCCGGAAGAAGGCGACGACAATCCGGTGCTCGACCTCGACAGCCACCGCAAGAAGCGCGGCAAGTAAGGGGCGCTAGTGCCCCTACCACGCGCAAGGGTCGTCACGCTTAACGCCGCGCTCGGTCCATTGGACTATCGCGTGCCCGACGGCATGGTCGTCGAACCGGGCAGCGTGGTCGTCGCGCCGCTGGGGCCGCGCCAGCTGCTGGGCGTGGCGTGGGAGGCGGAGCGGCTGCCGTCCGAAGAGGTCGGCGATAATCGCTTGCGGCCGCTCGCCGGGCTGGTGGACGTGCCCCCGGTTGCCGCGCCGCTGCGGCGATTGGCCGAATGGACGGCAGACTATTATCTTTCCCCGCTCGCCGCCGTGCTGCGGATGATCATGCCCTCGTCCTCGGCGCTCGAAGGCGGACGGACGATGATCGAATATCGCGCCACCGGCCTCATCCCGCCGCGCATGACGCCGCAGCGCGAACAGGCGTTGCAGCGGCTGGAAGGGCGGCAGGGCACGGTGCGCGAACTGGCGGATCATGCCGGGGTCAGCGAAGCCGTGATGCGCGGGCTGGTCCATGCCGGGGCGCTGGATCGGATCGAGGTCGATGCCGACCTGCCCTTCCCCCTGCCCGACCCCGAGTTCGCGCCGCCAACCTTGAACGACGAGCAGACCGCCGCGGCCGCCAGCCTGACCGGCGCGATCGGAAAGGGCTTCGACCCGATCCTGCTCGACGGGGTTACCGGTTCGGGCAAGACCGAAGTCTATTTCGAAGCGATCGCCGAGGCGCTGCGGCAGGACCGGCAGGTGCTGGTGATGCTGCCCGAAATCGCGCTGACCGAGCCCTTCCTGTCGCGCTTCACCGCGCGCTTCGGCTGTGAGCCGGTGGCGTGGCACAGCGACCTTCGCTCCTCCCAGCGGCGCCGGGCGTGGCGGGCGATCGTCAGCGGCGAGGCCAAGGTGGTGGTGGGCGCGCGCTCCAGCCTTTTCCTGCCCTACCGCGACCTCGGCCTGATCGTCGTCGACGAGGCGCATGAGACGAGCTTCAAGCAGGAAGAAGGGGTCCAGTATCACGCCCGCGACGTGGCGGTGATGCGCGGCCATTTCGAGGAAATTCCGGTCATCCTCGCGAGCGCGACGCCCGCGATCGAGACCCGCCATATGGTCGACATCGGCCGCTATCGCGAGGTCAAGCTGACCGAGCGGCACGGGGTTGCGGAAATGCCCGAACTGCGCGCCATCGACATGACGCAGGACCCGCCTCCGCGCGGGCGCTGGCTGGCGCCGAGCCTGGTCGCGGAGCTTCAGGCCAATCTGGACGCGGGCGAGCAGTCGCTGCTGTTCCTCAATCGCCGCGGCTTCGCGCCGCTGACGCTGTGCCGAACCTGCGGGCACCGTTTCCAGTGCCCCAACTGCACTGCCTGGATGGTCGAGCACCGGCTGATGCACCGGCTGGCCTGCCACCATTGCGGCCATGTCATGCCGCCGCCTAAGCAATGCCCGGAATGCGGTGACGAGGACAGCCTGGTCGCCTGCGGTCCCGGCGTCGAACGTATCGCCGACGAGGTGGCGGCACTGTTCCCCGAGGCGCGCACCGCTGTGGTGACCAGCGACACCATCTGGTCCCCTGCCCGCGCCGCGGAATTCGTGCGGGCGATGGAGGCGCAGGAGATCGACATCGTCGTCGGCACCCAGCTGATTACCAAGGGCTATCACTTCCCCAACCTGACGCTGGTCGGCGTGGTCGATGCGGACCTTGGCCTGCAGGGCGGCGACCTGCGCGCGGCCGAGCGCAGCTTCCAGCAGATCCAGCAGGTCGCGGGGCGCGCCGGGCGCGGCGACAAGCCGGGCCGTGTGCTGGTCCAGACCCATGACCCGTCGGCGCCGGTGATTGAGGCGCTGGTGTCGGGCGATGCGCCGGGCTTCTACGCCGCGGAGACGGAAGCGCGGCGCGAAGCGGCGATGCCGCCGTTCGGTCGGCTGGCGGCGATCATCGTATCGGCCGAGGACAAGGCGGAGGCCGAAGGCGTCGCCAAGCGCATCGGCAACGCCGCACCGAAGATCGACGGCATGGCGGTCTTCGGGCCCGCCCCCGCCCCGCTCGCCATGCTGCGCGGCCGCCATCGCCAGCGCCTGCTGGTCCATGCCGAGCGCAAACTGGACGTTCAGGACGTCATCCGCGACTGGCTGGGGAAGTTGGAATGGAGCCACAAGGTGCGTGTCGCGGTCGACGTCGACCCCTATAGTTTCGTTTAGCCTTCTCGCGCGTTGGGCCGCACATGACCGTGCTCGTGCCCATCCTCGGCGACCAGCTTAGCCACTCAATCGCCAGCCTCGATGGCTGCGATCCCGCCGACACCGTCGTTCTGATGATGGAGGTGTGGGACGAGGCGACCTACGTCCGCCATCATCAGCAGAAGATCGCGCTCATCTTTTCGGCCATGCGCCATTTCGCCGACGAACTTCGCGCGCGCGGTTTTGTCGTCGATTATGTGTCGCTCGACGATCCCGACAATAGCGGCAGTTTCACGGGCGAAGTGGAGCGCGCCGTCGCCCGCCATCGGCCTGACGCAATCCGCATCGTCGAAGCCGGCGAATGGCGGGTGCGCGAGGCGATCGAGCGGTGGAGCAAGGCGTTCGGCTTGCCGGTCCATATATTGCCCGACCTGCGCTTTCTCTGTTCGATCGAGGAGTTCCTTGGCTGGGCGGCCGGGCGGCGCGAACTGCGCATGGAGTTTTTCTATCGCGAGATGCGGCGCAAGACGGGCCTCCTCATGACCGCCGACGGTAAACTCGAGGGCGGCAAGTGGAACTACGACGCCGAAAACCGCGCCGCCGCCGCGCCCGGCACCCGCTTTCCCGACCGGCCGCGTTTCCAGAAAGATCACCTGACGCGCGAGGTGATCGACCTGGTCGCGGCGCGGTTCGGCGATCATTTCGGCGATCTCGACGGGTTCGATTGGCCGGTGACCGCGGCGGAGGCCGAAGCGGCGCTCGACGATTTCCTGACCCACCGCCTGCCGCATTTCGGCGAGACGCAGGATGCGATGCTGAAGGGCGAGGACAGCATGCACCACGCCTTGCTGTCGACGTCGATCAACCTCGGCCTGCTTGACCCGCTGGCGGTTTGCCAGCGCGCCGAGGAAGAATATCGCAAGGGGCGCGTGCCGCTCGCCGCCGCCGAGGGGTTCATCCGGCAGATCATCGGCTGGCGGGAATATGTCCGGGGCATCTATTGGTGGGAAGGCCGCGACTATGGCCGGGCCAACCATCTGAAGGCGACGCGCCCGCTGCCCGAATTCTACTGGACCGGCGAGACCGACATGGCGTGCCTTGCGGACTGCGTGCGGACGACGCGCGACAATGCCTACGCCCATCACATCCAGCGGCTGATGGTGCTGGGCAATTTCGCCATGCTGGCGGGTGTGGACCCGGCTGAGGTCAGCGACTGGTTCCTCGTCGTCTATGCCGATGCCTATGAATGGGTCGAGATGCCTAATGTCATCGGCATGAGCCAGCATGCCGACGGCGGCCGGATGGCATCGAAGCCCTATGCCGCCAGCGGTGCCTACATCGACCGGATGAGCGATTATTGCGCGGGCTGTCGCTATGATGTGAAGCAGAAGGTCGGACCTGACGCATGCCCCTTCAACGCGCTCTACTGGGACTTCCTGGCGCGCAACGAGGGCAAGCTGCGCGGCAACGCCCGCCTTCGCAATCCCTATGCGACGTGGGAGCGGATGAGTGTCGACAAGCGCGAAGACTATCGCGCCAGCGCCGCCGCCTTCCTGAAAACGCTGGAGCCCGCCAAGCCCGGCTGGGCGCGTCAGGCGAAAGCGGCGTCGACCGCGGCGGCGTCGAGGCCGAAGTCTTCGAGCGAATAGCGATGGCCGTGGTGGGCCGTCGACGATGCGATCAGCCGATCCATCCGCGCCCACGTCGCCGGGTCGGGCGGACCGTCGCACAGCCGGTAGATGCGGTCGACCGCGCCGGCCCAGTCGCGCGAGACATCGGCATAGTCGAGTTCGACCTGCGGCTGGCGTTGATGGCGGGCCAGCGCCTCGTCCATCCGTTCCCCGCGCAGGCGTGTCTTGCGCAGCCATTCGCGGCCGATTTCCGCGCGGGTCACGGCGTCCGACTGGACCCGGCTGTGGTGCCAGACCAGGCTGGCCCCTGAAGCGACCAGTTCGGCCGGCGGGCGACGCAGGACGACCAGCCTGGCATCGGGAAAGGCCGCCAGCACCGCGTCAAGCTCCTGCGCGAACTGGGGGGCCTTGAGCAGCCATGGTCCGGGCCGCCGACGGCGGTGGGCGTTGATCCGGAGCAGCGTGGCAAAATCTCGGTAGACGTCGGCAGGATCGGCCTGTTCGACATGGGCGGCGAAACTGGGCACGCGCCACTGGCCTTCGAACAAGGCGCCCCAGATCGAAAATGCATGCAGCCCGAAATCCTCCTCTGCCGCCAGCGGAGAGGTCGGATGGATGGCGGAAAGTTCGGGCGCCATCAGGGCGAACAGCTTGCCGGTGATCCACGCATTGACGGGCCGCCGATCGATGCCGCGATGGGGCACCGGGTCGAGTTGTTCGAACAGCCGATTGACCTCGAAATCCCGATCGCACGCCAGCAGGCGATGGATGCGCGTGGTGCCCGAGCGCATCTGACCGACGATGACCAGCGGCCGTTCGATCGGGATGTCGAGTGCGCCAGGATGCCGAGCGACATAGGCCGCCGCGCGAATGCGGGCGCGGACGAGCTTGACCAGTTGCACATGCGCCGAGGTTAGACCGATCGGGTTGAGGTCGGCCTCGTCCCGCAACGCGGCGCAGAGGATGTCGAGCCGCGTGCGCCACGGACCGTCGGCGGGCGGGCCGCCTTCCTTGCGCGAAGCGATGGCGATGATGTCGGCGGGATCGAGCGACGGGCGGGTGGCCGCGCCGCGGTCCCATGCGCGTTCGAGCATGGCCCCGAAGCGCCGGTTGAGGTCGGTACGCCTTACCCCCCTGCTCATGGCGGGAGGCTATCGCGTTTCTCGCTACAGGTCGAGGCTCTGCTGGCCGGTGGGGATGCCTTCGGCCTCAAGCAGCTTTACCTTGCGATCGAGGCCGCCGGCATAGCCGCCGAGGCTGCCGTCGCTGCGGATGACACGGTGACAGGGAACGAGGATCGCGACCGGGTTGGACCCGTTGGCCGTGCCGACCGCCCGGGTGGCGCCGGGTTCGCCGATCGCATTGGCGATGTCGGCATAGCTGCAGGTCTCGCCAAGCGGGATGCGACGCAGCTGCTGCCAGACCCGTTCCTGGAACGCGGTGCCCCGCACGTCGATCGGCAGGTTGTGGGCCGTGGGATGTTCGACCTGCGCCAGCGCCTGATCGGCCCAGTCGGCAATGGTCCCATCATCCTCGATCACCGCGGCATTGGGGAAGCGGCGCTTGAGGCCGTCGGGGCTTTCGTCGAACGACAGGCGGCAGATGCCCTTGGGCGTCGCCGCGATCAGAAGGGGGCCGAGCGGGCTGTCCTTCACGACATAGCGGATCGTCTCCCCTCGCCCGCCGTCGCGCCAGGCCGACGGGGTCATCCCCATCCGGTCCTTTGCGTCGGCGTAGAAGCGGCTGGGCGCGGCATAGCCGGCGTCGTACATGGCTTCGGTCACGCTCTTGTCCTTATCGAGATGGCCCTGCGCCCGCTTGGCGCGGATGGCGCGGGCGTAGGCGGCGGGCGACACGCCCATGTCGCGGGTGAACAGCCGTTGGAAATGGTGCGGGGCATAGCCGACCGCCGCAGCAAGATCGGACAGCTGGGGCGGCTCCTCCGCGCGCTCGATCAATTCGACCGCCCGTGCCACGGCCTCGCGATCGCGACCGACCTCGTCGGGCTTGCAGCGAAGGCAGGGACGATAGCCGGCGGCGAGCGCCTCGGCACCGGTGAGGAAGAACTCGACATTCTCGCGCTTCGGGCGGCGCGCCGGGCAGCTCGGCTTGCAGTAGATGCCGGTCGTTTTGACCGCGCCCACGAAGCGGCCGTCCTTGGTCCGGTCGCGAGTCTCGAAGGCGGCCCACGCCTCGTCGATGTCAAATGTTCGCATCAGCATGGACTTAGCATAGGCGGCGGTCCTAGCCACCGCTTCCCATGGATTGCGTTCAAAGCTTTTTCGAGGGGGAACTGGACCGCGACGACGTGCGCGACCTCTTGGCCCATCATTTCGCAGAGATGCGCGCGGATTCGCCGCCGGAGGCCTGTCATGTTTTGCCGATCGACGGGTTGAGGCGTGAGGCGATCCGCTTTTTCTCCCTGCGCGACGCGGCGGGCACGCTGCTCGCCGTCGGGGCGCTGAAGCGTCTTGAGGACAAACATGGCGAAGTGAAATCGATGCGCACCCACCCCGATGCGCTGGGCACCGGGGTGGGCGGGACGATGCTCGACCATTTGACGGCGGTCGCGCGGTCGATGGGCGTGGAGCAACTAAGCCTGGAGACGGGCAACAGCCCGCTGTTCGATGCCGCCAACCGCCTTTATCAGCGAGAGGGGTTCGTGCGCTGCGGGCCGTTCGGCGATTATGCCGACACGCCCTTCACCCACTTTTACACCAAGGCGCTGTCGTAACGTTCGATCCGCGCGGCGAAGCAGCCGTGGGCTGCATTGTGCGCGTCGATGTAAGCGACCTCGTCATTGGCGAGGAGGTCGAGGATGGCCGGTTCGGCCGCGTCCGCCGCGGCCAGGCGCGCTTCCTTCAGCATCCCGTCCGCCCCGAAGCCGCGCAGGCTGAGCGGACGACCGGCGAAAACGGGCGGTAGCTGGTCGACATAATCGGCGGGCGCGACGCCTTCGCGAACGTAGATGGCGTAGGCGGTGCGGTACGGGGTCGCGACATCGTGGCTGACATAATTGGTCAGCACCAGCGTATCGCCCGCCCTCGCATCTTCGAGCGACACACGGCAGGGAAAGCCGCGGTCGGCGTCGGCGGTGACGCGGACCGTTTCGGCCCGCTTCAGCTCGACCTCGTCGAGATCGAACAGGGGAAGGAAGCGGGCGGGGTCGAGGCCGCGAATTCGATAGGTCATGATTGGCTCCATCTGCTGTTGAGCCCTTGATAGGCCGTCTCCTCAGGCCGTGCTTCCCGGGTCTTGCGGCCAAACTTGTGACAGCCGCCTTGCATCGAATCGACACCCTTGCTAGGGGCGCGCCAACCCATGGGGGGCACGCGGTTTTTCCGCTGTGCCCCATTCATAGCATGGTGAACAAAACACTCTGTCTGGAGCTTTAGGCGCGTGGAGAATTCCGGCGGCATTCAGGCCAGCTTAGCGGGGCGCTACGCCACCGCGCTGTTTGGCCTCGCCCGTGACGAAAAGCAGATCGATGCGGTCACCCGCAGCCTCGACACGATCGAGGCGGCGATCGCCGAATCGGCTGACTTCAAGGCCCTCACCTCCTCGCCGCTGATCGGTCGCGCCGATGCCGGCAAGGCGGTCCGCGCCCTGGTTCCGACGATGGGCCTCGACCCGATCACTGCAAAGTTCCTGGGCGTGCTGGCCGACAATGGCCGCCTTTCCGAGCTCAAGAATGTGGTCAAGCTGGTCCGCCGCCTCGCCGCCGACCACCGCGGTGAAACCACCGCCGAAGTGACCTCGGCCCATGCGCTGAGCGACGACCAGGTCGCCGCGCTCAAGACCAGGCTCAAGGCTCGCGTCGGCCGCGACGTGGCGATCGACGCCAAGGTCGATCCCGAACTTCTTGGAGGCATTGTCGTCCGTCTGGGCAGCCAGATGATCGACGCCTCGATCCGTACCAAGCTCAACACTCTCGCCCAGGCGATGAAAGGTTAAATGATGGACATCCGCGCCGCTGAAATCTCCCGCGTCATCCGCGACCAGATCGCGAACTTCGACGCCGATGCCCAGGTCTCCGAAGTCGGCAGCGTGCTGTCGGTCGGCGACGGTATCGCCCGCATCCACGGCCTCGACAACGTCCAGGCCGGCGAAATGGTCGAATTCGAAGACGGCACCAAGGGCATGGCCCTGAACCTGGAAGCCGACAACGTCGGCGTCGTCATCTTCGGGTCGGACAGCGCCATCAAGGAAGGCGCCACCGCCAAGCGCACCGGCACCATCGTCGACGTGCCCGTCGGCAAGGGCCTGCTCGGCCGCGTGGTCGACGCGCTCGGCAACCCGATCGACGGCAAGGGCCCGATCGTCGCCGAAAAGCGCAGCCGCGTCGAAGTGAAGGCGCCGGGCATCATCCCGCGCAAGTCGGTGCACGAACCGGTGCAGACCGGCCTTAAGGCGCTCGATGCCCTCGTTCCCGTCGGCCGCGGCCAGCGCGAACTGATCATCGGCGACCGCCAGACCGGCAAGACCGCCGTCGCGCTCGACACCTTCATCAACCAGAAGGAAGCCAACAAGGGCAACGACGAGAGCCAAAAGCTCTATTGCATCTACGTCGCCGTCGGCCAGAAGCGCTCGACCGTCGCGCAGATCGTCCGTGCGCTCGAAGAAAATGGCGCGATGGAATATTCGATCGTCGTCGCCGCGACCGCGTCGGAACCGGCCCCGCTGCAGTTCCTCGCGCCCTACACCGGCGCCGCGATGGGCGAATATTTCCGCGACAACGGCATGCACGCCGTCATCGTTTATGACGACCTTTCGAAGCAGGCCGTCGCCTACCGCCAGATGTCGCTGCTGCTGCGCCGTCCGCCGGGCCGCGAAGCCTATCCGGGCGACGTCTTCTATCTCCACTCGCGCCTGCTCGAGCGCGCCGCGAAGCTGAACGATGCCAACGGCAACGGCTCGCTGACCGCGCTGCCGATCATCGAAACCCAGGCGGGCGACGTGTCGGCCTACATTCCGACCAACGTGATTTCGATCACCGACGGCCAGATCTTCCTTGAAACCGACCTGTTCTACCAGGGCATCCGCCCGGCGATTAACGTCGGCCTGTCGGTCAGCCGCGTCGGGTCGGCCGCGCAGACCAAGGCGATGAAGAAGGTCGCCGGCTCGATCAAGCTGGAGCTGGCCCAGTATCGCGAAATGGCCGCCTTCGCCCAGTTCGGTTCGGACCTCGACGCGTCGACCCAGAAGCTGCTGGCCCGCGGTGCGCGCCTTACCGAGCTGCTGAAGCAGCCGCAGTACCAGCCGATGCCGGTCGAAGAACAGGTCGCTTCGATCTACGCCGGCACCAACGGCTTCATCGACGCCGTCGATGTCAAGGATGTCACCCGCTACGAAGCGGCGATGCTGAGCTACCTGCGCAGCGAACATGCCGACGTGCTCAAGACGATCCGCGACACCAAGACGCTGGACGACGACACCGCCGCCAAGCTGAAGGACGCCCTCGGCGCCTTCGCCAAGCAGTTCGCGTAATCGGAGCGTAGGGGAAGCTAGGCCATGGCCAGCCTCAAGGCACTGAAGCTTCGCATCGGCTCGGTGAAGTCGACGCAGAAGATCACCAAGGCGATGAAGATGGTCGCCGCGGCCAAGCTGCGCCGTGCGCAGCAGAACGCCGAAGCCGGCCGTCCCTATGCGACCCGCCTGTCGGACGTCGTCAGCTCGCTGGCGAGCCGCGTCACCGTCGGTCCGCAGTCGCCCAAGCTGATCGCCGGCACGGGCAAGGACGAAACTCACCTGATCGTGCTCGCCACCGGCGACCGCGGCCTGGCGGGTGCGTTCAACACCAACATCGTCCGCGCCGCGCGCAAGAAGGCCGAAGAGCTTCAAGCGCAGGGCAAGACCGTGCTGTTCTACATCGTCGGTCGCAAGGGTCGCCCAGTGATCAGCCGCGTCTTCCCCAAGGCGATCGTTGCGCAGTACGACACCAGCGCGATGAAGGCCCCGGCCTATGCCGACGCGCAGGCGATCGCGGACGACATCACCGACCGCTACAACAGCGGCCAGTTCGACGTCGCCCATCTCGCCTACAGCGAATTCAAGTCGGTGCTGGCGCAGGACCCGAAGGTCGACCAGATCATCCCGGTCGTGCCTGCCGCTCCGGCCGCCAACGACAAGTCGACTGTCGCCTCGGCCGCGGTCGAATATGAACCCGACGAGGAAGCGATCCTCGCCGAACTACTGCCGAAGAACGTCGCCATCCAGATCTATCGCGCCCTGCTCGAGAACGCCGCCGGCTTCTACGGGTCGCAGATGACCGCGATGGACAATGCGACGCGCAACGCGGGCGACATGATCAACAAGCTGTCGATCCAGTACAACCGCCAGCGCCAGGCTGCGATCACCACCGAACTCGTCGAAATCATCTCGGGCGCCGAAGCGCTCTAAAGTACACCGAAGGCAAGGAAACCGACCATGGCCACCGCCGCTGAAACCAAGACCAAGAAGGCCGCGCCGAAGAAGGCTGCTGCCGCCACCACCACGCCGGGCGCGGGCAACCTCGTCGGCCAGATCGCGCAGGTCATCGGCGCCGTCGTCGACGTCAGCTTCGACGGCGAACTGCCGCCGATCCTCGGCGCGCTGGAAACCGACAACAACGGCAACCGCCTGGTCCTCGAAGTCGCCCAGCACCTGGGTGAAAACATGGTCCGCACCATCGCCATGGACTCTACCGAAGGCCTGACCCGCGGCCAGCGCGTCACCGCCACCGGTTCTATGATCGAAGTGCCGGTCGGCCCCAAGACCCTCGGCCGCATCATGAACGTCATCGGCGAGCCGATCGACGAACGCGGCCCGATCGGTGCCACGCAGACCATGCCGATCCACGCCCCGGCCCCGGCCTTCGTCGATCAGTCGACCGACAACGCCATCCTGGTCACCGGCATCAAGGTCATCGACCTTCTCGCCCCCTACGCCAAGGGCGGCAAGATCGGCCTGTTCGGCGGCGCCGGCGTCGGCAAGACCGTTCTCATCCAGGAACTGATCAACAACATCGCCAAGGGCCACGGCGGCACCTCGGTGTTCGCGGGCGTCGGTGAACGGACCCGCGAAGGCAACGACCTTTATCACGAATTCCTCGACGCCGGCGTTATCGCCAAGGACGCCGACGGCAACCCGACCAGCGAAGGCTCCAAGGTCGCGCTCGTGTTCGGCCAGATGAACGAACCGCCGGGCGCCCGCGCACGCGTCGCGCTGTCGGGCCTGACGCAGGCGGAATATTTCCGCGACGTCGAAGGCCAGGACGTGCTGTTCTTCGTCGACAACATCTTCCGTTTCACCCAGGCGGGTTCGGAAGTGTCGGCGCTGCTCGGCCGTATTCCCTCGGCCGTGGGCTACCAGCCGACCCTGTCGACCGACATGGGCGCGCTGCAGGAACGCATCACCTCGACCAATAAGGGTTCGATCACCTCGGTGCAGGCCATTTACGTGCCGGCCGACGATCTTACCGACCCGGCGCCGGCGACCTCGTTCGCCCACCTCGACGCCACCACCGTTCTGTCGCGTGCGATTTCGGAACTCGGCATCTACCCGGCGGTCGACCCGCTGGACTCGACCAGCCGCGTTCTTGAACCGCGCACCGTCGGCCAGGATCACTACGAAACCGCTCGTAAGGTCCAGGAAACGCTGCAGAAGTACAAGTCGCTGCAGGACATCATCGCCATTCTCGGCATGGACGAACTGTCGGAAGAAGATAAGCTGACCGTGGCCCGCGCCCGCAAGATCCAGCGCTTCCTGTCGCAGCCGTTCCACGTCGCCGAAGTCTTCACCGGCATTCCGGGCAAGTTCGTGCAGATCGAAGACACCATCAAGTCGTTCAAGGCGGTGGTCGACGGTGAGTACGACCATCTTCCGGAAGCGGCCTTCTACATGGTCGGCGGCATCGAAGAAGCCGTCGCCAAGGCCGAAAAGCTGGCGCAGGACGCTTAATTTCGATGGCGGATACCCTCCGCCTCGAAGACTGCATCAACCGGGTTTGCCCATGGTCGGGCGACCCGGTGCAGGCCGACAGCCTGACGCTCTACAAGGGCGAGGTCGTCGGCTTCTGCAACCCGGGCTGCCGGGACAAGTTCGTAAAGGCCACGTCGGCGTTCGACGCGGCCTCGCACGGGAAGAAGTAGAACAATGGCCGACCTTCATTTCGAGCTGGTGACCCCCGAAAAGCTCGTCCGTGCGGACGAAGTCCACATGGTCGTGGTGCCGGGCGTCGAGGGCGATTTCGGCGTCATGGCCGGCCACGCGCCCTTCATGACCGTGCTGAAGGACGGCGACCTGCAGGTGTTCAAGACCGCGGGCGGCCAGCCGGAAACGATCAAGGTTTCGGGCGGCTTCGCCGAAGTCGGCGACAAGGGCCTCACCGTCCTCGCCGAAAGCGCACAAGTCTAGACAAAATCCACCGCATGACGGATGCACGGCCACGGCGCTTCGACGCGCCGGGGACCGGGGAATCATGTCGTCAGTTGATCGAGCCACCAGCCGCGCGAGCGTCGCCGCCCTGCTGATCGTCCTTGTCGCGGTGGCGACGCGGATCGTCAGCTGGTGGAACCCGATCGCGCATGTCGACGACCAATTCTACCTGCTCGGCGGGCAGGAACTGCTGCGCGGTCACTGGCCATACATCGACATTTGGGACAGGAAGCCGCTCGGGCTGTTCCTGATCTATGCCGGCATTGCCGCGATCGGCGGCAGCTCGGTGCTGGTCCTGAACCTCGTCGCGACGAGCTTTGCGGCTGCGACGGCCATGGTCGTCCGCCAGATCGCCATGCGGATTGCGGGACCGGGCGCCGCCTTGATGGCCGCCCTCACCTACTTGATCGTGCTGCCGCTCTACGGCGGCCAGAATGGGCAATCGCCCGTCTTCTACAACCTGTTCATCGCCGGGGCCTTCCTCGTGCTGTTGCGGTCGGCCGAGCGCCAGGAACCGCCGTTGGCCGCCGCAATGGGATCGATGCTGCTGTGCGGCCTGGCTATGATCGTGAAGCCGACCAGTTTCGTCGAAGGGGGGATGATCGGCCTCGGCTATCTGTGGTTGCTTTGGCGGCGCGGGACCGCGGCCGTCCCGTTCGCGTTGACGGCGGCAACGATGATCGCGGTGGCGCTGCTCCCGACGCTTTTATGCTTCCTGCCCTACTGGTTGAACGGGAAAGCGGCGGCCGACGCCTATATCTATGCCAACTACGTCTCGATTTTCGAGCGACGAAATTTCCAAGCGATCGCCCGCCTCGCCGGGGCGGCGTTGCTGATGCTTTACCTGTTCCCGCTGTTCATCATGGCCGCCATCGGCGGATGGAAACGGTGGCGTGACCATCGCAGCCAAGCATCGACGCGCCTGGTCATCGCCTGGATGGCAGCGGCGATATTCGGCTATTTCAGCGTCCCGTCTTTCTTCGACCACTATGCGCTTCCGCTACTTCCGCCCCTTTGCGTGCTTGCGGCCGCGTTCTTCAATGGTGCATCCGGCAGGCTGTGGTTCGCCGCCTATGCCGTGTTTTGCCTGATCCAGGGATCGATCCTCGATGCGTCCAGCAATCGTCATGAGGCCGAAGCCTATGCCCGTAGCCGCACGACCGTGGCCGCATCGATGCAGGGCGGATGCGTCTATGTATTCGACGGTCCAAGCCGCCTGTACGTCGATTTCCCGCAGTGCCGACCGACCAAATATCTGTTCCCCGACCACATCAGCCTGATCACCGAAGCTGGGGCCGTCGGGACGGATACGCTGGTCGAGCTTCGGCGCATCCTCGATGCAAAGCCGGCCGTAATCGTGACCAGGACGGCCCAGCCGGGACGGCAACTGAAATCGGTCGAGGCACTGCTGAACGATCGGCTGAGCCAAGGCTACCGCCCCGTGCTGCATCTCCCGCCCGACCAAAATGCGTCGCTGGATAATCTGACCATTTGGCAGCGGAGCGATCTTTCCGGCCCTCCGGTTAACTAGGCCTTTACCTTAAACTGCTTGGGTGGCGCCCTTCATAAGAGGGTTTGTCCGTTCCATGCTGCAGCAGTTCATCGACCTTGATAGCGCGACGCGCGATGCCCCGCTTGAGCTTAGCGTCATCGTCCCGACCTTGAACGAGGTCGGCAACGTCCAGCCGCTGCTCGACAAGCTGGCGCTGGCGTTGGCAGGGATCGAATGGGAAGCCATTTTCGTCGACGATGGGTCGAGCGACGGAACGCCCGAACTCCTGACGCAGATCGCCCAGGCGGACCGCCGCGTGCGCATGATCCGCCGCATCGGCCGCCGAGGCCTTTCGTCGGCGGTGGTCGAAGGCGCACTGGCGTCGACAACGCCGGTGATCGCTGTAATCGACGCCGACTTGCAGCATGACGAACGCATCCTG
Organism: Sphingomonas jaspsi DSM 18422; assembly: GCF_000585415.1. Classification (NCBI taxonomy): domain Bacteria; kingdom Pseudomonadati; phylum Pseudomonadota; class Alphaproteobacteria; order Sphingomonadales; family Sphingomonadaceae; genus Sphingomonas; species Sphingomonas jaspsi. Next base: position 1,459,918 of record NZ_KK073876.1, on the reverse strand, counting down.
CCCGACCTGTATCGCGCGATCGCCGACGGAAGCGAACTGGCGATCGGAACGCGCTATTCGGACGGTGGGTCGACCGGAGACTGGGACGAAAAGCGCCTCAAGATCAGCCGATTTGCCACCGCGCTGGCCGCGCCGGTGATGAAAACGCCGCTGAGCGATCCGATGAGCGGCTTCTTCGCCGTGCGCCGCGACGTGCTGCTCGATGCCGCGCCGAACCTCAGCAGCGTGGGTTACAAGATCCTGCTCGACCTCGTCGCGTCGGCGCCGCGCAAGCTGTCGCTGACCGAAGTCCCCTACACCTTCGGCGTGCGCCAGCATGGCGAATCCAAGCTCGATGACATGGTCGCGCTCGAATATCTCGAGCTGCTGCTCGACAAGATGGTCGGTCGGTTCGTGCCGGTGAAGCTGATCCAGTTCGGCGCGGTCGGATTGCTGGGCGTCGGCGTCCACCTTTCGCTGCTGTTCCTTGCGTTCGATGCGGCGGGGTTTGCCTTCACGCTGGCGCAAGCCTTCGCCGTCATCGGCGCGATGACTTTCAACTTCGCGCTCAACAACCGCTTCACCTACCGCGACCGCCAATTGAAGGGCTGGGCCTGGGCCAAGGGGCTGGCCAGCTTCTACGCGGTCTGCGCGCTCGGCGCGGTGGGCAATGTCGGGATCGGCAGCCTGGTCTACGAAACCTGGCACGGCGTGGCGCTGGCGGGGATCGCCGGCGCGGTCGTGGGATCGGTCTGGAATTATGTCGCAAGCGGCTGGCTGACCTGGCGCAAGCGATAGGGGGGAAGGGAAGATCGGGGCGAATTAGGGTTTTCTCAAAGTTTTCACCTTATTCACCATCGTGATTTTCCTGAAAGTGAATGGGAATCGTCTGTCATGAATGCATTCGGCAAGCGCAATAACCTGGGTGCGGGAGCACGTCCGAGCTTCGGCGTCGCACGCCCCATGAAGGGCGGCCCGGGCGGCGGCGGCGGCGAGCAATTCCCGCCGCTCGACGAGCCTGAAGCCGAAGCGCCGGCAGCAGAAGCCCCCTCCGCCCCCGCCACGCCGGGCGGTGCGATGGACAAGCTCAACAACCGCCAGAACGCCAGCGGCGATGCCGCGTCGTCGAAGCAGGAAGGCTTCGAGGCATCGGTCCACAAGATCAAGGAACAGGTGCTGCCGCGCCTGCTCGAACGCGTCGACCCGGAAGCGGCGGCAACGCTGAACAAGGACGAGTTGGCCGAAGAATTCCGCCCGATCATCATCGAGGTGCTGGCCGAGCTAAAGATCACCCTCAACCGCCGCGAGCAGTTCGCTCTGGAAAAGGTGCTGGTCGACGAACTGCTCGGCCTGGGGCCGCTCGAAGAGCTGCTCAGCGATCCGGCGGTCAGCGACATCATGGTCAACGGTCCCGACCAGACCTTCGTCGAACGCAAGGGCAAGCTTGAGATCGCCAAGATCCAGTTCCGCGACGAGGAACATCTGTTCCAGATCGCCCAGCGCATCGTCAACAAGGTCGGCCGCCGCGTCGACCAGACCACGCCGCTGGCCGACGCCCGCCTGCCCGACGGCAGCCGCGTCAACGTCATCATCCCGCCGCTCAGCTTGCGCGGCACGGCCATCTCGATCCGTAAATTCTCCGAAAAGCCGATCACGCTCGACATGATGCGCGGCTTCGGGTCGATGTCGGAAAAGATGGCGACTTGTTTGAAGATCGCCGGCGCCAGCCGCATGAACATCGTCATTTCCGGCGGTACCGGTTCGGGTAAGACGACGATGCTCAACGCCTTGTCGAAGATGATCGACCCGGGCGAGCGCGTGATCACCATCGAAGACGCAGCCGAACTTCGCCTGCAGCAGCCGCACTGGCTGCCGCTGGAAACTCGTCCGCCGAACCTTGAAGGCCAGGGCGCGATCACCATCCGTGACCTCGTCATCAACGCCCTGCGTATGCGCCCTGACCGCATCATCCTTGGCGAAATTCGTGGCCAGGAGTGTTTCGACCTTCTGGCCGCCATGAACACAGGTCACGACGGTTCGATGGCGACGCTGCACAGCAACAGCCCGCGCGAATGCCTCGCCCGTATGGAAAACATGGTCATGATGGGCGACATCAAGATCCCGAAGGAAGCCATTTCGCGCCAGATCGCGGACTCGGTCGACCTCATCGTGCAGGTGAAGCGCCTCCGCGACGGTTCGCGCCGCACCACCAACATCACCGAGGTGATCGGGATGGAAGGCGAGGTCATCGTCACGCAGGAACTGTTCAAGTTCGAATATCTGGACGAGACCGCCGACGGGAAGATCATCGGCGAATATCGCTCGATGGGTCTGCGTCCCTATACGCTGGAGAAGGCCAAGCAGTTCGGCTTCGACCAGCCCTATCTGGAAAGCTGCCTGTAAGGGCATCGCACCAAGCGATTAAGGGTTACCGGGCGGCGGCTTCCTTGAGGGGCCGCCGTCTTCCGTTTCAACCTGCCCGTCTTTTCCCCCTGCCCTGCGCCTTGACGCTGGCATGGCCTCGCCAATATCAGGCGGTGCGCCAACGCGATCGCACGATCGTGCCGATCGTATCGCCGGAATGGTCCGGCTGGGAGAAGGCCGACTTTGTGAACAGTCCGGGGGGACTCCTGACCGTCCTAGAGGCCAATCGCGCCCGGCTGGTGCGATATTTCGCCGCCCACGGGGCCGGCGAGGAGGCGGAGGATTTGATTCAGGAACTGGCCATCCGCCTTGAGGCCGCGAACCGGCCTGTGGCATCGCCGTTAAGCTATATCTACCGAACTGCTACCAACCTGATGATCGACTGGCGCCGCGCCCGCCAGCAGTCCCTGAAACGCGACGCCGCCTGGGCTGACGCCAACGATCGCTTTGCGGAAGCCGTCGACCATCAGGTGCGTCCCGACCAGGCCATCGACGCCCGGCAGCGGGTCGACGACCTCGCGGCAGAACTGGCAAATCTTGGCGAGCGGGCGCGCAGGATCCTCATCGGCCACCGGGTCGAGGGCAAGTCCCAGCGTGAATTGGCGGCCGAACTCGGGGTCAGCATCAGCACCGTCGAAAGCGACTTGCGGCAGGCCTACCGCCTGCTGTCGGACCTCAGGGTGCGCTGGAATAAGGGGGATGCGTCATGACTCCGTCTTGGCAGGTGATGAGGCCGCAATGATCCCCGACCAACGCCCGCTGCGCGAAGAAGCGCTCGACTGGCTGGTGAAAACCGGCGATCCCGCCTTCGACGGCTGGGACGCCTTCACCGACTGGCTCGAGCGTAGCCCCGCGCATGCCGACGCCTACCATGCGGCTGCCGGCGACCTGCATGACATGGACGATTTGCTGGCCGAGGCGGCGCCCGCTGTCGCGCCTGCGACGTCTCCCTCTGCCCCACGACGCTATCCTGCCGCGCGATGGGCGGTCGCCGCCTCGTTCGCGGCGATGGCGGCGGCCGGCGCCTTCGTCTTCGCACCCGCCTTCACCGCCGACCATTATGCGACGGCGGCAGGCGAAACACGGACGATCGCGCTCGGCGACGGCGACCAGTTGATCCTTAACGGCGACACAAGCGTAGAGTTGAGTGGCCTTGGCCGACGCGACGTGGCGCTGGAAAAGGGACAGTTGCTGTTGAAGATCGCCAGCAAGAAACATGTCGAGGTCAGCGCCGGCGACCTGCAGTTCGTCGATATCGGGACCATCTTCGAGGTCGCTCGCGATGGCCGCCAGACCCGTCTGCTGGTCCAGCAGGGCTCGGTGATGGCCGACCCCAAGGGCGCAAAGGTCACCGTCAAGGCGGGCGAGATGCTTGAGGCTGCCGACGGCGTGCGGCAACTGAAGGCCGTCGCGTCGTCCACCGCCGACGCTGGCGCATGGACGACGGGTCAGTTGACCTATGTCGACGCAAGCCTGGAGCAAGTGGCCGCCGACCTTCATCGGTCGACAGGGTTGGCCCTTTCAACGAGTGACGCTATGGCGCGGCGTCGCTTCAGCGGTACGCTGTCGATCGATCAAATTCGCAAGGATCCCGCATCGCTCGGCCCTCTTCTGGGGGTCCGGATCGAACGGGCCGGGGGCGAATGGAAATTTAAGGAGGGGGGCTAGCAATTCGTTCGCTAATGGTCGGGCTGGCTGTCGCCGCCCTGCCCTCTTCCGCTCTCGCCGCTGCAGCGGCGCAGCCGGTCGATGCCCGCGGGGCAACGGTCGGGGCGGTAGCGCTCGCGATCGGAAAGCAGACCCGGGTCAGCGTTTCGCTGAAAGGCGACGTGACGTCGCGCCCGGCGAGGCCGGTGCGCGGAAACCTTACCCCGCAAGCCGCGCTGCGCCAGCTGGCCGATTCCGCCGGGCTGGAGCTGCAGTCGATCAGCAACACCGCCTTTATCCTGTCGCCCCGCCGTGCGCCGCCCAAAGCCAAGGTGGTGCGGGTTGCATCGCGCGACATGGCCCCGATCGCGCCGATCGTCGAGGCACCGGACAAGCCGGTCGACATCGTCGTCACGGCGAGCAAGCGCGACACCACGCTGCAGCACTTCGCCGGTCAGTGGACCCGCATTCGCGGCAGTGAGTTCAGCGGCCGCGGCGCGGTCGGGACCGAGGCGATCGAAGCGCGCACCGTCGGCGTTTCATCGACCCACCTCGGCGCCGGGCGCAACAAGCTGTTCATCCGCGGCATTGCGGATTCCAGTTTCAGCGGGCCGACCCAATCGCCAGTCGGCCAATATTTCGGCGACATGCGCACCGGCTACAGCGGCCCCGATCCCGACCTTCGAATGGTCGACATGGACACGGTCGAAATTCTCGAAGGTCCGCAGGGCACGCTCTATGGGGCGGGTGCGCTTGGCGGAATCGTCCTGCTGCGGCCAACCATGCCCAATTCCAAGGCGAGCGAGGTGATCGCCAGCGCCGGCGCGTCCGCCACCCAGCATGGCGATGCCAGCTACGATCTGGCCGCAACGCTGAACCTGCCGCTGGCCGAGGATGCGGCGATCCGCGTCACCGGATACCATGCGATCGACGGCGGCTATGTCGACAATGTCCAGACTCGCCAGAATGACATAAACCGGGTGCGCGTCGATGGCGGGCGCGCGATCGTATCGGCAGAGCTTGCCCCCGGCTGGTCGGTCGACCTGACCGGCGCCGCCCAGCGGATCCACGGCCGCGACAGCCAATATGCCGATGACGTCGATGACGGGCTGGGCCGCAGGAGCCTGATCCGCCAGCCGTTCGATTCGCAATTCGCCCTCGGCAGCCTTGTCGCGCGCAAGGACGATGGACCGCTGCGGTTCCGCTCGACCACGGGCATGACGCGGCAGGACGTGCATGAGCGGTTCGACGCTTCGGCCGACGGCAGGATCCGCGCACTCGACCAGCGCAGCGAAGCCCGGCAGTTCAGCAGCGAAACCCGCCTGTGGCGCCCGATGCGCGATGGCTGGAGCTGGCTGGCCGGGGTCAGCCTCATCGAAAATCGCTACACCGTCGATCGATCGATCACCGAAGAGGGCATCGAAACCGACCTTTCGGGGGTCACCAACCGCCTGTCCGAGACGACGCTTTATGGTGAGGTCGGTGTCGCGCTGACCGATCGCATCGAAGCGTCGCTGGGTGGTCGTTACACCATTTCGCGCCTTCACGGATCGGGCGAGCACATCGCCCCTACCCTGTTCGCCAAGGTCGCGTCGGTCGATCCCGAACGAACGGAAAGGCGGCTGCTGCCCTCCGCGTCACTGGTTGCGCGGCCGTTCGACGGGCTGACGCTTTATGCCCGCTACCAGCAAGGCTTTCGTCCCGGCGGCTTGTCGATTTCGGCCAGCGACGTGCGCTTCTACCGGCATGACCTGCTCGCCAGTGCCGAGGCGGGCTTCCGCTTCGGGAAGCCGCGCAGCGACCGGGTCGACCTGACCGGAAGCGTCACCCGAACCCGCTGGAACGACATCCAGGCGGATTATCTCGATCCGTCGGGCCTGCCGCTAACCGACAATATCGGCGACGGGCGCATCTGGTCGCTGAGCCTCAACGGCGGGTGGAAATTTGCCCCCGGATGGCGGATCGAGGCGGGCGCGGCGTGGAACGACGGCAAGATCACCAATCCCAGCCTGGCCTTCCAGTCGATCATCGCCGCGGCCTCGATCGCGGCCGGAAATGGCATGCTGCGTCCCGGTGAGACGATGCGCATTCCCAACATCGCGCGGATCATCGGCCGCGTCGGCCTTGACTGGGTCCAGCCGCTGGCCAAGGGCCGCGAGCTCACGGCCAACCTCTACGCCCGCTACGTCGGCCATTCGCGCCTCGGCGTAGGCCCGCGACTTGGCGAGCGGCAGGGCGATTATTTCGACAGCGGCCTGCTGGTCCGCGTGAAGGACGGCAACCGTGCGCTGTCGCTTTCGGTCACCAACCTTACCGATTCGGTCGGCAATCGCTTCGCCTTCGGGGCGCCGATGCTCGACGATACGAACCAGCTGACCCCGCTGCGCCCGCGCACCGTGCGCATCGGGCTCGACTGGGGCTTTTAAAAATAATTCCAAGGCCGACGGCGAAGGGCTCCGTCTGATTGGCTGAACGCCAGTCAAAAAGGGACCTACATGCGCCGTTTATTGCTTGCCTCGACCTGCGCCGTTGCAGTCGCGGCACCTGCCTTTGCCGAAACCAAGATCCAGACCGCCACCACCGCGCCGGTCCGCACCAGCACCGTCAATGCCGGCAATCCAGACGCTATCACCATCACCTCGGCCGGTACGATCACCGCCACCAGCCCGACCGCGGTCACGATCGATTCCAATCATGTCGTCCAGAACCAGGGCGGGATCGCGATCAGCAACATCAACGGCGCAACCGGCATCCTGGCCAATGCCGGGGTCACCAGCGGCATCAACAACAGCGGGACGATCAAGGTCGACGAACCCTACACACCGACCGATACCGACAATGACGGCGATCTCGACGGACCTTTCGCGCTTGGGTCGGGCCGCTTCGGCATCCATACGCTGGGGGCATTCACCGGCAACATCGTCAACACCGGCACCATCACCGTCGAAGGCAACAACAGCGGCGGGATCGTCCTTGGCGGCCCGCTGACCGGCAACTTCACGCATGACGGTACGACCTCGGTTCTCGGCAACAACAGCGTCGGCGTGTCGCTCGACGATGTCACCGGCAAAGTCCGGCTGGCCGGCAACATCAGCGCGCAGGGCCAGAATTCGATCGCCGTCCAGTCGCTCGGCGACGTTACCGGGGCGATGGTAATCCAGGGCAAGATCTCCGCCACGGGCTACCGCTACACCACCGCACCTGCCGATCCGTCGAAGCTTGACGCCGACGACCTGCTCCAGGGTGGCCCGGCGATCTCGATCGAGGGCAATGTCACCCAGGGCGTCATCCTGGCGGTGCCGCCGAAAGACACCAGCCCGACCAACAACGACGAAGACGGCGACGGCATCGACGACAGCAAGGAAGGCAGCGCGGCGGTCGCTTCCTACGGCTCCGCCGCGGCCCTGCGCATCGGATCGACCAGCCAGACGGTGACGCTTGGCCCGGTCCCGGGCACGTCCACCTCCTTCGGCCTGATCGTCGACGGCAGCGTGCTCGGCACCGGCGTCTATAGCGGCGTCGATGGCAATGCGATCCAGATCGGCGGCATGGGCAACAGCGTCACCATCGCCAACGGCGTCGGCATCAACGGCAAGGTCCAGGCCCTGTCGCTTGACCGAGCGGCGACGGCCATTCGCCTGGGCAGCGGCGCCAACACGGGCGAATTGCGCAATGCCGGTGAAATCGGCGCGAGCAGCGGCAACACCGCCAATTCGGTCGCGACCGCCGTGGCGATCGACGCCGGCGCGTCGCTGCCGACGATCCGCAACAGCGGCAAGATCGGCGCCACCGTCAGCGGCAGCAACGGCACCGCGATCGCCATCATCGATCGGTCGGGCACTACTACCCTGGTCGAAAACAGTGGCCAGATCAGCGCCACCGGTGGCGGCGCTGGAAAGAACGTCGCGATCGACCTGTCAGCCAACACCACGGGCGCCACCATTCGCCAGACGGTCGTCGCTGCGACCTTCGCAGCACCGACCATCACGGGCGACGTCAAGTTCGGCAGCGGGAACGACCTGCTCGACCTTGGCGACGGCAAGCTGACCGGCAATGTCACGATGGGCGGAGGCAACAACCGCTATCTTCTTTCGGGCGATACCGTGGCGGCAGGCAACGTCAGCTTCGGAAGCGGCAACGACCAGCTTTCGCTGGCCGGAACCTCGACCTTCACCGGCAACGCCGATTTCGGCGGCGGCACCGACAGCCTGTCGATCGCCGGCACGTCGGTGTTCACCGGGCAACTCGCCAACAGCGCGGGCCTTGCGGTCAACGTGTCGGGAGGCAAATTCAACCTGGTGAAGGCGGCAACCGTGTCGTCGCTCAACGTCACCGGCGGCGGGACCTTCGGCGTCACGCTCGACAAGACGGCCGGAAACGCCAGTGCGCTCACTGTCACCGGAACTGCCAACTTCGATCCCAATTCGAAGCTGCAGCTTAGCGTCGTCAATATCGGGCAGGCCGAGGGCACGTACACCGTGCTCACCGCGGGAACGCTGACCGGCGCCGGCAACCTTGCCACCAACACCGACCTGCTGCCGTTCCTGTACAAGGGCACGCTGGCGGTGACCGGAAACCAGCTGAACGTCACCATCGCCCGCAAGAGCGCCGTCGACCTTGGCCTCAACGCCTCGGAAACCGCCGCCTATCCGGCGATCTATGCGGCGCTGGCCAAGGACAATGCCATCGGCAACAGCATCCTAGCCATCCGCAGCGGCGACGAATTCATCGCCAACGTCCGGCAAATGCTGCCCGATCACGCAGGCGGCACGTTCGAGGCAGCGACCGCGGGCGACCGCGCTGCCGCGCGTGTGCTGGCCGATCCGTCGGCGCCGTACAAGCAGGACGGCAAGGTCGGTTACTGGATCAGCCAGTTCGCCTGGGGTTCGTCGAAGGACCTGGGGTCGACGGCCGGATTCAAGGTCGGCGGATGGGGCGCATCAGGGGGTGCCGAACTGAAGACCGGCATGGGTCGCTTCGGGCTTGGCCTCAATTACATCTACGGCAAGGACGGCGACCGGGCGACCGACAATGAAGTGCGGCTCAACCAGATCGGGCTCGCCGCCCACTGGCGCTTCGTCAAGGACGGCTTCCAGGCCAGCGTGCGTGGCGGCTGGTCGCATGTCTCGTTCGACGGCACGCGCTATTTCAGTTCGGATGCGACCGGCACGCTGGTCGAGCGCACGATGGAATCGAAATGGAAGGGCTCGCTGGTGTCAGCGACGGGCAACGTGTCGCACCAGTTCTGGACCGGCAACCTTTACATCCGTCCGGGCGCGACGGTCGAATATTACCGGCTGACCGAAAAGGGCCACCATGAAAGCGGCGGCGGCGATGCGCTCGACCTCACGGTCAATAGCCGCAAGAGCGACGAGCTGGCCGTGAACGGGCTGCTGGCGGTCGGGATGGAATTCGGACCTGAGTATAAGGACTCCGGCTATTTCGCGCTGGAAGCCGAATTCGGGCGCCGTCAGATCGTCGGCGGCGCGCTCGGCGATACGGTCGCGCATTTCAACGGTGGAAGCGATTTTACCCTCACCCCTGAAGATCGCGAAAGCGGCTGGCTTGCCCGCCTGCGCGCGATCGGCGGCGGCCCCGGCATGCGCTTTATCGGCGAACTGGGCGGCGAACAGCGTGAGGGACGTGCAGCAATCAATGTGCGGGTGGGGTTGGCATTCGGCCTTTAACCCGCCGGCCGGCGCGCGAGACCCCTCTGACCTAGCGCGCCGGCCAACCTTCTCTCCAGCCGATGGTGTTCACCCCACCTTCGGCAGTCGGGCGCGGCGCGTATTTGCCGCGCCCGACTTTTTTCAGGCGTCAGGCAGCGACGAAATAGTCCGACCGGATGACTTCGACATCGGACATGAACAGCACGCCGGCGCGGGTGTGAAACAGGTCGCGAAGGTTGTCGGCAGCGTTGCGTATATGGTCGGCCGGGGCGACCCCGACGAACATCACCAACCCGCTTTCGTCACTGAAGATGGTGCGTCCCTGGTGGAAGCCATGGTGGCCCATTCCGGCCACATCGCGGATCATGGTCCAGCCGGCGATGCCGGCGTCCCGCAGCACGGTTTCGACCAGTTTGATGTCGGCGGCTTGGACCACCACTTCGATCTTCTTCATCAGGTGAAGCATGGGTCGGGTCATCTCGTTCATCTCGGCTACTCCTTCGATGCGGCGTCAGGCCGCATCCTCGTTCAGTTCACGGTCGTCGGCCCAGCGGCGGACCTGTCCGGTTTGCGGATCGATGACGATCAGGCGGACCCACCCGTTGCCGAACAGGCGGCGCAGTACCGCCTGCTGCTCGACCAGCGTCTCGACCCGCTTGATCGGGGCGTAGACGATGGTCGTCAGGCGTTGCGGCACGTGCGCCGGCGTGCCGTCGTCGTGAAACAGCGTCTGGCGCGGCAGGCCGACCGCCAGGTCTCCGCCATTGCCGCGGACCACCCCGATCCCGGCAACGGGGTTGTGCACGGTCTTGTCGCCCGCGCCGTAGCGGTCGTTGTCGATGGTCGAAAACAGATATTGGCAGTTGATCCATTGGGCCACGACCATCGGCGCCGTGAGGATGGTCGCCAGCGCCTCCCCCTGCCCGTCGATGCGCCAGTCGTAATCATGCAGGAACGCCCTCCCGTCGAGGTCGATCGAACGCGTAAGACGGCGCGGCCCGACGATGAAGGCGGCATTGCCGGTCAGCCCCCATTCGGGTCGCACTTCACCCCAGTGGGCCGCCCCGCGGCGCAGGTCCTGTTCGGTCCGGCCGAGCTTTCGCGCGCGCTCGGTCCGGACCGCCTCGCCGGCGGCCGCCAGCGATTGCTGCAGCCGCTCGAGGTCGCCGCTATGCGTTTCGGGCAGGAATTGCAGGTCGAACAGGCGAACGTCATCGGTGGTGGTATTATGTTCCCCGGCGACGAAGTGCGTGTCGGCCGCGATGCCGAGTGCCGCCCTGGTGTCGCGATCGTTGAGGATTGCCGCCATGGCGCGTGCGTTGGCGGCCCCGCCATGACCCGCGCAGGCCCCGCAATCGAGCGCGCTGGCGTAGGGATTGTTGACCGTTTCCCCGGCATGGCCAAGCAGCACCACGAGGCGCGCTGTCGCTTTCATGCCGGTCAGCGCGAACATGGCGCGCGCATAGCTCAGCCGTTCGCCGGCCGTGAGGCCGCTGCCGCCCGCATGACGGTCGATCGCCGGTGCCAGTGCCTGCGGATCGCCGCCCATGCCGCGGCGCAAGCGGGCGGACAGGCCCGGCGCGAAGGTTTGCAGCGCCATCCAGAGGCCGGCCCCGCCGCCCACCGTCTCGGCAGTCGAAAAGCCCGTCGCAAGCCCGCTCTTCAGGCGATTGAAGAGGGCGCGGAGCGACCGGTCGCGATCGCGCGCGGCAAGGTAGTCGCGGGCGTCCTCCTCCGCTCCCCGCACCGGCGCCAGCGCAAGTTCATGCTGCGGGCCGACCAGCACCGGCAATCGCCGCGTGCGAGGGCTGCCCGGTTCGCGAACCGCGATCGGTAGGCCGAAGAAGCCGGCATAGCCGACGGTCTGATACGCGCCTTGCGCTTCCAGCGCGCGTCGCATCGGCTCTGACCGGACATCGATGCAGAAGAGCAACTGCGCATCAGGGCTCGCTTCGTCCGCAATGGCGGTCTTGGCCTTGGCCGCAATCGACTTCGCCAGCGGCGTGGCAAATTCGCGCTCCGCCGCTTGCTGGAAGATCAGTGCCAGCCCGGCGTCGTCCCGTTCGCAAAGGTCGCGGACGGCCGGACTGAAACGGTCAGCCGCGATCTGGAAATGCGCCGCCAGTTGGCGGCGGACATCGACGCGCTTGTCGATTGCCTCTACCGGACGAGCGCCAACCGCCAGGTCGCTAATGAGGATCAAGGCGATGAGATCGGCCATGCCGCTCGGCCGCTCCTGCCTGCGGTCGTCGTCGGCCTGTTCGTCGCGCCAGCGAATATGGCCCGCCCAGCCGGGCATCCGCGCGACCGTCGATCGCAAGAAGCGCTGCTGATCGGCCGGTTCGATCGCCAGGCGATAGAGCGCCCAGCGGACGGCCGCCATCGGCGTTTCCGGAACGGACTTGACCAGAGGATTTGAAAAGCTGGCCTTGAGCAGCGGAAGGGCCGCCGCGAACAGGCCGGGCGCCTGTGCGCCAAGCGGGATGGCCGCCACGCCCTTGGCGAAATAGGCAGCGCACCATTCCGCCACCCGCTCAGCGGAAGGATCGCCATCATGGGCAAGCGCGTCGGCAATCGGAAGGTCGTAGAGCCTGGCCATCAGGCAATCGACCAGCGTGATATCGGGCCCGACCATTTCGAACGCCCGTTCAAGGCCGCCGAGGTCGCGGATCGATTCCTGCCGGACGGCCTCCCGGGTCGGTCGACCCATCGCGCTCAGGCGGCGCCAGAGGCGCAGGTCGAGGCCGGCGCGCGTACCGAACAGGCGGGCTGCATCGCCCAGCGCCTGTTCGAACGGCATGTCCTCGAAGCCCGACAGGGGATTCACCGCAATCGCGCTTTCCAGCGGCCACAGCGGTGCCACGGTCCGCGCCGCCAGCTCGACCTTCAGCGCTAGAGAGGATGGACTGGCGTGGGCCGTGCCGTTGTCGGCCGCGACTATCTTGCTGACTTGGGTCATCGACGGGGTCCTAACTGTTGAGCAAACGGGCGTGGAGGCGCGGCGGAAAACCGCGGCCGTTGCGGATGAGCACCCACTGGCCGAGCCAGCAGGCAAAGAAGAGGGCGAGAAGCAGCGCGGTCAGGCCGTTCCCGCCGGGCGCCGTTCCGACCGGCCGGCCCAGCGCGGCTTCGACTGCGGCGAGCCCGGCGACATAGAGCAGGATGAGCACGGCCGCGGGAAGCAGCGCGAACGGATCCCGGCCGAGCATCGGCATTGCCGCCGCCGCCGTTGCGATCGCGAGCAGAGTTGGAACCGTCGTCGGCGCAAGCGGCTCTCCGCCAATCGCCCACGCTGCCAGGCAGACGCCGGTCACTGCAGCCACTGCCAGGGCTAACGGCGCCGGCGAGCGGTCGGCACCGGCAGCGATAGGGCGACCGATCGTCGATCCCGACGACAGGAACAACCAGGCCTTGAACAATCCGTGGGCGATCAGGTGCCAGCAGGCGGCAGCATAGGCGCCGAGGCCACAGCTCATCACCATGAAACCCATCTGGGCGACCGTCGATCCCGCCAGCGAACGCTTGACGTCAGGGCGGACGAGCATGATGGCCGACCCCCAAATTGCAGCAAAGGCACCGATCCCGATCGCAAGCAACTGAGCGCCAGCCACTTGTTCGAGCATCGGTCCGAAGCGGATCAGCAAGAAACCGCCGGCATTGACGAAGCCGGCGTGCATCAAGGCAGAAACGGGCGTCGGCGCGGCCATCGATCGGGTCAGCCAGCGTGAAAAGGGCGGCAGCGCGCAACGGACGGACGCCGCGACGACCAAGAGCATCGCCGACCATTGCACGCGCATCGACCCGGCCGAAATCGCCGTCAGCATCTGGTCGATCCGCCATGTGCCGGTATCCCACACAAGCAGCGACAGCGCGGCGAGCAGGGCAAGGTCGGCGACGAGGAAATGAAGCGTCGCGCGGCGGCGCGCGATCCTCGCCTCTTCCCAACCGCCGACATGGCCGATCAGCGCGGCCATCGCCGCGCCCGCGCCGATCCATCCAATCGCCAGCAAGACCACGTCGTTCGCAGTGACGAACAACAGGGTTGCGCCGACCATCGCGGCCAGTTTCCAGGCGAACGCGCCGCGCGCCGCGTCCGCGCGCAGATATCGCGTCGAAAAGCCGCTGACGATCGCGGCGACGAACAGTGTCAACATCGCCATGATCGCCGACAGCCCTGAGCTGAACAGGCCGAGGCCCGACGCGACCAGGGCGGCGATCAAAGCGGCCAGATACAGACCGGCCGAAACGGCCAACAGCTCGATTGATCGCGCAGGGTTCGAAAAGGGAATGGCGGATGTCGGCAAGGCTAGGTTCCTTTCGGTCGCCCGCCTTTGCGCAATTTCCCTCCATTTGAGAAACGACTTATTGAAATGTGAATGATGAGTGATGTAAATGATGCAATGCTTCGCAATCTCGACATCGACCTGCTGAGGTCATTCGTCACCGTCGCCGATCTCGGCGGCTTCACGCGTGCCGGGCAGCGGCTCGGTCGTACACAGTCCGCGATCAGCCTGCAGATCAAGCGGCTGGAAGACCAGGTCGGCCGCCCGCTCATGCAACGCGGCCCGCGCCATCTCCAGTTGACCCGCGAAGGGGAGCGATTGCTGCCCCACGCCCGGCAGATGTTGCGGTTGAACGACGCCGTGCTGGCCGACATTTCCGAGCCGGACATGGAAGGGCTGGTTCGGCTGGGGGTGCCCGAAGATTTTGCCACGATGCATCTGCCGGTTGTCCTCGCCGAGTTCGCCGACGCGCATCCAAGGGTCGAACTGGAGGTCACCTGTGATCTGACGCTGAACCTCGAACGAAGCTTTCGGGATGGCCGGTTCGACCTCGTCCTCATCAAGCGCGAGCCGGAAGTCGCGATCGATGGCATGAGGGTTTGGCGTGAGCCGCTGATCTGGGCCGCCCGGGACCGCATTAGCTTCCCCGGCGACGGGCCGTTGCCGCTGATCGTGTCGCCCGAACCCTGCGTCTATCGCCACCGCGCCATGGCGGCGCTCGACGCTGCGGGTATTGCGTGGCGCTGCGCCTATACGTCCACCAGCCTTGCCGGCACGCAGGCAGCGGTGAGGGCCGGCCTCGGTGTCGCCGTCCTGCCGCGGGAAATGTGCGCGTCGCCCCTCGTCGCCCTCGACGGCAATGTCCTTCCGCCGCTCGAAGATACTGAAATTGCACTCATCGAAGCGCCCCATGCCTCACCCACCGCCCGGCGCTTCTGCCAGCATATGGTCGAAGCGCTGGAGCGCGGCGCGTGACGCGATTTTATGACTATTTCCGGGGAGAAAATGGTGGGCGTGGCAAGGATTGAACTTGCGACCCCTGCGATGTCAACACTGGGCCTATCGCGTTTTCGCGCAGAAAACCGCCATTTCCCATGTTCCAACATACCAGAACGGGCGGTGAACCTTAGAGGAACACCGCCCGTTTTAGTGACACGGTAGTGACACAGTCACTTGCTCGGGGGCTGTCCCGCGGCCGGCGGCTGCTGCATCTTCAGCAGCTCGATCTGAGTCTTCAGCTGCGCGACTTCCGCATCACCCGTCGAGATCGCGCGGGTGGACAGGAAGCCGATGATGAGGATCAACAGGCCGAACAGCGTCGAGCCACCCCACGCCAGGATTTTGACCATCGTCGAGACGGTCTCCTTCACCCCGCCGATCGCCGTGTGGATGTGTGCGTAGCGTTCGGCGCAGATGTCCTCGTGGCTCTCGATGAGCTGGTGGGCACTGTCGGCGCGGGCCATCGCGTCGTGGACCGAGGGCGCGCTCACTGGACCTGGCACCGGTCAAGGGCGCTGTCGACCTGATCGGCCCAACCACCCTCGGCTTCATACCGGCCAAGCTGCGCTTGGGCCTTCGCGTTGCGCTCGACCGCACTGGCCGGCATGTCCTGCTCGCGCAGCGGCGTCGGCCGCAGCGCCTTCAGGCGAGCCCGCTCTTCCTTCGACGGACAGGCGACAGGCTTCTCGACATAGGTCACGACGGGCTTCTCGACGATGACCTGCTTCGGGGTGCAGGCGCCTAGCGCCAACACGGCCACGGTGACGGGGACTTTCTTCACTTGCGCCATCCCTTCCAAGCCGCCTTGCTGTCTTCCTCGATGACCTTCCAGTCCGCATCGCGGTTGCCGGTGGGCTTGCGGCCCTGAAGGTCGGCGATCGTGCGCTGGGCCGCGGCGAACTTGCGTGCGTTCTCGGCCTGCTCCTTCTTCAGCGCGGCGTCGGCGGCGTCGGCGCGCTTCTTGTTGGCCAAGCTCTCGTTGCTGATGCGCGTGAGCGTGGTCGCGAACTCGGTCTTCTCCTTGTCGCGAGCGTGCGCGACGCCCAGCAGCGAGGCGGTGTCGGTCGTCTTCGAGCCGAAGATGGTGGCCAGCTCGCTGCGGAACGATGCTTCGGCGACGAGGCTCTTACGAGCCGTCGACAGCTGGTGCTGCGTGATCAGCAGCATCGCGCTGGCGAGCGCGATCAGCATGAACGGCCAGGTCTTCTTCACGAAGCCCCATGCGGCGTCGAGCGTGAGTTTCTCAAGCATCCTTGTTTCCCGAATTTACGTTGAGCGACAGGCCGCCGGGTCCGACGAGGCTCACCACGGCCTTCACGGCTGCGACGAGGACAATCAGAACGAACGAGGCGACGGTTCCGATCAGGAGCCAGATGGTCCAGCCCTTGATGTGGTTCTGCTGGGTGATGAGGTCGAAGCAGAACTTGCCCGGGGGCTGGCCCTGCGCCTGAACGAGCTTGCACGCGCTCTCGGGGTCGAGCCCCATCAGCTGCCAGATGATGATGCCGAACAGGAGCGGCAGCACCGACGCCAGCGCCCAGATGTTCCAGCTGATGCCCTTCTGCACCTGCTTGACCGGTTCGCTCATCACCGAGCACCCCGCTCGGCCTGCGCCAGACGGACGTCATAGCGGTTCTTGTAATAGGCGGTGCCGTTGTAACGCTTCGCCACCGTGACCCAGTCGGCGCGCTTCAGCGCGTCCCACAGGACCCGGTCGCTCTGGATGAACAGCACGAAGTGGTGGAGCTGGTCGGCAGTCGTCTGACTTTCCTGCCACGCGAAGGCCATCGGGTCGCGCGCTTCGCAGCGATGATAATTCTCGCCGAGGATCTGAAACCCGCCGTAGCTCGCCGACGCAAAGCCAGCGTCGGGCGCCAGGCAGACCGCCTCGGCCAGCTGGTCGTAGCGTGCCGCCTGCGTGCGCGGGTAACGCTTCGGGTCCCACGCCGGGTAGCTGATGTGCGGATGGCTGGCGTCGAAGCGCCCGCCCGTCGCCCGGCTGAACCGGTGCGGCTCGAACAGGATGGCCGGCCGGCCATCAATGAACGGGGAACCGGAGCTCTCCACTTCGTAGAGTGCCTTGACGTAGCTGACAGGCACGCCGAGCGCGCCGGCCGCCACATCGAAATCCGTGTCCTCGAGCTTGTAATCGGGCCCGAGCGTCATGAAATCAATGACACCCTGGCGGGTCACTGCACCCGCAACGCCGTCGATTTTCCCCGCATAGCACCCTGCGCTCTGAAGCCGGGTCTGCAGTTCGAACACATCCATCGCAAGTCACCTGGTCAGATGCCGCGACGGGAGTTGCGGCGGTTGGCTAGGCGTTTTCAGGAGGCATCATGATCAACCACCTTCGCTACGCCGTTTCGTTCCCTACCAACGGCATCTCGCTTTCCGGCGACCATAGCTTTCAACCGGGGGCCACCGCGGTCTCGGGTCGGAACGGCACCGGCAAATCCTTCATCTCGGAAATGATCCGCTACGGCCTCTTCGGTAAGAAGGCGCTGCGCGGCCCCGCGTCCGACTACAAGTCGCTCGACATGGCGCTGACGTTCGTCGTCGGCGGCCAGACCTACGAGGTCACGCGCGGCAAGAAAGAGAAGCTCGTCCTCGACGAAGAGCAGCTCGCCGTCGGCGCTGACGCCGTGAACAAGAAGATCATCGACATCCTCGGCTTCGGCCTTGAGGTGTTCGACGTCGTCTGCGTCGCCAACCAGAAGGAGAGCGAGCGCCTCACCCGCCTGACGCCGACCAAGCGCAAGGAACTGATCGACGAGGTCGTCGGTCTGACCGCGCAGGAAGCCGTCGAGAAGGCGTGCCGTGACGAGGCCAACGGTCTGCGCCGCGAGGCCGACGCCCTCACCCGCTCGCTGACCATTCCGGTCGAGCCGCTGAAGCCGGCGGGCTATGCCCCGTCGCGCGACATCGCGGTCGAGCTGGCCGAGGCGAAGGAAATCACCGCCAAGCGCGCCGACTATGAGCGCACCATCGCCGCCGTCGGCGCCGCGCCGGTCGAGCCGACCGAGGAACTGGCGGTCAGCATCGAAGACCTTGAGGCGCACGAGAAGGCGCGCGTCGAGAACGAGGCCCGCTACAAGGCTCTCTACTCCAGCATCGAACGCATCCCCGACGCGACCCACACCCGTGAGGCGCTCGAGGCCGCCGCTGCGCTGCTGGAATACGATGCCGAGGTGAAGCGTCGCGGGCCGCAGCCGGATTACGATGCGAAGTTTCTCAACGACCAGCTTTCGCTGATCGAAGCGAAGCAAAAGCTGGCGCACGACAGCGTGGAGTGCCCGCAGTGCTCCCATCAGTTCGACCCTTCGGACCCGACGATCGACCGCGCCGCGCTTGCCGCGCTGCCGGAGCCGTCGTTGACCCGCGCACAGATCATGGACCAGGAGTATCGCATCCAACGCTGGTCGGAACCGCTGGTCGAACCGGCTGGTGCGGAGCGCCTGTCGCGCGAGGAAATCCAGGACGGCGTGCGCGCCCTCGACCGCGCCGCCGACAAGGCGACGATGCAGGCCGAGCTGGACGCGTTGCCGCAGCTGGAAGATCGCTCGGCCGAGCTGGCCAAGGCGCGTGCTCTCGATCGCCAGTGGGACATCTATGCCCGCGACAGCGAAGCACACATGGCGCGGCTCGCCGCGGCGCATGAGGCCGAGCAGGCGTTGCACGAGCTGCCGAAGCTGAAGGCCACCGTGGCCGAGCTGGATGCTGCCTTCGTCGCTGCGCGCGTCTACGAGACGCAGGTCGAGAGCTACGGTCAGCAGAAGGCTCGCTTCGACGAGCTCACCGCCGAGATCGCCGACAAGCAGCAGCGGTCGGAAGCGTTCGCTGCCGGTGCCAAGGGTCTCGTCGAGGCCCGCCGCACGCTGAAGGCGTTCCTCGCGCCGTCGCTTTCGCGCGTCAGCAGCTCCATCGTCCAGCAGATGACGGTCAACGCCAAGCGCCCGCTGCATCAGATCGTCGTCGACGAGGACATGAACATCACCGTCGACGGGCAGGACGTCTCGACCTTCAACGGCGCCCACGCCACGATGGTCAACCTCGCCCTGCGTCTCGCGCTCGGCCAGGTGCTGGTCAGCCGCGTGATGCCGCTGTTCATCGGCGACGAGATCGACAGCGACCTCGACGTCGATAACGCGCAGTCGATCGTCGACGCGCTCCTGTCGCTCAAGGACCAGCTGAAGCAGGTCGTGGTCATCAGCCACAAGCGGCTCGAGAACTTCGACGAGGAAATCGTCCTCTAACCCTTAGCCAACTGTCCTTGTGACCTAGTCACAACATCCTCTTCGATGGCATTGAAGAGTCGGGATTTGCAAACGGGTCTCCGCAACAAAGGAGACCCGTTTTGCTTACCCCCGAACAGAAGGCCGAAGTGATCGCCGAGTATCGTCGCGTTCGCTCGCCTTACAAAGTCGCCAACAACCTGGGCTTTGACGTCAAGGACGTCTGGGAAGTGATCGACGAGAACCCCGACGCTGCCGTCCAGAACGTCGAGCGTTGGGGTGGTGAAGGTCGTCCGGACCTGCGTCCGTTCTTCGTCGCCAGCTCGCGCTGCGCCGACCGCTGGGACAACGAGGAGCCGGGCGTGGCCTTGGCCCGCGAACGCTTCTGCGCCGGGACCCACACGATGGCCACGCACCGCGATGGCTCGGTCAAGTTCCTCTGCTCGATCCCGCTTCGCAAGAAGGTGGCCGCGCAGCCGGATTACTTCCGGCCGGAGGTGCAGCTGTGAGCCAGCACGACCGCACCTATAGCGAGCTGCTGCTCCGCGTCCTTCGGGACGGGGAGAAGCGCACCGACCGCACTGGCGTCGGCACCCGCGCCCTCTTCGGTGCCCAGATGCGCTTCGACCTGCAGCAGGGCTTCCCGCTGCTGACCACGAAGCGTGTCTTCTGGAAGGGCGTCGTCGAGGAGCTGCTCTGGTTCCTGCGCGGCGAGACCAACGTCCGCAGCCTTCAGGAAGCGGGCGTGCATATCTGGGACGAGTGGGCCGACGAGAACGGCGAGCTTGGTCCGGTCTATGGCGCGCAGTGGCGCAGCTGGCCGGCGGGTCCGATCGGCTTCTGCGATGACGGCGTGATCGACCAGATCGACGACGTGATCATCAGTCTGGTCGAGAACCCCGACAGCCGTCGCCACATCGTCACGGCGTGGAACCCGGCGCAGGTCGACGAGATGGCGCTGCCGCCGTGCCACTGCCTGTTCCAGTTCGACGTGACGAATGACGGCAAGCTGAACTGCCAGCTCTACCAGCGGTCGGCGGACATGTTCCTCGGGGTCCCGTTCAACATCGCGTCGTACGCGCTGCTGACGCACATCATCGCAGACCAGGTCGGTCTGCGGGTAGGCGAGTTCATCTGGACCGGCGGCAACGTCCACCTTTACAATAACCACGTCGAACAGGCGGTTGAACAGCTGGCGCGCACGCCTCGCCTGTCGCCCTATTTGAAAATCCGTGAGACGGTGAACGAGGTCCACACTTACTCGTTCGAGGACTTCGAGCTGATCGGCTACGATCCGCATCCTCCGATCAAAGCGGAGGTGGCGGTATGAGCGCGGCGAACCAAGGCGGGTTCGCCATGCCCGTCCCTGCACCGAAAAAGGGCGTCGACGCTGGCATAGACGAAGGCTTCGCGGCCTTCGCCAGTCAGGCTCCCCGCTTCTACGCGGACTTCACCGGCATCCACGCCGAGGCGGATCGTGAGCGGCTGGCGCTGCTTGCGAACCTCGACGAGGGCAACTTCGACGACACCGTCGCCATTGGCGAGGCGTTGGCGGCTCGCACGACCGGCTTCGACGGCTCGATCTACGTCAGCACGCCGGGCAGCGACGACAGCTGGGCTCGCTACCAGTTCATGGGGCCGTCGGCGATCGGGCTGTCGGGCTTCGCCGGAACGGGCAAGACCGAGGCGGCGAATTACATCGAGAGCCAGTATGGCTACCAGCGCCGGCACATCGCCGAGCCGCTGCGCGACATGCTCCGCACGCTGCTGCGGCGGTTCAAGATGGATGACGTGCTGATCGATCGCTACCTGACGGGCGACCTGAAGGAAGAGGTGATCCCGTGCCTCGGCATCACCAGTCGTCGCGCGCAGATCACGCTCGGCACCGAGTGGGGGCGCGAGCTGGTCAACAACGACCTGTGGGCGCGCTGCTGGGCGGTCGAGGGCGAAGGCGTGCCGCGGTCGATGAACGACAGCGTTCGCTTTCCGAACGAAGAGCGGGCGATCCAGGACGAGCTGAAGGGCTTCACGATCATGATCGAACGCCCGGGCAAGGGTCCGGTGGCGTTCAAGCACAAGCTCGGCAAGTTCCTCTACGACGTCTTCGGGTCGATGTGGGGTGTGCATCCGAGCGAGCGCACGGACCTGCTCAATCCCGACTATGTCATCAGCAACCACGGCACGCTCGACGATCTCTACGCGGCGATCGACGACATCATGCGCGCTGAAAACGTCTATACCAAGCCCACAGCCGAACAGCTGTAACCAAGATGCGACGGGTGGTCGGCTTCACGCCGGCCACCTCGAGCGCCTCATTGAACACCCGATGGGCTTCGCTGCAGCCCTGATCCAGCAGCCAATCGTGCAGGACCGCCGCCTTCGAGACGCGGCCAGACGTCGGAACCCAAGCGCGGGCGAACGACGGGACCGAGCACAGGTCGGTGACGTAGCCCGCAGGCACGACGACCACGAACCCCCACGATGTCGTGAACGAGAACGGCTGGTAGACGCGGAACAGGCCGCGCCCCTCGCGCTCGTCGCAGAGCGCCTCCAACAGAAGCGGCTCGTCGTTCACCAGCCCGCCTCGATGTCGATGGCCTCGGGATCGTCCGACGCCTCGATCTCCTCGCGCAGCTGCTGCGCGCGGGCGTGGATGGCGGCCAGCCGTTCGGCGATCATGACGTTCACCCCCGCCACAGCAGCGCCAGGCAGCGTGACGATCCGGTTGTCCGCCGTCTTCAGCTCGACCTCGGGCAACAAGGCCAGCGAGCGCAGCCGCTCGCGCGACGCTGCGTCCGCCTGGACGAGGCCAATCGAGGTCTCGATCGGCGCGTCCTCGCGCTCGGCGCGCAGCACCTTGACCTCCCGCCAGCGGTTCTCGCGGCGGACCTCGACCGGCGTCTGCCAATCGACTTCATCGACCAAGACCCAATCGTCGTAGCCGTCGAGGCTCGTGACGTTCTGGCGCTCGCCGTCCTTCTCGATCAGATAGCGCGTCACGGGACGGTGATCTCCACCTTGCCCGTGAGCGACAGGCTGGCGCCCGCGCTGGGGTTGTTCGTGGCAATCCGCGCGACCACCCGATATTTCTGGGTGGTGCTCGACGGCAAGCCGGTGTCGTTCACGACGACGCTCATGTTCCCGGCGAAGGTTTTACGGGTCAAGGGATCAATCCTCCACCCCCGCCACCGGTGCCGGTGGCGAGGTAATCGATGTAGGGGTCAGGGCTGGAGTGCTGGAGCGCACCGACGTCGGTCCAAACGCCGCCGACCAGGCGCTGCACTTTGTATTCGATGTCCCAAGGCCCGTCGTTGTCCGACAGCTTGCTCATCAACGGGGCCAGGCTGATGTTGATGTTGGCCTGCGTCTTGCCCGCGCCGATCGACACGTCCAAATCAGCCGTGACCGGTTGGAAGCTGGAGCCCGGGGTGTTGATGACGTTGAAACCGCTGGACTGCGTGGCGCCGACGCCCGCGCTCGCAGGCGGATCGGCCAGTGCTCTCGTGACAGCGACGGCTTCCGATGCGGAACCTCCGGCCGCGGCGGTCCCCCGGACCTCGACCTGGCTGTCCGTCACTTCGACGCTCGTCAGCGTGAGCGTGCCAATACCACCTTCCTGCGGCAGGGCATGCCAGCCGGAGGCAGGCGTTAAGCCGTTCACGCTGCCGTCAGTGACCCGGTAATCCCACGACACCTCGGCCAGCTCGATCCCGTTGGCCTGCAGTTTGTAGAGCAAGTCCTTGGGCAGGTCCTGCGGCGTCGCGCCAGTGTAGTCGTAGAGCGCGGTCACCGCCGAGGGACCGTAGCTCACCGCCAGACTGCTGGGCAGGTCGGGCACCGCGATGTTGTCACCCGTCGGCAGGCTTTCGAAGCCGCGGCGGGCGACGGCATAGACGCGCAGCTCGTGGCGGCCGACCTGCGGCTCGGCCAGTTCCCAGAAATCGTCGCGCTGGTAGCCCATGTCCTGCCACGGGCCTTGGTTGAAGCGATATTCGAGGCGATACTTGTCGAAGCTGGCGCTGTCCGGACGCTCCCAGTTCGCGATCAGCATGCGCTTGATGCCGAACTCCCCGGTGAAGGTGGACAGCGTGAACATGCCACCGACCGGAAGCACGACCGGCGGGACCGTATCGTCGAGCACCTGCTGGAGATTGTCGTCCGTCGCCTCGTCGGCTGCGGCCCATTTGCCGGTGTCGACTTCGATGGCCGCGATCGAGATGTGCTCGTTGTCGCTGTTGTAGTCGATGTCGAGCACGCGATAGACGCGCGGGATCGACGGGAGACCGACGGCTTCGAGCGCGACGTTGGCGTTCTCGGCGACGGTGTCCGGGAACGGGCTGTCGAGATAAAGCTCGGTGACGTCCCCGCGCTGCCCGGCATCGTTCAGAATGTCGCGTGTCACGGTGATCGTCGGCTGCGACCAGGTGGGGTCGGTCGGCTCGGCCGTGGGCTCCGGGTTGTAGTCCGGGTTCGGCATGGTCGTGCGGAGCTTGTAGTTCACGCCGACCTCGAGCCGGATCGGGTCCCGGACCTCGACCATCGAGCCGATCTTGTCGACGATGCGGCCGGTGGTGCGCCGCACCTCGCTGTCGCCAACCTCGTTGAGCGAACCGTCGGCGACGAGGATGTGGTCGAACCGCTCCAGATATTTGCCCTGCCGGTTGGTCGTGAAGGTGACCATCCGGAACTCGTTGAGGTTCGTGCGGATGCGCTGGACCGCCCAGCGCAGCGCCTGCTGGCGATTGGTGCAGCCGACAGCAACCAGGCGCGTCGGGCGCCGGCCGTGCTTGGCGATGTCCGCGTCATGCTGGACCCTGATCCAGTCCTCGCGATAGTCGAACTCCTCGTTGAGGAAGACGACGGTGACCTCGTTGAACCGGGTGTCGACGTCGGTGTGGCTGTAGGCGAACTCGCCCTCGATGTTCTCATGCGTGAAGATCGCGGCGGGGATTTGCGGCTTGTCGACGCGAACGCGCCATTCGCCGTTGCCGTTGTCCCAGGCGGTGGCACCGCACGACCCGGCGAGGAAGCGGACCAGCTCGTCCGACCGCTGCGACTGGTCGATGTAGATGTTGAGCGAGAAGCGCGGGTGCAGCCCGCCCTTCCCGTCCGGGACCTGCGTCGAGCACCATTTGGAAAGCTCGAGCGCGTCCCATTTGTTGAGTGTCGCCGTCGGAACGAACGCGGCCAGCCCCGAGATGTTGTCGGTGACGAGATCGTAGATCACCCACGCGGGGTCGTTGGTGTAGGCCTTCGTCCACGAGCCGTCCCACGTCGCGCCGGTGTAGACCCGCGTGTCGGGGTTGTAGACCGCGAACGGCGGAACGCTGACGATCTTCGTGTCGTAGATGCCGTCGATAGCGGGCAGGCCGTTGAAGTTGTCGCTCGCCTTGCCGTAGATTTGCAGCCACGCGAGCGCCCGCCAGTCCTCATGCTCGCCGAGCCGGCCGGCGTAGACCGCGGCCATCGACTCCCACGAAACGAGCCGCTTCTCGAAATTGGGGTCAGCATCAATGCTTTCCGGCTCGCGCAGGCGGACGCGGACGTCCCACGTCCGGTTAGCGTAGACGCCCTGGTTGGGAACCTTGACGCGCAGCTCGGTCACATAGGGGCTGGAGGTCTTGCCCGCGACGGCCAGGTAGATGCCGTCGGCTGTCGAACGCCCGACCGTGTGCCGGTCCATCGCCGCCATCGTCGCCATGACCTTGAGCGGGCCACTGTCCTTGCCGGTCGTGTCGTAGCCGATCAGGTTGTAATCGGGGGTCGTGTTGCCGTTGGAGGCGAACGGGTTGATCCACGTCGCGGTGCCGCTCGGTTTCATCTCGATTTCGAGATGCAGGACGTTCTCGAACACCCCGCTCTTCGTCTGCTTGTAGAGCTGGTTGACGATGAAGCGGAGGTCGATCGCCTCGGCGTTGGTGTTGTTCAGCGTGCGCGAGACCCACGGGCCAGGTGTCCCCGCCGGATAGGTGTTGCTGATGTCGACGCCGACGTTCACCGGGGCGCCTGCCGAGCCCAGCTTGAGGTCCGCGATCTGCGGGAACTTCATGGGGTCCCCGTCGGCGAAAACCGCCACGGCGCCCTCGAAGTTTTCCTCGTCGTTCTCGCCTTCGATCTGGGTGCCGTTGATGCGGATCGACTTCAGGCCGCGAACCGGTCCCTTGATGGGACCGGCGCACAGGCCGAGCAGGCCCTCAAAGGTATCGGCCGAACGGAGGTTGTCGGGCTTCTGGGTGAAGTCGCCACCGCCGCCACCCTTACCACCGCCACCTGCGCCACGCATCATCTTCAGCATGGCGAGGCTATGCCGCCGCCGCGGCGGTGGCTCACGGTGGTGTTGTGGATTAGGCGACGCGGTGGATCGTACGCTGCGCTTCCAGCGGCTTGCCGTAGAGCCGCGTCTGCAGCTCCTCGATCGGCAGCACGCGCCGGCCGATCTCGCCGAAGGTCTTCGAACGGAAGACGACAGTCAGCGAATTGCGGTTCCGCCAGCCACCCTCGAACGCATATTTGTCGGGCCGGGCCAGCTGGTTGAAGCTCTCGACGCGCACCGACGGGTGCTGCTTGACGACCATCTCGTGGTGGACGTGGCCGATGTCGACGTAGTGGAACAGCGTCTCGCCATAGTCCTTGCGGAAATCGCAGGTCATGATGTCGGCCAGCCCCTTGGGCTTCACGAGATCGCTGTGGTGACAGAGCACCAGCACGTTGCCCATGCGGTAGGCGATGAAGGGCGAGCTGTTGTCGATGACGTTGACGCGCCCGCTCTCGCCGTAGACCGCGCGCAGGAGCTGGGCCATCCACCAGTCGTTCGACCGGCTGTGGTTCGCCTGGTTGATGATGACGTCAACCACCTTGGCCTTGGTCAGCGCCTTCTCGATGATCCAGCGCATCGTGCGCGTGTAGACCTCGATCAGCTGCGGCATGGTGCCATCGACGTCGAGCGAGTGACGGCTGCGCTCGGTGACCTTGCTGGTGTTCTCGTAGTGGGTGAAGTCGCCCATGTCCTGAATGACGAGGCGGTCGTAATAGGGCAGCTCGTCGATCACCTGGCCGATCCCGGCCTTCATCTCGGCTTCGGCGATCTGCAGGTTGAAGTCGAAGCCGACTTCGCTGGCGTGAGCGATCATGCCGAAGTGGGCGTCGCCGATGTTGATCCAAGGGATGACGTCGGAGTTGCACTGGAGCGCGCTGGGGACCGTGCCGATCGGCTCGATCTTCGGTGCTTCCTCGCAGAACGCCGTGATCGCGTCCTTGACCGAGCCGATGAACTGCTCGTCGTCGATCGCGAACCGCACCCACTCCTCGACCTTCTGGCCGTTCTTGAAGTGGACCGTCGTCTTGGGGACGAAGCGCCCCGGCGGCGCCGGATAGTCGAGACCGTGCGAGGGCGCGTAGCCCGCGCGGCTGGCCTTCAGCTCGACCGCCGCGAGACCCTTGTCGATCATGCGACGGTGGACGCCCAGCAGGCGAGCCGCAGCCCGCTTACTGCCAGCCTCGTTGACGGCGTCGATGTAGCGGGCCTGTGCGGGCGTGGCGTAGTCCTTCAGGCGTTCGTCGATTGTCATGGGTGATCCTAGCTGGTGGTGGCCGGGAAGGACGTCGCGACCAGCTGGTTCGAGTCCGACTGCAGGGAGAGCCAGTGGCCGGCAATCTTGTTGCGGCCGTAGGCAAGCGGGATGAAGGTTCCGATCGCGACAGTGTTGCGATTGATGCCCAGATATTTGGAGGCCGGAGGGTCGTTCGATTTGTCGACCGTGGGTGCCTTCATCAGCAGGTCGCAAACCCCGGACATGATAAGGCTCGCGCCCATCGACATCAGGATGGGCGTCCACGGACCCTTGGGAAGGATGATGGCCGCAACGATCATGACCACGCCGATGACGATCTTCACCACGCCGCCGCCGCCGTGCATGGCGGGCATGAGGTGCAGCTCCTTGTCGGTGGTCGGCGTCCGCAGCTTTTCCTCGGTGCGATAGCCGACGACGTCGACGGCCATCTCCCGCGGCCAGTCCGCGAACTGGCGCGACAATCCTTCCAGTGCCTCGGCCGGCACGTTGGTCTGGATGGTGTGCTCGCGGCCGAACCGCTTGGCGAGCTCGCCATGCAGGACGATCTTCATACTGTCACCAGGATGTCGTTGACGAAGGCGAAGCTGTGGACGGTCGGCTCACCGTCGCGGATGCCGACGATGTGGTGCGTCAGCTCCGGCCATTGGGCGAAGCCCTGCCGGTCGTCTTCCGACAGGTTGGGATCGGCGGCCGGGTGTGTGTGCCAGGTGGCGGTCGCGCCGTCCTCGATCGCCTTCAGGAACGAGAGCGGGTCCATGTGGAACCCCTTGACCGGGTCGGTGTGGATGTTCTCGATCTCCAGCAGCTCGCCCGCCGCGGTGATCACACCACAGCGTTCGGGCTGGCCGAACTCCAGCGATCCTGCCAGCTCAGTCAGCAGGACGGATTGCGTCATAGCGTTCACGAAGAAGGCTCCTGATGTCTGTCACGGGGAGGACGGGACGAAGGTCGGGCACGTCCGGGTGGCGCAGGACGAAACAGGTCGTGCTGCGGAAGAAGTCGCGGTAAGGGTCTTCCGAGGCCAGACGGCCCCAGAGATGGTGGGCCACCTTGTTGTCGCCGACGTAGACGGCCATGTGGTTCGCCGCGCGCTCGCCCACGGCCATGCAGAGGATGTCCCCCGGCCGGAGGTCCTTGGCGGTCCAGTCCACGACCATCTGGAAGCCGTCGTGGGCGTAGAGCGAATTGATGAGATCGACCGTGTCGGCACGCCAGTTGGTGGGCCGGGCGTAATTGGTGAGCTTGAGACCGAAGCTCGCCTCGTAGATGTCGCGCACGAGCGCGTAACAATCGCGAACGCCGTAGAGGAACGGGCGGCCGATGAAGGGCTGGTAGACGATCATTGCGGCGCCACCGCGGGGAAGGCCGGCGGATGATACTGGCGGTGCGGCAAAGTGAAGCCGAGCGCGTCCGAGGCGGTAGCCAGCTGCATCGCGATCCACATGCGGTGGTATTCCTCGAGCCGCTTCACGCGGTAGAACCGCTCCTGAAAGATCGGCACGTCGGCCTCGACATGTTCACGCAGGACCATGATGTGGCGGACGGTGGCGTCATCCAGCCAGCCGTCGAACACGAGCGGCTTGAACGGCGACAGATCGACGGTGCCGTCGCCGATGTTCATCTTGGGAGCCAGCGCGGTGCCTTGCGACGACCGTTTGATGCCGTCGAAACTGACCGGCAGGCCCTCGTAGAGATTGCCCTGCCAGGTGACCTCGTTCTCGTTTTTGAAGTAGACCGTCCCGCCGCCGATCGGGGTCAGCTCGAACAGATCGATTTCCGCGTCGGCGACTAGCTTGTGGGCGTCTTGGATATGTTCGATGGGGGTGCTGGTCACACCCGCGCTGTATTGGTGAGGCAGCGTGGTGGACTAGGAACGCTTGTGGATTAGGCATGAAAGAGGGGGCCGATCGGCCCCCTCTCCCCTTCCAACATTGTGTCGGGTTACGCGGCGTAGACCTTGCCCGGCGCCTTGGTGCCGATCTCGGCCAGGCGGCCGGTGGCTTCCGAGGCCGACAGGAGCAGCGGGCGCATTTCCCACGGCATCGTGCCGTATTCCTTCTCGGAGAAGGTCAGGTTGAAGCCCTTGGTCACCTGGACCTTCGGGAAGACCGCGACGATCGGGCGATTGAAGTTCGACAGGGTGCCGACGATCTTCACCGAGAAGAGATCGGTGTTGCCCATCGCGCCGACCGCCATCTCGGTCACGACCCAAATCTTCGCATCGACCGGGAACGACATGCCCGCCGGGAGCGGCGTGTCGGCGATCGAGATAGTGTGGACACCGGCCGCATAGGTCGAGTCCGCCTTGACGCGGGCCGGGAAGACCAGTTCCGGCGTCGCCGGGTCCTGGATCAGCACGACCGAGCCGGCCTTCACGGCAGCTGCGGCGGTGCCCATGTCGCTCGACGGGTCACCCGGGATCGGGTCGGTCGCTACCGACAGCGAGACAGCAGCGGCGGCGGCCGGGGCGGTCAGCTTACCACGAAGGGTCGTGACGGCGCCGGTCGCGAGACCCTGTGCGCGCAGCAGGTTCTCGGGGCTGTATTCCTTCACCGTGCCGGTGATGCCCGCCTGCACGTTCACGCGCTGGCTGTCGACGATCGCCTGCGCGATGCCGGCGGTCAGGTCGACGTTCGAGCTGTCCAGGTTGACGGCGATCTCTTCCGACAGGCCCACGCCATGCAGCGCCGGGGTGAGATCGAAAACGGGGGTGTCCCCATAGCGGCACATCATCAGAGTGGCGCTGGAGAGCATGAAAGCGTTCTTCTTCGGTGCCGACATGGCGGGTGCTCCTCAAGGGTAGGCGAAACTGTTCGAAGCCATCCTTTGCGAGCGACGGTTGCCCGTTTCACGAAGAAGCGCGGCAACCGCCATCAACCGTTAGGTCACGACCCCGATGATGACACCGAGCGAGGGTTCGGCGCGCGACACCTTGCGGTTGTCGATCAGGTCATCGTGCTTGATCGGACGGCCGGTGATGACGCGCGACTGTTCGAAGCTCGCGCTCATGCGGAAGTCGCCGACCTCGCGGTCGAGCGGCTCGACCGCCGCCCAGATCATGCCCATATCCTGCAGCACGCCGTCGCGCTTTAGGCCGGTGACCTTGTCCTCGACTTGGGTGCGGCGCTGCCAGTGGACCAGCTGCGTCGCCTCGAACAGGCGCCAGCTCTGCCACAGCGTTCCCTCACGCTGCTCGGACGGGCCGTTGGTGCCGACGATGAAGTGATCGCCGTGCGGCGTCTTGATGACCATCCCGGTCTTCAGCGGGCACGACGGCTTCGTCCGCAGGACGTGGCGCGGGTTCACGAAGGCGTAGACCGGGATCTGTTTCTGGTCGGCTTCCGAGACGACACCGTGGATCATTCCGCTCCCGCCCTCGACGATCGAGAGCGGGATTTCGTTACGGCGGCCGACGCGCGCGAGACTAGCCATGATCAGAACCCCGGGTTGTGGTGGACAAGCGTGATCTCGAAGGCATCGATGAAGCCGTTCGAGTTCGGCACGGCGGCGGGGATTTCGACCGGCTCCTTGAAGCGGCAGCGAAGCATGCCGAGGTGCGGGTGCGGGAAGTCGAAATTGTCCCAGGTGCCGTTTTCTTCGTAGAAGAGCTCGAGCCGCCGTGCATTGAAATGCGGGTCAACCGACATGTTGAACATCCCGTTGTCCTGCAGATACCAGCGCATGCCCTGGAGCTTCAGGACGAACACCTTCTGGTAGGGCACCGTCGGGCGCGACGAGAACTGCCAGCCGTTGAAGGATACGGCCTTGCCCTGCGCCGGCGGCGGTTTGATCGTGGGCACGATCCGTCCCGGGCAGAAGTCGAATAGGCCTGCCAAATTAACCTCCCTGCGAAACGTGCTTGACGAGCTGCTTCAGATTGCCGCCCTTGATGATGTCGTTGGCGACGGTTACCAGAACGTCGTTCGGCCCCATCTGCGGCTTGCTCTCCTCGGAGACGACGTAGACCTTCATCTCCTGGTGGGCGGGCGGCGGCATCACGATCTTGGGGGTCACGCCGGTGAGGGCCGCTTTCCCGCGATTGTTGAGGTCCGCCATGAAGTCCCGGCCGACGTTGTCGACCGCCCACTTGCGCTGGACGAACTCGCCCTTGGCCAGCTTGGTGCGGACGCTGTCACGGCTCGGCACGCCATTCTCGACCATGCCGCCGTTCGAGCGCCCGATCTCGCCGCCATTGAAATGGCCGAGCGAGCTGCCGATCCCGACATAGCCGGAGAAGCTGGGCGACGACGAGCCGAACGATCCGATGCCGTTGCCCTCGCCGGTGCCGCCCCCGCCGCCGCCGAGCGCCGCCTGCAGCGCCTTCACCACAAGCATCTTGACGATGAGCTTGATGAGATACTGGATGATCGACTGGACCATCGAGCGGAAGGCTTCGCGCATCGACATCGTGCCGGAGATGACGTTGCCGAGGAACTCCTCCATCGACCCCTGCACAGTGTTGAGCGCGTCGCCGAGGTTCATGCGGATGACGTTGGAGAGGTCCCCCGCGCCCTTGTTGGCGTCACGCCAGTTGTCAACGACAGCCTTCCAGCTTTCGCCGATCGACTGCGGCACGAGCCCGCTCGTCTGGAGGCTGGTCTGCAGGACTTCGTTCTGCATCTGCAGCTGCGTCATCTGGTCCTTGATCTGGGCCAGCTTGTCGTCCGCAGCCTGCAGATTGACGATGGCGCCGCGCGCCTTCGCCTCGTCGAAGATGTCCTGCCAGAAGGTTTGCTTCGCCTGCAGCGACTCGATCGTCTTGTTGTTGATGCCGATCTGCTGGGCGTCACGGTTCTCCTTGGCCCGGTCGGCCATCCGTTCGTAGCCGGCCCGGACGTAATCCGGCACCTGGCCCTTCAGAGCCGAACGATCCAAAGCGCGCAGACGGGCGTCCGCTAGCGCGACGACCTGGTCGGCCGCCTGCTCGGCGCGCTCCTTGACGTTCATGATGGTCTCGACCATCGCGTCCATCGCGTCGACGAGACCCTTTTCCATCTCGCGCGCCGTGCTTTCACGCTTCTCGGCGATCTCGCGAGCGAGCTCGTCCATCATGAGCTGGCCTTCTTCGGGGCTCATGTTGGCGCTGTCGATCTGGGCCTTGACCTGCTTGGTCCGGTCCTCGATCCATTTGTCGAGGGCCTTGTCGACCCGATCCATATTCTTGAGCAGCTGCGTCTTCGTGAGACCGCGACCGGCGCTGACGGTGATTTCCCCGCCGTCGCCGCTGACGTCCCCACCCTTGTCGGTGATGCCCTTCAGCGCGTTCTTCAATTCCGCCTCAGTCGCCTTGAGGCGCATGTCGGCAATCTTCTGGTTGCGCCGGTCCTGCTCGCGCTCCGCGCGGCTGGCGGCGCTGCCGCTCTTCTTGCTGCCGCCGCTGGGTGCCGCCTGATCGGCGCCGAGCTGACCCTGCGCCATGTTGGCCAGCAGCTGATAGGCCCCACGGACACTCTCGGACTTGTTCATGTTCCCGGCACCGGCGAGCAGGCCGTCGAAGAACTTCTTCTTATCGGCCTCGCTCATCTTGGCCATGTTGTCGACGCCGGCCAGCAGCTCCTGGCCCTTCTTCGACCCGAGGTGGTTGTAGATGTAGCTCTGGTTGCGGGCTTGATCGCGGTAGACCGCCGAGAGCCCCGCCCCGGTGGCGTTCAGGGCGTAGGCACGCAGGTCCCCCTGCTGGATTTTATTCAGACCAGTGCCCCGCTTGTTGGCGTAGTCACTGATCAGCATGCCCAACGTGTTCGCCTCGGGACCGCGCGGGTTGTTCGCCAACCTGACGATGGCGTTCTGAACATCCTTGGGAAGCGACTGGTAGGTGCCGTTGGCAATAAGGCGGTTGGCGTAAGCCCCGGCCTTGTCGCCCTGTGCCCGCGCTTTCTGGTCGTAGGCCATCGACAGCTCGGCCGACTTGAGCGCGCCGGTTGCGATCGCTTCCTTCCGGTAGCGTTGCATGGCGAGGATCAGGTTCTCGTAGCTCGCGGCGGTGCCATACAGCTGGGAGGCCAGACCTTCGAAGCGGGACTCCAGCGTCGCCGTCTCGGCGGCAAGCGCGGCGCTGTTCCCCTTGAGGCTGACCTGGCGTTGGACGAGACGCGAGATCGCGTCGCTCGACGACTGGATCGTGGTTTCTTGCGCGTCGAGCGCATCCTTCGCTTCGTTGACGCGGGTGTTGGCTGCGTCGAGTGCCTCGGCGTGCGCCTCCTCGATTTCAACCGAACCCCGGAGGGCTTCCTTGTAGGCCTCGATGGCGTCGATCTGCGCGATCCAGGCGTCGCTGCCCTCCTCAAGGTTGCGAAGATTTTCGCGCATCCGGCGCAGGTCTTCGTTCGCACCCATCTCATTGAACATGTGAAGCATGTCCCGCAGCGCGTCGGTCGCGGGCTTGATCTGACGGTCGACGGACTCGTTCAGCTGGTTCTTGAAACGCTGCCACTCGGCGGCGAGCGACTCCGAGCCCTTCGCCGCGGCTTCGGCCGAGGCGCCGAGGCTGTTCTGCAGCGTGATCTGTTCCTGTAGGAGACCCTGATTGTTCTTCAGGACCAGGTAGGCCGCGGCCGCTCGGGTTTCGAGCGAGCCGTAGGCGCTTGCCGAACCGAAGCCCGCCTCACCGAGACGACGCAGCACCTCGGGCAGACCCAAGGTCTTGACGTTCAGGTCCTCCATCGTGAGACCCAGACGGGTCATCTCGGCGGTCATCTTCTTGGTAGGCGTCTGCAGATCGACCAGGAACTGGCGGACGCCGGTGCCGATCGTCGAACCCGACCGGATGCCGGCCTGCGCCATCGTGGCCATGACGGCCGTCAGTTCTTCGAAGCTGACCTTGCTCTCATAGGCCGTCGCACCCGCATACTGGATGCCCAGCGCAACCTGCTGGATGTTCAGCTTGGTGGTGTTCAGCGCGCTCGTCAGGGTGTCGGCGATGTGCGCGGTTTCCGAGGTCTGGAGCTGGAACGCGCCGATCGCGCCGGTGACGACGTCGGTTGCTTCTTGGAAGCTGGTGCCCGACGCGGCCGCGAGGTTCGCCACGTTTTGCAGACTGTCGGTAATGTCGCTGGCAGAGAAACCTGCCTGCGCCATGACCATCGTGGCCTGGGCGATTTCGTCGGTGGCGAAGCGCGAGTTGCTGGCGACGCTCTGGATCGAGCTGGCGAGCTTGTCCTGCTGCGACGCAGTCAGCCCCGCAACTGCACCAATCTTGGCGATCTCGTCACGGAACTGGATCGAGGCGGTGATGCCGTCCTTGATCGCGGCGATGGTGCCGTAGATGGCCGCCGCCGCGCCGCCATAGGCCGCGGTGCGGAGGAAGATGCCGCCGATGCCGCCGCTGCCGAAGAGACCGCCCAGCCCCCCGCCGCTCGGCGGGGCCGGCGGGGCACCCGGAGGCTTGAAACCCGGAGGGGTCGGCGGGCCATACATGCCGGGCTTGGGTTGCGCCGACTGGACCATCGCCTTCGCTTCACGCTCAAGCTCGCGCACGCGCGACTTGATGACCTGAAGCCGGGCTTCGTCGACCTTGAGCACACGCTCCGCGTCGACTTTCTCTTCCCCGGTTAGGGTGCGGGCACGCTGGATTTGGTTTGCGATCTGCGTCTCAAGCTGGGCCTGCCGGGCACGGGCCTGGCCGAGCCCCAGCGCCGAGGCGAGCTGCGCTTCGTCAGTCTTGCCGGTGCGGACGTTGAGCCGGCCGTCAACGGCCGCGTCGCTTTTGAAGCGGCTCGACGCCGCCGCCCGGTCGGCCTTGATCCGAGCTTCAGCCAGCGCCAGCCGTTCCTTCTCCAGCTGGATCATCTGGAGGAGCTGGCGGTCTTCCTCGGCGCCGAACTTCCCGAGCATGGCGCGGGCGCGGTTCAGCCGGTCGGCGGCTACGAGACGCTGGTTGTCCAGTTCGCGAAGACCGCTGGCGGCCTTGACTTCCTGCTGGACCTTGTCGCGGGCGATCTTGAAATTGTTCTGCTCGGCGAGGCGCGAAGTGCGCTGCATCGACTGCTCGCGCTCACGCTCGAGCCGGGTCTCACGCGCGCGGGCGACAGCCCAGCGGCGTTCAGCCAGCTGCTCCTCTTTGGCTTCGGCGGTCTGGGCCGCGCGGTCCCGCTGCGCCCACATCTGGGCCTCTTGGCGGGCGCGGCGGTCGGCGGCGTTGGCCACCTGCCGCTCGCGCTGCTGGTAAGCAGCGTCGACTTCGCGCATGTGCTTGCGTTCGTCCGCCCGAGCCTGCTTCTGGTCCGCCTGGTATTTGGCCCAGCTCTGGCCGGATTGGACCGCCGGGTTGAACCGCTGCACGTTCTTCTGTGCGGCGTCGAGCGTCGAGATCGCCTTGTTCAGGTTGCTCAGGGATTTGAGCATCTGGGCGTCGAGGCCGTTCAGCGTCGACTTGAGCTTGTCACCCATGCCATTGATCTGGCCCTGCATCTGCGACAGGTGCTTATTGATGTTGGCGAAGGCGGCATCAATTTGCCGCCCGTCCACACCCAGAAAGACATCAGCCTCGACGGCGCCATTGGTGCTCATGGCGCTTCTCAACAGGAGTGAGGTGCCTAGTTCACGGTGGGGTTGTGGATTAGGCGTCCACCACGCTTAGAAATCGTGGTGGACGCCTGGCAGCTCCCAAAGGTCTGACCCGAGGCTGGCTGGGGAACCAGCGGCGGGTAGATGGCGAGATCACCTCCTTTCGCAGCCTGTGCTGCGAACATCTACGCCCGCGGTTTTGGCGACGTCCCGGAAAAAGTCGTCAACCAAATCCCAGCGCGGCGTTGATGTTTGCGATCGCAGCGTCGTAGGTGGGCGCGTCGGCAAGGTTGACCCGATCGGGGTCACGCCCGCTGCTGTCCCCGTCGTCACCACCCAGCGCCTGGCTCACCACTTTGGCGAACGCCGAGTAGTGGCAGAGCTGGACTGCGTGCATTTCGCCCAGCTTCAGCCGGGCCTTGGCGACGAGCTCGTAGAAGCTCAGTCGCCAGTAGAGGTCTTCGAGGTCCCCCTCATCAACCCCGTAGGCCCAGCAGATGCTGTCCTCGAAGGTTAGTCCTGCGAACCAGTCTTCGAGGGGTCGGGTAGGCCCGGGTTGGTCGCGGCCTTGAGAGCCTCCCCGATCTTCTTCAGACCCCCCGCCGAGATGGCGAAAAAATACAGAAGGTGCTCCGCGACCCAACGGACCAGCTTCTCGACCTCATCCGGGTCGTCGAGCTTGCAATCCTCGAACGCCAGCAGGTCCTTGTCCGTGTCCGTCACCATGCGCTTCAGCGGCGTCATGCAGCGGCGGATGATGTAGTCGCGCGTCACCGGGTCGGACATGATCACATCGACGACCGAGGCCGGGTCGGGCAGAACGCGCTGGAGGTCCTGGGACAAGCCGTACGTCCACTTGATCGTCTGCTCGGTCTCGTCCTCGAGCTTGATGCTGATCGTGAGGCTCGGGCGCTTGAGCTCGCCGGCCGTCATCGCGCTCATGCCTGCACCTGTGCGGCGATCGCGGCCTTGAGTTCGGGGTCGTCAACCATGCGGTCGAGGAGCAGCGAGGTGATGGCCTTCTCGAGCGAGACGTGCTTGTCCATGCCGAGACGAAGGAGCCGGTTGGCCAGCTGGTTGAGCGGGATGCCCTCGGCCTGCGCCGACGCGGCGAGCGTGAGGTAGAAGTCGGTATCGACGCGCAGGGTGAAACTGCGATGGGTCTTTTTGGACACTGTGGCTCCTTGGCCGGTTGCGAGTGGTGAACCCGCCCTACGGTGGCCAGTGGTTGCCGGTGAATGACGTCCTGTGGATTACCGCCGCGGCGAGTAATCCTTGAGCGACAGCGACCGTTCCGAGTAACGCCCCTTCGACGCGCGACCGGCCGAGCCGGTGTTGTCGTTGAGCAGCTTGCCGTCGAGGCCCTGCTCGATGCGCTTGAAGACGGCGTTCGGCAGCTGGCGCGTCAGGAAGAACGCCAGGAACGGCTGGACCGTCGGGCGAAACGGGACGCGCAGCGGGTCACCGCCGAGCCGGTAGGCAATGTCGTCGCCGAGCTTGTCGAGCAGACCGTTGCTGCGCGGGTTGGCCCCGAAGTCGCCTAGCGCGCCGCCCCCCGTCGCCGGGAGCATCGCCGGGGTGATCCCGCCCATTGCATCGACGCGGATCGTAGCGACACCGACGCGCGCGTTGCCGCCGCGGGTCCCGCCGAGGCGTGTGTTGAAGCCGCGGGCGGCCGGGTCAGACGGGCCGAAGCTCGTGTGCCGCTTCACGGTCACGGTGATGCCGCCGTAGGCGCTGGTCCAGGTCTTCGCCGAGGCGAGCTTCGCCAGCACGTTGCCCTTACGGTGGAACCAGCTCGGGTCTCCCCCGTCCTCACGCCGCTTCCGCCACTTCAGATAGTCGGGGCTGCGACGCGGCCAGGTGCCGGCTACCGACCGCACCGGGACGTAGAGGCTCTCGTTGAACATGTCAGCCTTCGGCGACTTGGCCGTGAGGATGCCGGTGGCGCCCCGGTTGCGCCCGGCGATGCCGACGACGCCGCTCATGAACATGCGTGCCATGTGGGCGAGCTCTTTGTCCACATCCCCGTGGATGCGCCCGCCAATGTCGGCCTTCAGCTTTTTGAAGAGACCCTCCGAATAGGAGAAGGCCACGTCCTCGACGATGACGCGCGAGAAGTTGTCGCCGCCACGCGTCCCGCCGAGGCCTTTCGTCGAGGCTTTCGACTGTTGGTTGAACCTGAACCGCAGGCGGAAGCTGGACATGCGAAAACCCTTCAATCACCGCAGAGGGATGTCGAAGCTCTACAGCACCCTCTACAAATCCGTCCTCCGTGCGGTGAACGAGCTGGTCAAGGACATTCAGTCCACCGTGCCGGGGCAGGCCGATCTGCAATACTGGGCTTGGGAGAGCCGCATGGACGAGGACAAGATGCCTCGCGTGCCGCTGCTCGGAGTCAACGGCTTCTCGTTCGAAGAGAATAGCGGTCTCTGGTTGGTCCGGTTCGGTCTCACCATCTCCACCGTCGACGACGCGAACCTGCTCGAAGAGGCGGACATCATCGACATGATCCACTCGCGCTTCGGCGAGAAGCGCAAGATCGCGCTGGTCGAGGAGATCGCAGGCGAGGTCGAGCAGACCAACGAGCTGGTCTGCGTCCACTGCGAGGTCCTGCCGATGGGCCAGACGCAGGTGCGGAATTACCGGTCGATCGGCGTCGAGGTCCTCCGCACCGGGACTTAACAACCGCTGCGGTAGGGCTCTTCCTTGCAGGCAATCGCAGCGAGCTTATCCAGGTCTTTCTGGCGTTCGGCCACCCGGTGGGCGACTGCCGGGTCTGTTGCGTTTTGCGCGCGGACCTCCCGCACCTTTCGCACGAAAGCCTCCGCATCCTGCTTCGACATCCCGCCTTGGATCTCATGCGAGATCAAGGCGAGCTCGCTCTGTGTCCATTCGGCCGAGACAGGTTGTTGGTGGGGCTCCTGCTGACAGGCAGCAAGCGCCAGGGCGATGACAAGGATATGCGCTTTCATGGCGCGGGGGTGTAGCTTACGCCGTGGTGCCTGTCACCGGGTCATCGCGAACGACGACCACGAGGAGCGCGCCCGTGTTGAGCGTCGGGTCAAGCTCGGGCGCCGCGGCAAGGGTGCCGTCGGAGATGTAGCCCTCAAGCTGCGCGCGGATCAGCTGCCAGTTGATGGTGGCGCGCTGGAACTGGTTGGTGCCCGACGC
Source organism: Sphingomonas jaspsi DSM 18422 (assembly GCF_000585415.1). Classification (NCBI taxonomy): domain Bacteria; kingdom Pseudomonadati; phylum Pseudomonadota; class Alphaproteobacteria; order Sphingomonadales; family Sphingomonadaceae; genus Sphingomonas; species Sphingomonas jaspsi. The sequence continues at coordinate 1,421,432 of NZ_KK073876.1, read as the reverse complement.
TTCCTTGGCGGCCAGGCTGACCTGCAGCGACGGGATAAGCGAGATGGCAGCGAACGCCTCGATGGCGTCGCAGACCAGCAGGGCGTCGTGCCCGCCGGCCAGCTCGACTGCCGTGAGGTTGTCGGCTCCGACCGTCTCGCGGAAGCGCCCGTAAGCGCCGACGAGGTCGATCGCTTCGTCGCCCAGCTCGTGAGGCTCGACGCCCAGCTTCCGGCGGACGCCGTCTTCCGACAGGCCGAGCGGAAGAAAGGCTTCGAGGCGGTAGCGGCGGCGGCCGTTCACGACCATACCGCCCGCCGTGTAGACCCACGCCAGCTCGCGCGGGCTGGCCAGTAGGCCGGGTTCGATTGTGTTGTCGTCACCCGAGACGAAGATGATGGCGGACACACTGTCCGCGGCGGGCGTGACGCTTCCGCTCGCGACCGTCAGGCCACGCGCGTCGAGCAGGCTCCAGAGGATGTCCCCGTCGGGGAAGCCCTGGTCGAACTCGACGAGCTGCGAAAGCGGCACGCCCGAGCGCATTACTTACCGGCCTTCTTCGTCGGCTCCTTGGCGGCTTCGGCCTTCGCAGCCGCTTCCTTTTCGGCTTCGGCCTTCGCAGCCGCTTCCTTTTCGGCTTCGGCTTCGGCCTCGGCCTTCGTCGGTATCGGATCGGCCGGCGGCACTGCGGGCGGTGCCGTCACGCCTTCCTCGTCCGTCTCGACCAGCTGGCCGAGCTCGAGGCGTTCCGTAATGAAGTCCGTGTGCGGGACGGTGGTAGGAACTCCGGGCAGAATTTCGTGACCGGAGGTGCGATCGAGCAGCATGAAGTTGCCGCTGGTTTTGACGGTGATTTCCTTCATGTCGCGACCTACGCATGGGCGGCCAAGACGGCCCAGATTGGACTGTGGATTAGGCAAAAGAAAACCCCGGGCCTCACGGCCCGGGGTTCCTGTTAGTTCCCGAAGGAAGCGGACTTAGGCCGCAGCCACCGCGTCGAGGTTCAGAATGTCGCGGGTGTCACCGAAGACCAGGCGGTAGCCCTTGTTCTCGGTCTTGACGTAGCGAACCTTCTGGTTCTCGATCGCGCGGACGCTTTCTTCGATGTCCGAGCCGTTTTCACGGAGCTCTTCGACCGTTTCGCCGCGGATGAAGCCGATCAGCTTCGAGGCCGGGGCGCTCGAGCTGACTTCGAAGTTCACCTTCGCGTTGAAGCGCGGGTTGGCGATCGCCGTTTCCACGCCAGCCTTGGCGAGGATGTCGGTCATGGTCATGCCCTGGCCGGTCGGGGTCGCGAACATGCGCTCCCACTCGAAGAACATGTCCCAGTTACCGACCACGGTGTCAACCGGGAGGCCCTTCTGCGCGCGGCTGATCAGCCACTTCAGGAAGATTTCCCAGTTCATACGACCGGCCTTGATGGCCGCGTGGTCGACATAGCCGGCACCCAGCGCCGAAGCGTTGGTCACCGAGGCCGCGCCGTTCACGCCGTCGCCGTTGATGAGCAGGTCGGTGACGATGCCCACCTGGCCGAGACCCGCCTCGCGGTTCACGCGGTTGGCATACGGGGTCACCACGTCGAGCGAAACGCGACGCTCGAACTCGTAGGTGAACTCGTAACCACCACCGAACTTGTGGAAGGTCACCGACTTCTGGTCGGTCTTCAGCGACCGGATCGGGATGCGGGCGCCTTCGGCGATGACACCAGTGGCCTGGTAGTCGTCGGCCTTGTCGTCGATGATCTTGGTGATCAGCTCGACGCCGTCCGAACCGCGGCTACCGGCGAGCATGCCATCGACGCGCTCGATCTGGTCCTGGCGGTAGCGCCACTGGACGACGTCATCGACGACTTCCGGGAACAGCGCGCGGGTGCCGGGGCGATACTGGAACGTCTCGGCGGCCGCCTGAAGCAGGATGCCCGAGTCCATGTCGTCCTGCACAGGCAGACCGAGGTGATGGAGGGCGACTTCGTAGCCGTTGAGACCAGAGCCCTTGTATTCGCCCGCATTGGGGTCGATCGCCAGGCGCAGGTAATCGCGCATGGCAAGGCCGTGGTTCTTCGCCGCGGCAACGAGGGTCTGGCCGGCGGCCAGGCTCTCGGCCGGGTTCTGGCTGTCGAGGCCCGCGAGGACGACGTCGGCCGCCTGACGGTTACGGGCGAGGTCGAGGAGGAACGGGGTCTTCATCTTCTTGAGCCTTTCTTACAGGAGCTCGACGACGACGAAGTCGGCGCCGGCTTCAACGACGAGGGTGTTGTTCGCGCCAGCAGCCTTCTTCACGAGGCCACCGCCCGCGCCCACGACGCTGTCACCGGGCACGATGCCGTGCGCGGCCGCAGCCGGGAGCTTTTCCTTGAAGCGACGCTGGACAGCGCCCTTAAGGCCCGCACCCTGCTGGGTGCGGTCTTCGAACGTGGTCAGACGGCCACGGATGGTGTCGCCGTCACCGGCGAGCTTCATCTTGCTCGCGCCGGTCGGGTCGATCGACAGCGCCTTGCCGACGTCGGCGAGGACGGTGCCGGCCGCCAGGTTGTAGGTGAACGTGAAGTCGTCGAGCGGGAAACCGAACGAGACAACATTACGGGGATCGTACATTCTAGGTCTCCCTTACTTGCGGGTCTTGAAAGCCGAGAGGTCGGCCTTCGGAGCGGTGTCATCACCACCGGCCTGCTGCGAAGCGCCGCCAGCCGGAATGAGCGCGGTGAGGCCCTGCGTTTCGGCGTCGATCGCGGCGGTGAGCGCGGCAACGTCGGTCGGCAGGTTCTCGGCCGTCTTGCCAGCCGCGGTGAGCAGCTTGGTCAGCGAGGCGGTGAGCCAGGTGACGGCGGCTTCAGCGTCGGCCGTGCGGCTTTCGCCTTCGGCGGCCGTGAGCTTGGTCTGCAGCTCGTCGCGCTCGGCGGTCAGCGTCGCGACCTGCCCGAGAGCTTCGTCGCGTGCGGTGTGAGCGGCGGTGAGCTGCGCTTCATGCGCCGTCGCCGCAGCCGTCAGGACGCCGACCTGGGTCTTGGCGTCGATGAGGTCGGCAGTGAGCTTATTCGTGTCCATCGGTGTGCTTTCTCCACGAGACGCCTGGCAAACCAGACCGTCGATTTCGAAGCCTGCGGCAGCGAGACGCTGTGCAGACGCGGGGGCGAGCTTTGACGTGGAGCGGCCAACAATTTTAGGCTTGTCGGCTGCACCGCGGGCAACCAAGCTCAACTCGATGAGGCTAGCGAGGCCGACCATGCGGACATGGACGCCATCCTTGCCGACCTCATGGTCGTTGGAGCAGGTGCGGGTGTAGAAGTTCTCCCAGTTCGCGCCCTCGCCCAGGTAGTCGAAGTCACACTCCGAGCACTGGTAGCTGGTGGGCAGGAACGAGATGCTGACCTCGTCCATCGAGCCGGCATCGATCTTCGCCGCCATCTCGGCTTCGGTCTTGTCGAGGTAGAAGAGGGTGCGGAGCTCGAAGTCGCCGCTCGAGCTGTAGTCGATGCCCGCCTGGAACACGCGGCCCTTGGGCACGCCCGACATGTCATGGTTCATGACCAGCGGGATGTGGCCGCCATTGTTGATGTGGTCGGCGATCTGGCGCAGCGTCAGCGGGGTCGCGATCGCGCCTTCCCAGATCGTGCCCTTCTTGCCGGGCAGCGGCAGGTTGTTGAGCGAGATGCTCTCAAAAACGGCGATGCCGTCCGTATCGACGTCGGGGCCGACGCGGTCGTGGATCAGCGAGATCAGCTCGGGGGTGAGTTCGAGGCGCTTCATACCCTGCGCCTACGCGGCGGGGGATGGCCCCTTCGAGGAAAGAGCCGTCAACCGCGATCCACCGCTTATGTGAACTCGACCGTGCGGCTCTGGCCGTTGGTCCAGGGGTTGGCCACGCCTGCCCAAGTCCAGCGCGAATAGGACGGAGAGGTGAATGTCGCCGACGCGCGCGTGACGGTCGCAACGACAGTCGCGCCATTTTTGATGGTCATGGTCGTCCAGCCGCTGTTGGCGCGGACGCCCGCCACTTCGAAGATGAGCGAGTTCGTCGCTTCGTCGTGGTAGATGCCGTTGATGGTCGCTTCGCCGTAAAGGGCGCTGGTGCCGTCGGTGCAGGTGCCGACGCCACCCAAGGTGAAGCCACGGGTGCGGTTCGGCGTCGTGCCGACCGAACCGGCCACAACCGTCTGGGTGTCGAGGGCTGTCGATGCGCGCTTGGCCATCAGCAGCATCTGGATCGGCATCATGTTACGGTTCGATCTGCGGCGGGAACACGTCGAACTTGCTGTCAGCAGCGTTCCAGATCATCGGGAAATACATGGTCTTGCCAGCCGTCGTCGCCGCGGTCAGCGCGCCGCCGATGCCGCGATACTGGGAGCCCCAAGTGATGGCGCGCGAGGTGCCGTTGTCCTTGATGCGAAGCGCCATGCCCCAACCGTCCACAGCCGTGCCGGTCGGATTGGCGACGTTCATAGCGTTCGCCAGCGCCGTGACGTTGATCTGGTCGTAGGCGAAGTCGGGCGTCAGCGTCGCGGGCGTCGCCTGGTTGGCCGGCAGCTGCGGGTTGTTGAGCGCGACTTTGTTGCCATTCCACTTCAGGCCGCCAGTGCCATACCAGTCGGCGTCGCCGGTCGCGTTGTAGCGCCAGTAGCCCCACTGCGTGGCGCCGTCCGAAGACAGCATCTGCTGGATCGCATAGCCCAAGGTGGCGTTCGCGCGCAGGCGAAGGCCGCCGGTTGTGCCTGCGTTCGGCGTGATGAAGTTGCCGATGCCCGAGAAGACGTTTTCGGTCGCGTCGAGCGCGGCGCCGTTGGTGATCCCGTAGCCCGTGAGGGTCGTCGGCTTGCCCGAGACGATGTCCGCCCAGGCGTGGGTGTGGCCGTTGACCGAGAAGGTCACGGTGACGCCGTTGACCCGGGCTTTGAAGCCAGCGGTCGTCGACCAGAAGTCACCGTTGTTGGGGGCCGTCGGGTCCGCGCCGTGCGGGTGGTTCACACCCGCGCCGCCGGCAGCCGACGCCTTGGACGTGAACAGGCCGGTCATGGTGCCGCCAGCCTTCGACAGCTTGGTGGCCTCGAGCTTGCCGATCGCCGACAGGACCGTGTCGGTTGCGCTGACCGCACCGGTCGTTGCCACATCGATCGCCGTGAGCGCCGTCGCGCGCACGCGCCCGACGGTGAAGTAGAGGTTGGTCGCGCCTTCGGCCAGGCTGTCGGTCGACGTCGCGGTCGTGCCGCCCGACGCCGCCGCGGTCATGTCGAAGTAGGCGCTGCCCGACCAGCGCCACATGTGGCTGTCGTTCAGCGAGATGTAGATTTTCCCCGCCTCGCCCACCGCCGGGAAGGCCGCCGAGTTGGCGTATTCGAGGACGTCGTCGACGTAGCTCGGCAGGTAGCTGGCCGGGATTTTGTTCGTCGCGTCGGTCAGCAGCAGGCCGTTCGGCACGCCGATCAGCGAGCTGTCGATCTTGCCGTTGACGGTCGCTTCAAGGGCCGCGATCTTGTTGTAGACCGCATTGCGGGTCGGGGCGAGCAGCGAGCCCGCCCAGCCCGCACCGTAGGCGACGTCGTTGACCTGAACGCTCGCGAACTCGGCGGCCCCGTCCGCCTTGAGGCGGAACTTGATCGCGTCGGCGCTGTCGACGGCCCGGAGGAAATCGCCCGTCGCCCCGTTGACGACGTTCTTCAGCTGGAACACCGGGAGCGTGCCGCCCATCCCCGCCTGGAAATGGTAATGGGCCGCGCCGGTGTCGTAGAACTGCGTCCCGTTGACGAGGAACAGCGCGGTCCCATTATACCAGCTGTCAGTGAAGGCCTGGTAATCGGTGACCGATCCGACCGTGCGGGTGCGACCCTGGCCTTGCTGGCTGACCTGGATACCGGAGTAGCCCGAGCCATTGTTCGAAATCTTCAGCGAAGGCTGGTTATAGGCCCCACCCCCGTCGATGATCACCCCGTCGCTGCCCGCTTGCAGCCAGGTGGTGGACCCGTCGGCGGGCTGGAACTTATGCTTGACGGCCCGATAATTCGCGGCGTTCGCATCGACGAACAGGCGGCCAAAGGTCGACCAAAGGGTCGTGCCACCCATCGTGAAGGTGCCGTTGACCGTAAGGTTGCCGGTGACGGTTCCGCCTGCGGCGGCGAGCTTGCCGTCGAGTGCCGCCTGCAGCCCGGTGACGTCTGCGATTGCGTGGGTGTGAGCCGCGTTGGCCTTCGCGGCGAACTGGGCGATCAGCTTCTGGGCCGACCAGGTGCGGTCAGCCGCGGCGCTGGCGTCGTCGAGAACCGAGAGCGCGCCCGTGCCGTAGGCTACCATGACGCGCATCGGCGGCTTGCCCGGCTGGACGACAACCTTTTCGAGGACCTGCTGCGTGATCTGGGTCATTCAACCCACCCAGTCACATAGCAGACGCCGGTCCACAGCGGGGTCGGCTGCGCGGCACTGGTCTCGAGGAAGATGAAATCCTTGATCTTGGACTGGTAGATCGCCTTCACGTTCGCTTGGGTCAGCGTCAGCTGCATCTGCGCGGGCTGACCGACGACGTTCGTCAGGGCGACGTTGATGTTGGGGCCAACCTCGAACATCACCGTGGTGCCGACCATGTTGCGGAGCGCGCCCGTGATGTCGGTGAACTCGACCGTAAGGACTGCACCCTGCCGGCCGTGCAGGTGGATGTCGCCGTTGTTGTCTACGAGGGCTTCGGGCTCAACCATGCCCCGGCTTTCGCCAGAGGCATGGTCGATTTCTAGGAAAGAGGATTACACCGCCGCGGTTGTCGGCCAACCATTGTCGATGTCGTCGATGACGAGCTGCAGCTCGGCAAGACTACCGGCCGACTTGACCTGGTCCTTGAGCTGCCACGCACGGCCCATGATGCCCGCACCCCATTTACCCATCGCTAGCAGGACGGCCGAGCCTTCGCGGTAGGTGCATTGCAGGGTCTCGTTCGCGGCCGTGCGGAACGTCGCGCCGGGCTCGTCGCCGAGGCCGAGCCCGATCGCCGCGGAATAGCTGACCTGGCTGGACAGCCAGTTGGTCCGGTCTTCGGCGTCGCGGCACTGCAGCCGGTGGCCGGCGAGCGGGCCTTGGCTGACTTCGAAGCCGTCGAGAAACGCCTTGGCCGCCCGGGCTTCGATCAGCTTCTTCGCTTCGGGGCCGGCCTTGGCGAGATACAGGACCGGATAGTCGTTGATGATCTCCATCGCGCGCTCGGCGTCCGAGGCCGAGTAGACCCAGAAGCCTTCCTCATCGAGCGTCTCGGCATAGCTGGGGATGCCAGCCTGCTTGGCGATCCATGCCCGGTCGTAGGTCGGGTTGATCAGGGTGCGACACATCGTGCTCATCGTCTATTCCTTCTTGGCGGTTTTCGTCTGGGGCGCCGCAGCGGGCTTGCTCGCGTTGGACTTGGCCGACTTGCCGCCCGGCGGGGCGAGCGAGCGCCCGTGGGCGTCCTGGTTCGGGGAGATGTCGGTCACGTCGACGTTCGCCGCCCCGGCGTTCGGGGTCAGGAAGTTGGTGCCCGACAGCTGCTCCGCGCCTTCCGGTGCCGGGCGGCCATACATCTCCATGTGGTATTCGTCGTCGGTGATGAGGCCGGCCGACAGGTCCTGCTTGAGGCGCGACGACTTCATCACCTTCTGCGGCTCCAGCTCCAGCTCCGGCCGGAGCTCGACCGGGCGGAAGCGCGCTTCGATCCGGCCCTGATAGCCCGCGAGGCGTGCGGCGAGGGTCAGCGACTGCGTCAGGACGCCCGCGACGGCGCGGTTCATGCTGTCGGCGCCGAGCGCGAACAGGCGCGCTTCGGTGCCGGCCACCTGGCCGCCATCCGCCTTGCCGATCACGGCCGGCATGACCTTGAGCGCCGACTGGTTCTGCGCGTCCAGCACGTCGATGATCTGCTGGATTTGCATCCCGGCGCCGGGGTTCTTGTCGTTGATGACCCTGGCCTTGACCGCGCTCGAGTGGACCAGCGCCTGGTCCGACCGGATGGTCTGCAGGGCGGTCGTCAGCTTGGCGATCTCGCCGTCCACGAACTCGCGCATCTTCTTGGGGTCATTGCGGATGATGACCGGAGCGTTCTGCTGCAGCACCTCTTCCAGCACCTCGAAGTCGAGGCGCGGATAGCCGACCACCCGCATGATGCGGTAGAGCTCGTTGATGACTTCCTGCCGCGCGGCGATCGTGTTGATGGCCGAGACGAAGGGCGAGAAGGTGTAGATGTCGGTCGGGTTCTGGTGGAACCGGCTCGTGAAAAAGGTCGGGATGTTGAGGTCGATCTCGACCTGCGAGCCCTTCGGCTTCTGGACCGGTGCGAAGACGCCCGGCGTCTTTTCGTTCCAGATCAGCGATGCCGGGTCGACGAGCCGCAGCTCGCTCGGCACCATCTGCTTGTCGAAGACGAGCTCGGCCGCGACCATCCCGCGGAGCATCATGAAATAACGGATGCTCTCGCACAGCGACGAGAGCAGCGGCTTGGCCGAATAGCCTACCGAGTAATCCGAGACGGTCGTCAGCTGGTCGAGCAGCGCCCGGCCGAGCTTGACGCCTTCCATGTCCAGCTGGGCCTTGTCGTCGAAGGCATAGATGACGAGGTCCGCGCTACCCGCGATCGTGAGGTAGGCGTGAACGGCGGCCGAGACGTCCGGGTCTTGGTTGACCGCGGCGCTCAGAAGGTCGCGGCTGTCGCTCGACAGGCGCGAGTTGTAGAGGTCCTGGAGGTGCTCGCGGTAGGTCGGAGCCTTCAGGAGCGGCTGACGCTGGTTGTAGGTCGGCGTGAAGGACTTGCCGCCCTTGACGCCCTTGCCCTTCGGCAGGATCAGCTTGACCGGGTTGAGCTTCATTCGCGTCCAAGCCTCGAACTACGGGCCGCGCTGCCGAGCAGCGGGCGGCCCTGGGTGGTTGCGCCGACAACGGTGCCGACGATGGTGGAGGAACTGCCTTCGGAGCCGCTCTGCGTGTGATACATGTGCTCGCAAATCCTCCGGGAAAGCATGTTGAACGCCATGCTGTGGAAGAAGTGATCGTTGCCGCTCGTCTTCTTCCACACCGCTTCCGCGTTGGCGTCGGGTTTTTCGTCGCGCACCATGTCGCAGACGTGGGTGATGAGCGTCTCCTTCAAATGCGTGTAACCACGGATCACCATCTTCCGTTGGCCGATCACGGCCTGCATGCGGTCGAAGATGAGGGTCGGGTTCGCGCTGTAGTGAGTGAGCTCGCCCAGCTCGTCCTTGACCGGCGCCAGGCCGGCCACGCCACGCCACTGGATCGGCATGATGACGCCACCGGTGTGCTGGCGGATGGCGTCCGCCGTCGGCGTGAACGGGAAGCGGTCGATCGCGCCCTGCACGACGTTGTAGACCATCCGCAGCTCGGCGATCCGGGTCTCGAGGCGGGCGTAAGGCACGGTCTCGAACAGGACCCAGACCGGCTCGAAGGTGACCGGGTCGTCGTAGGATAGGGTGATGTGGCACTGGAAGCCGACGTCGACCCCGAGGAACACCGGGGTGTCATCCCCGACGTTCGGAATTTCGCCGCCCTTCATGCAGGCTTCGACGTCGTCGCGCTGGATTTGCGCGTCGGCCGAGTTGTAGGGCTCGCCGAGCACGGTGTTGTAGAAGCCGCGGATGAAGCCCTGCGTCCGGTATTTCGCCAGCTGGCCGAAGACATAGGCCGGGTTGAGCCGGCCGGCGCTGAACGGGCGGACGTAGTAGCCGCGGAAGGCGGTGCGGCCCGGGTGGCGGGCCACCCACTCGCGCATCTCCGGGTTCGCCAGGTCGAGCCGCGCGTGGCACTTCTCGCACTTCACATAGGTCTCATCGAGCGCCATCAGCGCGATCTGCTCGGCCGTGATGTCCGTCAGGTCCTTGACGTCCAGCATGTCGGCTTCTTCGCAGTGGACGAAGCGGCGGTTGAAAACCGGGATTTGCCAGTGGTTGCAGCTGCCGCAGCGGGCCAGATATTCACGCTGGTCGGTGAGCGCGTAGCTCTTGTCGATCCCGAAGCCCTTGAAGGTCGGGGTCGAGAACTTCTGCGTGATCTTCATGTCCGAGTTCTGCAGACGCGACTGGTAGAGGCCGATCATGTCCTCGGGCGACAGGTCGAGCTCGTCGTGGAACAGGAAGTCGGCCGGGATCGAGGTCGCGTCGTCTTCGCCGCAGCCGGTGATGTAGCCGAAGCTGTCGCGGATTTGGACGAGGCCGGTCGACCGGATCGGCTTGGTGTCAGTGGGCGGATTGAAGATCTCGTCGCGGTCCATCATCGGCTTGAGACGGGTCTTGTAGACGCGCTTGAACATGTCCTCGTTCGGCAGGGTGAAGATGCCGGAGAGGTTGTCCTGGCGGGTCAGCATCGCGAGATATTTGCGGAGCTGAACCTCGGTCAGACCGACCTGCGAGCACTTGATGACCGACAGGTCGGGGTGCATGTCGTCGATGATCGCGCGCTGGAACTCGTATTTGTCGAAGCTGAACGGCGTGGCCCGCTTGATCGTCGTGTTGTTGCTGATCCAGTCGCTCATCGACTGGTTCGAAGCGCCCGCGCCGTAGCGCGCCTTCACAGTCTGGTAGAGCTCTTCGAACATCCACCACGCTAAGGCCGAGAACGGGGTGGTTGAACAAGGTGGAAATCAGATGTGGTGGACGGTGACTGACTGAGTCACTTCAAAAAGTTGGCTGGAGAAAATTTCCGGCCGAGGGGCATAGGGTGGGCATGAGCAACTACCCCACCCTTCGCCTCGGCGTGCTGTCTGGCCTCGCCGATCTCAAGGCACAGTGCGACGCAACCCCCGGGTTCCTTCGCAAGCCGGACTGCCCCTACGACAACGACACTGTCGCGCTCCTCGAAAAGCTGTTCCAGCCCAAGGAGATCGAGGTGATCGTCGAGAAATATATCGACAAGCCCACCCGCGGCCAGGTCGGCCGGCCCAAGAAGTCGGGCGAGATCACCGACGATGACGCGGTCGAGCTCGAAACCGAGGCGAAGGAATTGCTCAAGGAACTGCGCGAGCTGGGCAAGGATGCCGACGGCGAGCTGAAGAACCTCGACACGTCGACCAAGCTGACGATCATCAAGACCCAGACGACCTTGATGGAGAAGCTGGTCTCCATCCGCGAGCGGTTCGCATCCGTCCGCAAGGTCGCGACCTTCCAGTCCACCGTCGTCGGCATCCTCGACGACCTCGTGCCCGACGAAAAGCGGGACGAATTTCTCAAGCGCCTCGAGCCCTTCCGGAGCTAACCCATGTCCAACGTCTTCCGTGAATTTGCCCCGCTCTACTGGGAGGCGGGTCTCCCCGCCATGCCGCTCAAGGTCCGCAGCAAGGCTCCGATCCTGTCGGAGTGGACCCAGTATGGCACCAACATGCCGTCCGCGGCCGTCCGCGGCCACTGGCTGGAAACCTACCCCCGCTCGAACATCGGCCTGCCGTTCGGTCCTGCCTCGGGCCTGTGCGCGATCGACATCGACACCACCGACCCCGAGCTGGTCGAGATCATCGAGGACTGCCTCCCGATGACCCCGTGGCGCCGTGTCGGTGCGAAGGGCTGCGCGCTGATTTACCGCTGGCAGGGCCAGAAGAACTTCAAAATCCGCTCGGACGAGGGGATGATCTGCGAGTTCCTCGGTCTGGGCAACCAGATGGTGCTGCCGCCGTCGATCCACCCCGATACGGGCGAGGCGTATACCGCCAACACCAACCTGTGGGAGGTGATGGACAAAATCCCGGTGCTGCCGGTGACCATCGAGACGCAGCTGCGCGAGGCGCTCGGCGTCAAGGGCGGCGTGTCGCTCGCCCACGAGGGGCGCTCGAAGCCGCTCGACGTCGTCCCGGCCGGCGAGCGTGATATTCAGCTGGTCCGCCACGCGGGCTACCTGGCGCGCGTCGTGTTCGGTCTCGACAAGAACGAGAAGTGGTCGCTGTCGGAAGCGATGCAGCACATGCACCACTGGGTCGAGAATTTCACCGCGGGCGTCGCGGGTGATGACATGGACCCCCAGAAGGGCATCGCGAAACTGCTCGAGTTCCTGCTGAAGGACATCGAAGGCGGCCGTACGCTGCCGGAAGGCTGGGACGCGGGTCTCACCGAAGAGCAGCTGGCCCACCCGACGATCGCGGCGATCGCCGAGAAGAACAAGGCGGAACGCTGGACCTTCTCCCGCGCCCGCGACTGGATCAACGAGCAGGTCTCGGCGAAGCCCGCCGACGACGACTGGGCGCTGACCAAGGTCGAGGAGCTGGTGGCTCAGGTCGCGAAGGACGAGCAGTTCGCCGAGCACCACTTCGACGCGCTGATCCCGGTGCTGGTCAATGCCCTCGGGGCGGTGAAGATGTCGAAGCCCGCCCTCAAGAAGATGTTCGTCATGGCCCGCGTCGGCTCCGGCGACGGGGCGGCGGAAGATCATGAGGCGATCGCCCGCATGGTGATCGAGGACATCTCGCGCGGCGGCGAGCTGCGTCACGACCAGGGTGCCTTCTGGCAGTGGAACGGGTCGTGCTTCGGGATGCTCGACGACAACGACATCTACCGCCACATCGCGGAGCGGGTGAAGGGCAACGCGCTGGCGCGGCGCCACAACGACTATGCGTCGATCGTCAAGACGATCAGCGCGCTGGTCAACATGCCGCTGGAGGAAAATCCGGAGCTCGGCATCAACTTCGCCAACGGCTTCCTCGACATGTCGCTGCAGCTGCACGACCACGCGCCGCACTTCGGCAAGACGTTCACCCTGCCGTTCAACTACATCCCCGAGCGCCGCCACGAGTGCCACCGCTTCCTCGGCATGCTGGAGAGCGCGTGGGGCGATGACGCCGACTACAACGAGAAGGTCGCGGCGCTGCAGGAGGTCATCGCGGCCACCATGTTCGGCATCGCGCCGGAGTATCAGCGCGCGATCCTGCTCTACGGCCCGGGCAAGACCGGCAAGAGCCAGGTGCTGGAAATCCTCGACGCGATGATGCCCGACAACGCGGTCTGCGCCCTACCCCCGCACAAATGGGGCGAGCGGTTCGCGCTGACGGCTCTGGTCGGCAAGGTGCTCAACGTCTGCGGCGAGCTGCCGGAAGACGCGATGATCGCGGGCGAGCGGTTCAAGGGGATCGTCTGCGGCGAGCGCCAGGACACCGAATACAAGGGCAAGGACGGGTTCACGTTCCCGCCGATGGCGGCGCACTGGTTCGCCTCGAACCACCTGCCGCGCTCGCGCGACACCTCGGATGGCTTCATCCGCCGCTGGATCATCTTCGAGTTCACGAGGAAGGTCCCCGAGAGCGAGCGCATCCTGAACTTCGCCGAGGTCGTGATCTCGGAAGAGCGCGAGGCGATCGCCGCGTGGGCGGTCGACGGCTTGAAGCGTCTGCTGGAGCAGCGGGAATATACCTTGCCCAAGTCGCACAAGCGGCTGGAGAACCTGGTGCTCCGCTCGAACAACAGCGTGGCCGCGTTCCTGCAGTCGTGCGAGCGCGTCCGTCCGGACGAAGCCTCGGTCGCGGACTGCCGCACGGTGTTCGACCAGTATCTCTTCTACATGAAGGATGTCAGCCGCGGCATGGGCGTCACCTTCGAGCGGTTCAAGACGATGCTCGAGGGCCTGGGCTACCGGGTGATCGAATATCAGGACGAGATGCTCGTGACGCGCGACAAAGTCGTCGGATTGAAGGTTACTGTGCCTACTCTGGCCAAAGCTGCCTAAAACAGCGCGGTTTTGAACAAAAACAAGGGGTCGAGACACGTTCTCGGCCCCTTTTTCGTAGTTGTGGATTAGAAAAACGCGAAAATTTCCCCGGGATATTTGGGGCATGATCTCCCTCTAAGTGAAAAAATCTGGGGCAAAAAAGGTGGCACCCTTCCGGCCTAAGTGCCTGAAAACAAAGGTTTCTTAGTGCTTGACACGTCATTTAGTCACCTATCGGGGTGTGTTACTATGGCATGAGAAGTTTTTCTTTTAGTGGTCACTGTTTCTGTCAGAACAATCGCATGAGACGGAACACACAGCGAGGCGCAACGCCCACCCAAACCCCGAAGGGGTTGGGGCTAGCTATGTCTGAAGCGCGCGGGACTGTCCTCTCGCTCGGCCTCGGCGCGTGCCCGTCTCATGCCAACGGCCTTTGGGAAATTTCCCAAGGCAGCAACGGAAAAGGAAACGATACCATGACCAATGAAACCAGCACCATTGCCCTTTCGGCTGAAGCTTTCAATGCAGCCGACTATGCCGTCACGACCGAAGCCCTACGCCAGAAAGAAGTCGCTAGCGAGAATGCCCGTTCGGCATGGGGGCAAGCAACCCTGTTCGGCCTCTACACCAAGGCGATGACCGAAGGCGACTTGACGGCTGCCTTGCTCGCCACGTTCAAGCCGAAAAAGCCGAACGGCAAGGCGGGCGATAGCCTCTCATCGCTTCGCTATGCCAAGGGTGGCGATGCCGTCCGCAAGGCAGCGACGCTGTGTCTGGAAATGATTGAAGCAGCCGAAGCGGGCCGCATCGCCGACACGTTCAAGCCGCGACTGGTGGCGTTCATCACCGCATCGCCCGATGCGCCGAAGTCGCTTTATGCCTTGCGCGATGAAATGGCCGCGATGCGCCGCGAAGCCGCCAAGGCCGACAAGGGCGAAGCGGAAGGCGAAGGCGAAGGCGAAGGCGAAGGCGAAGGCGAAGGCGAAGGCGAAGCGACGGGCGAAGCGGTTGCGACGACTCCGCTTGCCGTCATGGCCGAGCGACTGGCGCTTCGCCTTGCCGAAGCCGACGTTGCCGAAGTCATTGCGGCCGACAAGGCGTTGTTCGCCCTGATGGAAGCCATCCGCGCGGCGGAAAATCGCGCCCTTGAAGCCGAAGGCGAAGCCGAAGCCGAAGCCGTCAACGGTTAATCGCCCGCAACCCTGCTTTGGGAAATTTCCCAAAGCAGGGTCATGGCAAGGGACGCGCGCCGCCCCTTCCCCTGACCCTGCTTTATCTGGAGGCCGTTATGGACACGAACGCGCAACAATTCGCCCGCCTTGGCAACCCGTGGGTTGCCGAACGCGACCGGCGGGAAATGGAAACCTGCCAACCGTCGCGCAAAGAGGCGCGCCAGAACAGGAACGGCTATCGCAAGCCGACGCCCGCGCCGCTTGTGAAGGGCCGGCCGCGCGCCGAGTGCGACTATTTCCAGTCGATCGCAAAGTCGCGCGCCTTCCTGTCAGCGTTCAAAACGTCGCTCGAAGCCGTCCAGCCGCAACCGTTCATCGAGCGGCACGAACGCCAACCCGCGCCGCGCGCCCCGTTGCCGGTCAAGGCGAAGCTCGACCCGCTTTCGCCCGAAGCGATTGCGGCCGAGTGCGACCGGCTGGCCCGCGCCACCGAAGCCGCCAAGGCCGAGGCGGCCGCCATCCGCGCCAAGCAAGCCGACAAGGCCTTGGGCAAGGCGCTGGCCGCGTTCGACCGCAAGATGGCCAAGGTTATCGACTGAATTTTGGGAAATTTCCCAAACCAACCTCACCCCGCTTCGGCGGGGTTTTTTATTGGAGTGAACGACATGATGGAAATTCTTCGCGCCCAGGCGCTCGCGGACTGGACGCACTACGACACGCTCGCCCGCCGTTACGGCTCGGCCAAATGGGCCGCCAAGGCCCGCTGGGCCAAGGGTCTCTTTGTAGCCTTCGGCGGAGTCCTGGCCGATGCGTAAGCTCGTCATCCTCGTCGGCGGCGCGATGGCGCTGCTCTGCCTCGCCACGGTCGTGGTCTCGGTCGTGGTCGCGCTCGAGCGCCCGCCCCTGATGATCCTCGCCGCCTGCGGCCTCAACGTCGTCGCCTACGGCACCGCCTCGGCCCTCGTCTTTCGCGCGCTCCGCAAGGATCTCGCTCGCATCAAGTGACCTAGTCACTTGCCCTACCGGTGGATGACGCCCGCCGGATTTTAGGACAGTTCCAGCGTCACCAACCAACCACGTTTCAACATTCGCCGGCCGCTCGTGCGCCCGGCCACAGGAGGACTTTGCCATGAACACGACCCTCATTCCCACCCTGCCGATCGCCAAGGTCGCGAGCCTCGCCGAGTGGCAGGCCAAGCAGGCGCTGCGGTGCGGCCGTGCCGGCGACGACGCCGGCTTCGCCATCCACGCCAACCGCATGTATGACCTGCTGGAGGCCGCGCGCTACCCTGTCCTCACGACCCAGAGCCTCGTCCGCGCCCTCGGCCGGTCCAAGGCGATGGTCATGAAAATCGAACGGCCGATCATCAACCTTGCTCTCGAAACTGCTTAAGCGCCCGTCGCGGGCAGACCTCGTGCTGCTCGCGACGACGCCCGGTATTCCTATAGAGTGGGTCTACGCGCTCGGCGGCATCGGTCCCAAGGCCCGCAAGGGTCTGACCAATATGATCGACGCCGCCGACCCGGCCGAGGGCCAGGTGCTCGCAGAAAGCCTCCTCCCAGGAGATGGTTTGAAGATGATCGCCGCCGTGTGTCCGGACTATGCCGGTGCCGCGCCGCTGTGGACGCAGCTCGACCTCAAGAACGACAAGAGGTCGGCCGCGGCCATTGCCCGTGAACTGGGTGTTCACCCGAAAAAGGTCTGGCGGTGGCGGCGAAACGTCATTTTCGACCCTTTGACCGGTGTGCGGCTGGTTGCGGCCCGTGGTCGGACTCGCGCCTTATAGGATTTTTTCGAGTGACTAGGTCACTTGTCCCCAATCCCAACTGTTAGCGAAATTTCCCACTTTCTGGGAGCGGACAGTTGGGAAATTTCCCAAATCCCATCAAATCCCCCTCACCCAAGGATAGTCTAACTAACTGTTTCTCTTACTCTTTTTAATTCATCTGGTTATAGAGTCTAAGAAAATAAGTTAGTAAGAAAAATCCTTATAGGACGGAGTTCACCCCATGCACCGCTTCATCATCCCCGCCATGATTGGCGCCATCGGCATCCTGACCGGCAACTTCCTCAACGAGCGCGAGCACCGTTGGGACAACGTCATCGTCGTCCACAACGGTGCCGTCGTCGCGAACCCCGACACCCTCACCGTCAACGAGCTCGCCGAGAGCCAGGTCGTGAGCCTGCGCGCCCGTCTCATCGGGTTCGACTGCGAAAACCAGAAGGTGCTGGTCAACTGGGACGGGGACGCCTTCCCCACCTGTCGCAAGATCGAGACCGTCGCCCGCGCCCGCAAGGAGGCCATCTGATGACCGCCTACCTCGTCAAACGCGACGGCCACACCATCGCCGGTCTCAAGACCGACGAAGTCACCCACAACCCGCCTGGCAAGATGACCCTCGCCGGGACCGGTGTGTTCGTCAGCAAGCAGGCCCGCGACCAGGCACTGTCCGACGCCGTGACCGGCCGCTCCGACCTCTACGAACTCAGCTTCGAGGACGGCCGGCGCGTCAAGGGCAGCTTCCACGTCTCGCACCTCAAGCACCGCTCGGTCTACGCCGGAGAGGAGACCTTCCTCTTCGCGCTGTCGACCACCAAGCCCGTCGAGGTGCTCGGTCTTTGATCAATCCCTTCCTCGCCTGCGAGCTGAAGCGTGCCGAGCGCACCTTCAGCAAGCAGGGCCAGCCCAACCTTGCCTACATCACCCACCGCGCCCGCGGTGACATGGCCGACAGCATGAACCCCGACGAGACCGAGGCCCACCGCCTCGTCCGTCTCGCCTTTGGAGACCAAATCGATGCGTGACACTCTCATCAAAGCCCGCGAAATCCTCGCCAAGGGTCAGTGGACCCAAGGCGGCTGCTACGCCGCCGATCCACACGGCGTGGCTATGAACTACAATTATGCCGACGCCGAGACCTGTCACTTCTGCATGCTCGGCGCGCTGGGCGTCGTCAACCGCACCGCCGACATCCTGCTCACCGAGACGCCGGAAAGCCTCGCGCTCGCCCGTGCGCTGGACCCGACGGCCGACCGCGACACCACCTTCGACCTCGTGACCGAGTTCAACGACGCCGACACCACCACCCTCGCCGACGTGCTGGCCGTGTTCGACAAGGCGATCGCCGATGCCTGACCTCCTCATCCGCGTCCGCGAAATCCTCGCCGACCCCGAGCACTGGACGAAGGACAGCTTCGCCCGCGACGACAACGGGTACTTCATCGACCCGACCGAGCCGGTTGCCCGCTGCTTCTGCCTGGACGGCGCCCTCATCCGCGCCGCCCACGAGCTGCACCCTGAGGTCAACACCTCGAACCCGTATCGCTTCGGGGAATATCGCGACGCCGCCGACCGGCTCTCTAACTTCGCAGGCCGCAACCACCTCCAATTCAACGACGACCCCGAGACCACTCACGCCGACGTCCTCGCTCTCATCGACAAGGCGATCGCCAATGCGGACTGAGTTCTTCACCCGCGCGCCCGCCAAGCCCGCGCCCGGGCACCGGACCTATTCCGGCCCGCGCACCCTCAACAACCCGCTGCCGCGGATCGACCACGAACACCTGCGCGCCGTGCTCGACGCCCGCCGCGCGCTCTGCCTCGACGAAGGAGTGACCCTCTGATGAAAGAACTCTGCTACTTCGAGTGGCTGGACACCTACCAGCCCATCAAGAACCACCTCGACCAGCACGCCTCCTACGACGGCACCCTGTTCGAGACCTTCGGCGACGAGATCACCGAGGTCCACGCCACCGACCCGCACCTCGTCTGGACGCTGATGGACGAGGACGGCACGATGTGGATCGCGCCCGGCCGGCACTATGTGAACCGCCTCGGCTACTTCATCTGCGCCGAGCCGTGGAATGACGAGAGCCAGCAGGTCACGCTCGAGGTCCCGCGCTGGAGCGTGGTCGACGGCGCGATCCACTATTCCGACGGTGACCCGGACGACCCCACCGAAGCCGTCCCGGCCGACGAGATCGTCGACCTGCTGAACAGCGAAGGGATGCAGCGCGGATGAGCGTCCTCGACCAGGCGCTCGCCTTCGCCAACGACGAGAAGCACGGCGGCGCCGGCTACACCCTGATGATCCACCTGATGGGCCAAACCGACATCGAGGTCTGGGTCTACCCCGGCCCGCACTTCAAGGACCGGGAAGACAACGACGTCTTCTTCAACCTCGCCCACGTCACCGCGGTCTCGGTGCTCTGGTGACGGACCACGTCCGCCAGCTGAACGACGACACCGAGACCGTCATCGACCTCGCCCGCACGATCAGCACCCGCGAATATCGCGGCCTGCCCCGTGCCTTCTGCTCCTCGGAGCTGCCCGAACCGGCCGCCCACCTCGTCGAGGAGGCGATCGCCCACCTTCACCTCGCCCACAACCTGCTGGCCCGTGCCAGCCTGGAGACCCGCAATGCGTAATTTCCCCGTCCACTTCTCCCTCATCGAGGGCAGACCCACCATCTGGGACCAGCCGACGCCGGCGTCGACCCCGGCCCACCTCCACCTCAACGACGATGGCAGCTTCGTCATCGCTGGCGACTTCGGCCAGGACGTGCGCCGCAAGCTCGGCGTGCGCTGGACCGAGGCGCTGTCGACGGCCGCGCACGACATCATCATGACGACGACCGACAACCCTGACGTCAAGTCGCGCGCCAGCGAGTTCGCCCAGCTCGCCGTCGGCACCATCCTGATGCCGCATCAGGTCGAATACGCTCACTGCCTGCTGCAGCGCCTCGACCTCCACGACGTCCGCCCGGCGCACGCCGCGTTCAAGAAAGCATGGTCCGATGCCCAATAGCCAGATCAAGCTCGAGACCTACAGCCCGTGGAACGGCTACCCGACGATGGCCGACGCCCTCGACGGGGGCAGCGCGCTTTACGAGCTCTCGCGACACGACTTCGATCGGTCGTCCTACGGCACGATCGCCGACCACATGGACGTCGCCCAGACGACGGCCCGCATGATCGGCGTCGACCCCGTCCACTTCGTCATCAACCACATGGGCAAGCGCATTGACATGGGCGGGAAGCTCGACCTCGCCGACGCCCTCAAGCAGATTGGAATTTCGCTTTGAACACCGGCTCTGCCGCCCTCGGCATCTTCGCCCTCTGGCTCTTCATGGTCTGCGCCATCGCCAGCCTCGTGACCAGCTTCATCATGTGGGACCTGCAGTGGTTCTGGTCGTCGTACGCCGGCTGGCGCGTCCTCCTCGTCCTCGCCTTCGTCGGGTCGAACCGATGATCGAACGCTTCAAGAAGCTCTTCGCGAGCCGCCCGCAAGCCGGCCATTTCGTCCCGTCAACCGACGAGGAGCTGTGGTGGCTGCTGGCGCAGCTCACCAACTATCCGACGCGCGTCGATGAGGCGCGGACCACCAGCATCTCGTTCCTCTTGAACAGCGCCGCGGCCACGCTCCACGCGCTGACCGGCGACAATGTGGTGGGCATCGCCCTCCGCATCGAAACGGAAGACGACTTCAACCCGCAGGACCTCGAAGACCTCGGCTGCGAGGACGTCCACGACGACGGCGAGATGGTCAGCTTCGTGCTGCCCTTCGCCCGCCTCGCCAACCTGCCCAAGATCAGGCAGCTGCTCGATGCTTGAAGTCGGCAAAATCTACGAAACCGTCGGGGGTCGCTGCCAGGTCGAAATCCTGCGCGAAATGCGCCGCCCGCGCGACTCCCAGACCGTGTTCATGGGCGTCGCCATCTACGACGACTACGACGCGGTCGGCGTGTGGACCGAGCAAGGGACGAACGTCGCACCCCGTGACGGCAAACCCAACCCCGGCATCAACCTCCGCCTCCCCCGTCGATACATCGACCTCGACAACGCCATCTGCCTGATCCACGGCCGCGCCGACCTGCTGGCCGGCGCCGTCGAGGGGCTGATTATCGACGACCTCAAATCAATGCCGTTCAAGGAACTGCTCGATGCGTAACACCGGCTTCATCGTCACCCGCGCCCGCGGCGTGACCGTCTTCACCCCCGTCGCCGACGCCCGCTCGGACCAACCCTGCCCGCTGGACTGGTGGGAGACCCACTTCGAGGACGCCGTCGGCAACTGCGGCGTGGTCGACAACCCGGCCCAGGCCGACACCATCATCGTCGCCATCAAGGAAGACGGCTTCGACATCACGTTCGCGAACGAAGTCTGATGCGTAAGTCGACGCTCGACAGCATCAGCTATTCCGTCGCCGCGCGCCGCGGCCGCAAGGCCCGGCGCAGCACGCCCAACCCCTACGACCAGATCACCCAGCCGGGGCTGCATGCCTATTGGGAGCGCGCCCACAGCAAGTGACCTGGTCACTACCTCCGTTCCCTCTGCCCAACCCGCCCGACCTCTGAAAGGAAGGGTCATGACCTACACCCTCCACTTCGCCGGCCAGCCGGTCACCAAACCCTATGGCGATTGGCGCCAGGCGGCCGACGCCGCCCTCGCCCTTGGCCTCGCCACCCGTGTCTTCGGGTGCATCTTCCAACTCCTTCCGGGAGCCAGCATCAAATGATCGACCTCATCGAAAAAGCCATCAACGGCAAGAACCTCATCTCCTTCCGCTACGACAACGAGAACCGCCTCGTCGAACCGCACGCCCTCGGCGCTACCAGCAAGGGCAAGATGAGCATGCGCGGGTTCCAGCCAGCCGGCGGCACCCAGCGCGAGCTCGGCTGGAAGCTGTTCACCGTCGACAAGATCGAGGACCTGACCGTCCTCCCGCTGACCTTCGAGGAGCCGCGCGACGGCTACTCGCTCAACGACAAGCAGCTGCCGCACATGGTGGCGCAGCTCGATGCTAT
The DNA here is from genome assembly GCF_000585415.1 of Sphingomonas jaspsi DSM 18422. Lineage (NCBI taxonomy): Bacteria > Pseudomonadati > Pseudomonadota > Alphaproteobacteria > Sphingomonadales > Sphingomonadaceae > Sphingomonas > Sphingomonas jaspsi. The sequence continues at coordinate 1,399,839 of NZ_KK073876.1, read as the reverse complement.
CGCTGCGTGAAGCCACTGCCCGAGCCCACGCGGCCGGCGCCACCGACGACGACATCCAGCGATACGCCGACAACATCAAACCCGGCGTCCCGACCAACAACATGATCCGCGCCCTCAATATGCACCCGTGGCACAACACCGCGGACGATTGGGCGCGTCTTGCAGGAGCTCTCCATGCTCGTAAGTTTCGACGGCCACTACAGCGCCGACCTCTGCCGCGGTAACCCGCTGCACGTCTTCCTGTTCGGCGACAACCTCATGCGCCGCGGCTTCGGTGGCCAAGCCATCATCCGCTGCGAACCCAACGCCTTCGGCGTCCCGACCAAGCGGGAACCGGACAACCGCCTCGAGTCCTTCTTCGAAGACGGCAACGCCCGCGACCAGCAGGCGCTGGTCACCGCAATCCTCATGGTCAAGGCGATGGCGCGCACGATGGACGTGGTCGTGCCGGTCCTGCCAGGCACCGACGAGCCCAGCCTCGGCTGCGGTCTCGCCAACCTGCCGAACAACGCACCGAACCTCTACCAGCTGATCGTCAGTCAGCTGCGGCCGGAAGGGCGCCTCTGATGGCCGAGGTCAAGGTCACCAAATCCCGCACGATCACGACGATCGAGCGAACCAAGCTCGAACTCGACCTCGAAGACGTCGAAATCATCATCCGCAACCATTTCGCGCTCCCGGCCGAGGGCAGCTTCTCGTGGGACGCCGACCGCTACGGCGACGTCCACGGTGTCGTCTTCAGCTATGAGAAAAAGGACACAGTCGATGCCGACCTATAACGTCCCCGTCACGCGCGACGTGACCGAAACCACCACCTGGCGCGTCGAAGCCGACAACCCCGAAGAAGCGATCGAAACCGCGGTGAAAAAGGCCCGCCAGTTCGGCCAGACCGGCATGCTCAGGTTCGAGCGCGACGACTGCACCAACATGGAGCGGGAAGTCTATTTCGCCGGGGACCCAAGCGACCTCGAGCTGATCGCCGACAACGACGAGAACGGCCAGTGCAAGCACTGTGGTCGGGACAACAGCGACTACCGCCTCAACCCCTGCAGCGCCGACTGCCCCCTCTATGACGAGGCCAAAGAGGTCCACCCCGACACGGAGGCCGATGAGCTATGAACCGCTACTACATCGAGTGCCACGAGGACGGCGAAATGCTCGCCACCTCGTCCTTCACCATCACCGCGCGCGGCCCCGCCGAGGCCAAGCGCAAAGCCGCGCAGGAGATGCGCCTGGCCTACGGCCGGGAAGACACGCCGCTCCGGGAATATCTCGACGACCAATTCCATCTCGACAGCTGCACGGAGCTCGAGGACGGCCTGCCGTTCCAATCGCCAGTCCAGACCGCGATCGAAGCCCTAGTGGGCACCCCCGCCGGCCGCCAGCTCGACCGCTGGTATCAAGAAAGGTGCGACATCCTATGACCCAATACGAACAACTTTCCAACGAAGACCTCGCCGACCAGCTGCGGGCGGCCGCCGACGCCGACATCTATGTCGACACGACCCTCGCCGGGCGGGGCGAGGACGAGGCCGCCACCTATGACGACGCAATCGAGCGGCTCCAACAGCTTGTCATGGAAGCCGAGCGCCGCCTGCGGTTGGGGGTCGGTCGGTGAGCGACTACCTCCAGATCACGACCGGGGTGCCCGCGTCGACGCAGTCGGGCGCTTTCATGAACGCCACCCAGCAAACCACCGAGACCGACCTCTCGGTCAGCATCGCGATCCACCTGCCCGACCACATGCAGGACCTGCTCGAGGATGAGCTCGCCACGCTCATCAAGCAGGAGCTGCTGCCTCTCGCCCAGGTCGGCTGGCAGATCGAAGTTCAGATCGGACCCGACGATGAGTGAAGCCCAACACCGCCTCCCGCCGCGCGTCGTCGAGATGCTCGAAGACGCCCGCGAGTCCGCCGCCCTCGAGAACGCCACCTTCGACGGCGTCGGCAATCCCGAGGGAACCGTCATCGTCATCCGCCACCCGAACGGTCGCGAGACCGAGTTCAAGGGCAGCGTCACCGACTTCATCCGCCAACGGGTGAAGCTCCATCATGGCAGCTGGATCATCGGCCCGCTTAACATGGTCCTCGACTGGTCGATGTCGACCGACGACGGCTCGATGGATGAGTGGGACCTGGCCGGCCGCCTGGCCTCTCAGTGGCCCAACCCGGCGGTCATCGCCGAGGCGAAAGCCGAGTTCGAACGCCTCACGGCTGAGAACCACGAGCTGCATGCCTTCAAGCGAAAGGTCCTCGAAGGCCTGGCCATCTTCAATGAAAGCGTGCCGGGATGAGCGACCAGAGCGTCACCTTCAACTGGGCGCTGCGCGGCGCGCTGGTCGCTCCGGTCGGCTCGGAACTGACCGAGACCGGCTCGGGCGTCCGCCTGCCGAACGGTGACATCGTCAGGGTGTGGGACGTCATCGCCATCCAATCGGGTGACGACGAGCGCGATCTTACCCACTCCGAAGCCGAGGCACTCGGCATCTTCATCGACGGGGACCTGCCGACCTTCGACGGTCCCGACGAAATCATCGACGGCCAGACCATCTGGCCGCCCGCAGGAGCCTGACATGGGCGAATATATCTACGCCGGCATCCAGTTCGGCGGAAAGCTGAAGCGCGAGCACGCCCCCGAGCTGCTCGAGCTCGTGAACGACAAATATCTGACCGTCGACATGTGCGGCGGCGAAACCGTCATCGACGAATTGGGCGAGCAGCTGGCCTCGGACAGCGTCAACTTCGGCGACCTGGACGAGCTCGAGGACTTCGCGAAGGAGCGCGGGCTCGACTACGACTACAGCTGCGGCAGCGGCCCCGACTGGGACCGCATCAACCGCCGCTATTACGCCGCGACCGGCGAGACCTTCGAGACGACCGGCGAGAACGGCCCGTGCCTGTCCCGCGGCGAGATCGAAGAGCTCGGCTCGTACGAAAAGGTGCTCGAGCACTTCGACAAGGCGGCCGCCCCGCTGCCGCCATTCGAGCTGGTCGACTGACGTGATCTTCTACCTCTGCAACGGCAACACCCTGCGCGGCACCCAAGCCGACGCCAAGGCGATCGACCGCGACTTCGAACAGATCGACATCCCGACCGACAAGGCGGGGTTGATGCACTTCATCAACGGCCTCTATGACCAGATCGGCGCCGCGAGCGTCGAGAATGATTTCCTATCGGGCGGCTCGGCGCCCGAGGCAGCACCGCGGGCAGTGCCAGCCCCGGTGCTGCCATCCTACCTCGACGCATCCCTCAAGATCGAGGAGCAGTTCGAACAGCTGCCCCTCGCCCATCAACTCCTGCTTGCCCACGGCGCGATCGAACGTGCCCGCAACAACGCGGAGATTTGCACGCTATGACCAAACTCTTCCAAGCTGACATCCAGCTCTACGCCACCGTCTACTTCAACGCCGAGAGCGCCGAAGACGCGCTGTCGCAGCTGAAGGAAATCACCAACGGCAACACCGGCATCGAATTTCACAGCGACTACCAGTGGCTGGGCGACGGCGTCGCCATGACCGGTGCCCCGTTCGACCAGCTGGCCGAAAGCGACGAGTTCAACCTCTCGCCGGCCATGACGATCGCCGACCAGGAGCTCACGCTCGAAGACATCTCGGAGAGCGAATGATGGCCGAGCTCTACCTGCACCTCTTCCACGGCCGCGACGCCAAGGACAGCGACATGGACGGCTGGGGCTTCAACGGCCCGACGATCGGCCCGGTCGAATATGTCCACGGCACCTACGGCTGCGACATCAAGTTCGCGCTGCCGCGCGCCGAGACCGCCATCATGTTCCCCGAGGAAATCGAGCGCGACAACGAGTTCCGTGCCCGCCACGCGAACGCCGTCGTGCGCGATGAGTTCGACATCTTCCTGCCGGTCGATGACGGCTTGGTCGTCTACGACGGCAAGTTCTACGGGGACTGGTCGGTGTCGGCCCATCAAGCGAAGGGCCTCTACTCGATCGACGGGATGTCGACGTTTGAGGCCACCTATCACGAAGCCATCTCGATGCTCGAGCCGGGTGAGAAGCTGATCTGCTGCAGCGGCGACGGCCGGCCGGTCGTGGCGGTTGGCCAGTGATCGTCTACATCGTCGACGGGGAGCACCCCTTCGACCCCTTCTACCCGCAATCGGTGCACGCCACCTTGGAAGGCGCGACGGCGAAAGCCGTCGAGCTGACCGAGATGTTCCTGAAGGCCTATTGGGCAATCAAGAACGCTAACCACCCGCTGCTCGTCCACCTGAAACCGACTGCCGAGAATTGGGATGACCTCGTCGACCGCTACGGCGATGACGACGACTTCGTCCAGGAACATGACTGGGGCCGCTGGTGGGTCAACATCAACGAAATGGAGCTGGTCGCATGACCAACCGCCGCGGCTACGCCGCCGTCACCACCTTGGGTTGGGCGAATTACGACAAGCCCGAAATCCATCTCTCACTCTACGGCCCCCGCGGCGGCGACGCCGGGGGCGGCTGCATCTCGCCGGCAGAGGCCAGGAAACTGGCCGCGCAGCTGGTGACCGAGGCTGACAAGCTGGAGGCGCCGGATGCCTAACTTCCGCGTCCGGTGGGAGATCGACATCGACGCCGACAATGCAACCGAGGCCGCGGCTCGCGCCCTCATCATCCAGCGGGACAATGACCCCGCCAATTCCGCCAATGTGTTCGAAGTCGCCGAGACCTTTCAAGGCGACCTCGGGCTCATGATCGGTTCCTTTGAAACTGTGGACCTGTCCGAATGACCTACCAAACCACCATCTCTGTTGACCCCCAGCGCGTCCAGGACATGATTGTCGGCGCGTTCGAGGGCGGCTCCAATTACTGGCTCGGCCGCGGCCGGGTCGAACTGCTGCGCCCTGCCTACGCCGAGCTGCCCGACGACGGCGTCGTCTGGTATGGCAACAGCAAGCGCAACGTCTTCGCCGAGGACTTCAAGGTCACCATCGCGGTGCCCGATGACGCCCTTTACACCCTTGAGCCCGCCTCGGTCACCAACGGCCTTCGGGTCATGGCCGAGAAATACGCCCGGCACTTCGCCGACATGACGAGCGAGAACGACGACGCGGACACCCACGACGTCTTCCTCCAGTGCTGCCTCTTCGGAGACGTCATCTATGGCTGATTATTTCACCAAGCTCTGTTTCGCCGTGCCCTGCACGGCCGAGCAGGCCGCCCTCGTCGACCTGGCGCTGAACTTCTCCGGCGACGACGAGCCCTATCCCGATGAGCTGCGCGCAGCGTTCGGGCCGATCGAGGACTTCGCCGCCAACATCTACGATCAGGCGGCCGACGACCTCTGGTTCTCGTGCGATGCCGACGCCACCTACGGCGGCGGTGAGCTGGTCATCAGTGGCTACCAGGCCAACCCGTGGGCGATCGCCAACGTGCTGCGCGTCGTGCTGCAGCCCGAGCTGCCGATTGGCTTCCAGTATGCCAATGACTGCAGCAGCGACCGGCTCGACGCCTTCGGCGGCGGCGCGGTGGCGATCTTCAAGGACCGGGTCGTGATCGAAGACACGACGGCCCGCCTCGAGGCGTTGCTCCGTGGCTGACCTCTACGCCCCGAACGGGCGCCTCATCGACCGCACGCTCGAGACCATCCCCGGGTCGTGCGGCATCCGCGAAGGGACCGTCACCCGCAAGGACGACGGCACCTACGACTTCGACTACGACGGCACCGGCACCGACGTCGACTGGGACGGCCAGAAGCAGGTCACCCGCGACGCCACCAACGGCGGCTACGTCATGGAGCGCGTCTTCATCGACGTCGACGGTGGCGAGTGGTTGGAAAGCCAGCTGGTCCTCAAGACGGGCGACGAGGACTAGCCGTGAACGTCATCATGACCCGTCCGTCGTCGACCTCAGCCTATCACGCCCGTCGCTCATTTTTCATGGGCTCCCAAGTCAAGAACTTCAGCCGCGACACGATCGATAGCGACTTCGACAACGACAATGAGAAGCCGCTCAGTGCGGATCACCTGGACTGGCACCTGACCCGCCGGCCCCGTCTCGCAACCGACTAAGTCACTTCCTCCACAGCATCTCAACAAACCGCGCCCGGTGGGACAGTCGTCCCACCGGATCAACAGGATATTGCCAAAATGCTTCTCGACAAAGAAAATCGCACCATTGTGACGAACGGCGTCCAGCAGGTCGCCCGAGCCACCATCAAGACGTCGCCGAAGATCTTCAACTTCTTCGCCGACCAGACCTACGCCAACAAGCCGCGCGCCATCTGCCGCGAGCTGGCCGCCAACGCACTGGACAGCCACGTCATGGCCGGCAAGCCCGACCTGCCGATCGAGGTGTGGCTCCCAACCCTGCTCGACCCCGTGTTCCGCGTCCGCGACCACGGCCTGGGCATGAGCCACGACTTCATGATGACGTCGTTCATGTGCTACGCCGACGGCTCGACCAAGGACAGCTCGAACGAAGCGATCGGCGGCTTCGGCATCGGCAGCAAATCGCCATTTGCTTATGTCGACCAATACACCGTGACCTCAAGGTTCGACGGCGTCGAGAGCGCCTACTCGGTGTTCAAGGACGACGACGGCATCCCGGCGATCGGCCTGCTCGGCCAGCGCGTCACCGACCAGCCGAACGGCGTCGAGGTGAGCTTCCCGGTCAAGCCGGAAGACTTCACCACGTTCGAGGAAGCGGCGTTCGAGGCGCTGCGCTACTTCGAGCCGCTGCCCGAGGTGAAGAACGCCGTCGGCGGCGGGTTCACCCCGCCGGCCTACGTCTCGAAGGGCAAGACCTGGGGCATGCGTCAGAACGCAGGCGCGCTCAACGTCATCATGGGTGGCATCCTCTACCCGGTGTCGGCGAGCAACCTCACCTACAAGTTCCCCGAGGACAGCGCCGCCCGCAAGCTGCTCGAATACGGCCTGGACCTGCGCCTGCCGATCGGCACCTGCTCGGTCGCGCTGTCGCGTGAAGCCCTCAGCTATGACGACCGCACGATCGAGGCGATCCGTCTCGCCTGTGAGGCGGTGATCGAAGAGGTGGCCGAGAGCTTCTCGACCATGTTCGACCACATCGACAGCCCGTGGGAAGCCGCCGTCGCCCTGCATAATGAGCTCGGCGACAACCACTACAGCGCACGGGCCAAGTTCCTGTCGGAGCATGCGAAGTGGAAAGGCGCGAAGCTCGAGACCAGCCTGGCCTTTCCGATGCTCGCCCAGCGCGAGACCAGCTGGGGTGAGAAGAAGTTGGTCGACGTCAGCGGCTTCACCGTCTGGGAAATCGACGCTCGCCGGGAGCGCCGCGGCCGTGGCGGCACGATCAAGCAGATCGGGTCGGCCAAGTTCGAATATCCCGGCAAGCACGGCTTCCAGCCGGGGCGGTTCGCCGCGCTGGTGATCGACGACCTGCCGCAGACCCCGAAGCACAAGGCGATCAAGAAGATCAAGGAGTTCGCCGACGAGAACGGCGGGCGCCTGATGGTCATCCGTCCGGACGTCGACGTCGAGCTGACGCCGGCCGAGATCGTCGCTGGCATGGGCTACCCGCCGCATGACCAGGTCGTGCTGACGTCTTCGCTGCCGGAGCCGGTCATGGAGCGGACCTACAGCAAGAACCTGAACCGTCCGAAGGTCCGGATGTTCAGCTACGACGGGACCACCGCCCGTGGCTACGACTGGCGCCGTAACTCGAACAACATCAACCCCGGCGCCTACGGCAAGGACGGTGTGGAAGAGATCGCTTACGCCGACCAGCCGGAGACCGGCATCCTCGTCGTCATGGAGACGTTCAACATCCCGGACGACCTTCGTGAGAAGGTGGACTCGGGGCTGCTCCGCTGGAGCGAGCTGTCGTTCGTCAACTCCGGCGACGCCAAGAAGCTGCCGAAGGGCAACTGGACCGACTATGCGGTCGAGTTCGAGAACCGGAAGAAGGCCGAGCTGGCCAAATATCCGGACCTCGCGGCTCGCCTCGCGGTCAGCAACTCCAGCCTCCGCTGGCTCTTCGACTTCTTCCGCCGCCACCCGGGCACCGACTTCACCTCGAAGAAGCCGCTCGGTCGCATCTTCAGCATCTACAAGACCTACGTCGAACCGCTGGACCAGCATCAGCTGAAGCTGGCCCAGTTCGTCACCGCCAAGCTCCCCGGCCGCATCAAGCCGGAAGAGCTCAACACGCAGTTCCGCAGCAAGCAGTGGAAGGCCGCGCGCCTCCTCACCGCTCTGTCTCACATCATGGATGAGGACGACATGCGCCTCTTCCAGGAGAACCTGTAATGAGCAACGTCCACTACACCCTGTCCGACACGTCGGTCACGATCCTGGGCAAGGACTTCGTCCCGAAGACCATGCCCCACACCCACGCCGCCTTCGACCAGGTGGTGACGGCCCTCAAGGCCGGTAACGACAACGAGGTCTATCGACTGATGGACCTGCCGGCCGCGATCGCCGATTACATGCAGGGCGAAATCCAGCTCGTCGACCGCACGCTCTACTACAAGGGCCGTGCGATCGACAGCGGGCTCACCCGCCGCATCCTGCACTTCATGGACGAAGGGCAGGAAGGCATGGCCAAGCCGCTGATGGCCTTCTTCGAGAAGGTCATGGAGAACCCGAGCCGCCGCGCGGTGCAGGGTCTCTACGACTGGTGCGACCGGTCGGGTCTGCCGATCACCCCCGAGGGCGACATCCTCGCGTGGAAGATCGTCAACGCCGACTACACCGACTGCCACACCGGCACGATGGACAACTCGATCGGCAACGTCGTCGAGCAGCCGCGTAACGAGTGCGACGAGGACCCCGATCGGACCTGCAGCTACGGCCTGCACTTCTGCTCGACGGCCTACCTCCCCGCGTTCGGCGCCTACAACGGCAACCGGCGCGTGCTGGTCGTCAAGCTGCACCCCAAGGACGTCGTCGCGTTCCCGCGCGACTACAACGTCTCGAAGGGCCGCGCTTGCCGCTACGAGGTCGTCGGCGAAATCCCGCCGGCCAAGGCGAAGGACTTCTTCCCGAGCCCGGTGTCGAGCTACGACTACAGCTACAGTCATGACGACGCCGACGGCCTTGAAGACATCCGTGTCGGCGAGCGTTATCGGACCCGCGGCGGCTCGATCGCCTATATCGATGCGATTGATGAGGGTGACTTCTACTACCCGATCTCCGGCAGGCTCGACGGGGAAGAGCAAACCTGGACGGAGGGAGGGTTCTTCTCGGACTGTCAGGACAACCATCCGTTCGACCTTGTCGAGCTGCTGGATGATGTCGTCGAGACGGTCGAGCCCGAAGAGGGCGTCAAGTTCCGGCTCCGCAACGGCTCGCTGGCGCGGGTCGACAAGGTGTTCGACACCGGTGCGGTCGGCCAGGTTCTGGAGTGTGGCCGTTGGGTCACCCGCGGCTGGCATCCGGATGGGCGGGCCAAGGAAGCCCAGTATGATCTCGTCGACTTCCACGTCGAGCAGAAAGAGACCCGCAAGGGCTTCTGGCGCTGGCTGCTGGGGCCGACCGAGTGAAGCAGGTCCTGCACGTCGCCCAGTGCGCCATCGCGGCCAACCGCAAGCGCACTGACGGCGAGCTGGAGCCGCCCATCATCGTTCGCAACTACAAGGGCGCCAAGCGCGCCCATGAAGTCGAGCTCGTCGTCGACGGACAGGTCGTCGGCAAGTTCGTTTACCGCCCCCACGATCCGTTGCCGTGTGGGGCACGCCTCTGGCTGGAAAGCGACAGCAAGACGCTGGAGCTCCGGCCGCTGCAGGTCACCGAAGAGTTCGAAATCCGACTCGTCGCGTGACGCCGACCGGGGGCGAGGAGTCATGGCCTCGCCCCCAACTGGAGACCAACATGAACGTCCAGAACATCATCGACAACACCTACGAACTCACCGACGAGCAGGCGGCCGACGTCTTCGTCGCCATCGTCGAGCTCTTCAATGACCGCGGTCGCGGCCTCGCCAAGGAAATCCAGACGCGACTGCGCGCCGACCCGGACGCCGTCGAGGAAGGGCTTGGCTGGCTCGAAGACCTGGCCGGCGACAAGGACGTCGGCTGATGGGGTTGCTCGTCTTCCCCGTCGACGACACGCTGAAGTCGATCATCGCGCACTCGCGGGCGAACCCCGAAGGTCAATCGGTCTACGGCGAACCCGTCGCCCCGAGCCTGATGCTGGTCAAGGATCAAGGAGCCTACCTCATGGCCCCGACCGATCCGCGGCAGCTGACCGGCGAAGGTGAGAAGTGTGTCGTCGTCTACGCCAAGGGGTGCAACCCCGGCGTCGATGACGACTTCTACGAAACTGCCCGCAGCCTCTGCGGCGGTGACGACTTCTGCGAAGGCATCGCGCTCGATGAAATCCCGGGTCTCGACACCGCGTTCGAAATCCAAATCGAGCTGACCGAGACCTCGCTGGCGGTCAGCACCCTCGGGCCGAAGCTGAACTGATGGCCGTCAACGTCACTCGCGACTTCGAGAGCGATGAGATCGTCATCCGCATCAAGCGTGGCGGGGCGGCGGGCGTTTTCGCCCGCTTCCTCGACACCGCGGCTGACGCCCTCGAGCACGGCAAGATCGCGCCGACCAACCCCAACCCTCGGGCAGGCGCGAGCCTGGCCAAAGCTGCGGACGAAATCCGCAAGATCACCACCAAAATTCACGGGCACAACGCATGAACCACGATCGCATCTACAAGCGTGATAGCCAGGGCCGGCTCCGGACCTGGTTCATCGAGCAGGACGGCTCGCGCTACCGCGTCCACTCCGGCCTCGTCGACGGCACCCTCGCGGTGACCGGCTGGACGCAGGCCAAAGCCGCCAGCCAGTCGACCGACGAGGCGCAGGCCAACTTCGAGATCAAGTCGGCCTACGACAACAAGCTGACGCGCGAATATCATCGCACGATCGAGGCGACGGACGGCGGCGCGCACTTCTTCAAGCCGATGCTGGCGAAGGAATATGCGCCGACCTCGTTCCCGGTCTTCGCCCAGCCGAAGCTGGACGGCATCCGCTGCATCACGACCAAGGACGGCATGTTCTCCCGCCAGGGCAAGCCGATCACCGCCGTGCCGCATATCCACGCCGCGCTCGCGCCGCTGTTCGAGGCCAACCCCGGCCTGATCCTCGACGGCGAGCTCTACAACCACGACCTGAAGGATGACTTCGGCGAGATCAGCTCGATCGTCCGCAAGGCCAAGCCGTCGGCGGCCGACCTCGAGAAGGCGGAAGCCGTGATGCAGTATCACGTCTACGACGTGCCCTCGGTCGGCAACAGCCCGTTCCGCTTCCGCGCGGACGATCTGGCGACGATGTTCAAGTCGCTCGCCTGCGGCTGGATCGTCCCGGTCGAAACCGTCCTGGTGCAGAGCGCGGTGGAGCTTGATGAGCTCTACGGCCGCTGGCTCGAAGCCGGTTACGAAGGCCAGATGGTCCGCCTCGACGCGCTCTACGAGCAGAAGCGTTCGAAGAGCCTGCTGAAGCGGAAGGAGTTCCAGGATGCGGAATATGAGGTCATTTCGATCGACGAGGGCAACGGCAACTGGGCGGGCGTCGCAAAGCGCGTCAGCTGCCGCCTTCCTGATGGTCGCGTTTTCGGAGCAGGCATCCGCGGAACTCGTGAGCGCGCGGCTTCCCTTCTTGGTGAGCAGCACAAGGTCGTAACCGTCCGGTTCTTCGCCCTGACCCCGGACGGCGTCCCGCGCTTCCCGGTCGTCACGAAGTTCCACGGTGCTGAGAGGACGCTGTGATGACGAGCACCATCTCTTATCGCTGCTACTGTGCCTGCGGGGGCTTGACCAACCCCCGCTTATCTAGCCGCGTCAACTACGACCGACACGGAAATTACATCGGCACAACCTATCATGACAGTGGCAATGGGCCGCTCACGGTCAAGGCCGCTCATGGACTGCCGTCAGGGTTATGACCGGCACCCACGACCGTATCGACGTCGTCTACGAGGTCACCGCCAAATTCATCATCACGGCCGGCGTCTACGACGGCCCGATGACCAACGCCGGTTTCGCCGAGCACATCATGAGCATGGGCGTCGACGAGGACCACATCAGCAAAGTCAAGATCGTCGAGGTCCAGCTCGACAACGAGGTGATTGCCCGTGCCTAAGTTCAAGGTGGACGTGAAGTCCTTCATCATCGTCGAGGTCGAAGCCCCCGACGCCGCCGCCGCCCGTCGCTGTGCCGACGATTATGTCGAGACCGGCCTGTCGCCGACCGCGATGGAAATCGAAGCCTGGAACGACCAAGATCGTGAGGTCGGTGACACGGCCATCGTGATCGACGCCAGCGGCGGCTTCTGCGTCGACGGCTACAGTGAGACCGAACGCATCTGCGAGAAATGCTCGGATTTCATCGATCACGGCGAGGGTAGCGACCCTTACTGCTTCAGCTGCACGCCCGAACCGGAAGAGCCCCCGCTCGACACGCCGTCGCTCGATGACAGCTTTCATCGGAACGAGATGGATGTCGACTGAGCCGACCTACTCGGTCTTCCACCACGAACCCTACGAGGGCCAGTCCGTCGTCTTCTCCGGCACCCGTGAGGAGATGAAGGACTGGTTCCTCAAGGACCGCGGTCGCTACTCGTTGGACGACCTCGAAATCTACAACAACGACGCCCCGGATGTGTTCGCCTTCTGGCAGGAAATCCAAGATGAATAAGATTTGGTGCCTCTTCTCGGTCGCGAACAATTACGACCAACCCGACAACAACCTCGAAGCGTGGTGGCCCGAAAAGCCGTCGCTCGAAACCTTCAGCGCGTTGATGGGCAAGCCGCTCGGCGATGGCGACGACGACTGGCTCGTCGCAATCGTCCAAATCTGGGCCGGCAAGGGTAATAAATTGCCGCACGACGACACCCGCTACCGCCTCGAAGAGGTCGAAGCACGGGTGCGGTTGACTTAGGTTGACCGGTCTATCCTTCCGTCCTGCCGCCACCACGCGGCAGGACGGCGGGCATGACCAAGCGCACCCAGCCCACCACCGTGACGTTCGCCACCGTTGAGATGGCTGGCGATCGTCGTCTGATCCTCGAGCTGGAAGACGGCCGCTACTTCGGCGTCGACCTGCCCGAACCCCTCGAAGGCGAGCTGCCCGCGCGGGCCGAGCTGAAGGTGTCGTCGGCCGATGAGGCCGGCGTCCCGCAGGGTGCCGCCTTCGTCAGCTTTATCACCGACTAGACCCGATCACCCCGAACCAGGGGACCAATTTCCATGTCATCACTGAAGCAGCTCCGCGACCGCGCGGGGCTTCGATCGCTGCTGTCCCGTCCGGACGCAAACCCGAAGGTCGCGAAGAATAAGAAGGTGGGCGTGCTCGGCGCCGTGCTCCACCTTGCGCCAGGCAACATGTCGGGCAGGGAGACCTGCCCGAAGCGCAGCCCTGGCTGCAGCGCGGCGTGTCTGCACTTCGCCGGGAACCCGGTGACGCTCGACGCCAAGACGAAGTCGAGGGTGGCCAAGACCGACCTCTTCTTCCGTGACCGCAACCTGTTCCTCAACCTGCTGGCGCTCGAGATCGCGGCCCACGTCCGCAAGGCTGGCCGCGAGGGCATGAAACCCGGCGTCCGCCTCAACGGCACTAGCGACATCGTCTGGGAGAAGCGCCGCTTCATCCTGTTCCCGGATGTGGCGGCCAAGATCGGCCGCACCGCCGACAACATCATCGACCTGTTCCCGGAGGTGTCGTTCTACGATTACACCAAAATCCCGGGGCGCACGCCGCCTGCCAACTATCATCTGACGTTCAGCGAGAGCGAGATAAACGCGGGAGATGTCGCAGCCGAGATGGCTCGCGGCATGAACATCGCGTCGGTCTTCTTTCAGGAACTCCCGGCTCAACACCTCGGCCGACCGGTGATCGATGGCGATGAACACGACTTCCGCCCTGCCGACCCTCGCGGTGTGGTGGTGGGTCTGAAAGCGAAAGGAAACTTTGCCAAGGCCGATCGTTCCGGTTTCGTGAATGAGAACGAAAAGAGAACGAATTTCCTTGCGATGTAGGATTTTGGCGTTGATAATTTGTGAACGACCATTGACCTAGCGAGGGATTTATGTCCATTTTGAAGCAGGAGCACCATGCGAAACGATTTAGCTGCGATGCGGCAGATCGTCGGGTGCCGGCTCGACAATACGCTGAGGCTCCACCGCCTACTGGTGAATTTCACCGTGGGATGTGTGGCGCTGGAAGCGTATCTGTCGGAAACCCCCGAGATCACAACGGATTATGTCGCCCAGCGTATTGGCCAGATCAGCGACGACACCGCTCGCCGCCGGCTGGCGAAGATGTATCGGGCGGGCGTTCTCGACTGTCGCAAACTCGGCAGGACGTGCTTTTATCGGCTGCGCCCTGCCATCGCCGCAGAAGCGGTCCCGTTGTTCGTCGAACTCCATCAGGCCGTTCGTCGAAACGACTGACCGTTAACCGCAACGTGCGGGAAAATTTCATTGTCCCCACAGCAGTTTATTCGCAAAGCCCCAACCCAGCCCGGGGAGGGGCTCTGTAAAAGATGTAACATGTGACCTGGTCACTTCGGCGATCCGGTGACGCGGAGTCATATCCGCTGGTTTAGGGAGACTATGACCCAAGACCAAATAATGAAATTTGAATTGTCAGACCAATCAGTGTGTCGTTATGCACCCATCGTAGAGGTGGGTGAAATGTCCAAGGATGTTCTGATGATGAAAATGCTCGAAGCCTTGGTGGAGGCGTGGTTGGAGACCATGACCACCATCGAGATCGGGTCGGATGTGGAGAAAATCCGACTCCTGAAAGAGGCACGAGCGGGGCTCGTCGGCGTGGAACCGTCGGCGCTGGTGAGGCAAGTGTACGAAGAGGTGTTTCTAAGAGATGTTTGGAGTGGAGAAACGGACAGAAGTTAGCAGGGGCGATCAGCGGAAAACCCTGTTGGATGAACGTGATGAACGCATCATCACGGCAATGCGTCAAGGCCGCCCGGTCGCAGCAATCGCCGAGCTGGAGGGCCTTGAGCCTGACTACTGCCGTAAGGCCACTCGACGCCTAGCTGCCGAATACGGCATCGAGTATACCCCCGATCCGCAATCTACGCCGCCGCGGCTGTCTGATGCCAGTCGCACCTTCCGCAACAATATGGCGAACGTCGTCTACGACTACCGCAACGCCCCCGGCCGGCACCAGCTCGAGGTGTCGCGCGATACGGGTCTCACGCAGGCCCAGCAGCTGCTGGCCTCGCAGCGCGGTGGCCAGCACGACTTCCGTTTATCGCAACTCGAGCGCCTCGCGGCCTCGACAGGTCAGGACTTCACGGTCATGATGCTCCGCAATCTTCTGTCCGCGGAGCAATTCGAAAAGGTGCGCCGTTGCTTGAACATCTGACCACCTACTTCAAAGCAGTCCATCGTTTCAGGCGCTCCGAGCGACAACTCGCTCGGGGCGCTGCTATTATGGACCTGGAAGAGCTCAAGAAAAAGCAGCTTCCCCCGCGCATGGTGGCGCGGATCAACACCGTGCTTAACCAGCACTACGCCACGAAGCGGTCCACCACCGCCAAGTAACCCAGTCACTCGTCAATGGGGGTGGGACACTTCGTCCCGCCCCCGCTTACTAGCGTCGGTTCACGCCTATTTAGGAGAACCGCCGCATGGTCCAGATCGACCATTCTCGGGACGCCTTGCTGACTGATTTCGGCAAGGAGACCCTCAAGGACCGCTACCTGCTTCCGGGTGAAGGCCCGCAAGACCTTTTCGCCCGTGTCGCCTCGGCCTACGCTGACGACGACGCCCACGCCCAGCGTCTCTACGACGCCATCTCCAAGCTCTGGTTCATGCCCGCCACGCCCGTTCTGTCGAACGGCGGCACCGGCCGCGGCCTGCCCATCAGCTGCTACCTCAATTCGGTCGACGACAGCCTCGACGGCATCGTCAACACCTGGAACGAAAACGTCTGGCTCGCCTCGCGCGGCGGCGGCATCGGCACCTTCTGGGGCAATGTCCGCGGCATCGGCGAGAAGGTCGGCGACGTCGGCAAGACCAGCGGCATCGTTCCGTTCGTCCGCGTCATGGACAGCCTGACCCTCGCGATCAGCCAGGGCTCGCTGCGGCGCGGCTCGGCGGCGGTCTACATCCAGATCGACCACCCCGAGATCGAAGAGTTTCTCGAAATCCGGAAGGCCAGCGGCGACTTCAACCGCAAGGCGCTGAACCTGCACCACGGCGTGCTGGTCACCGACGCCTTCATGGAAGCCGTCCGCGACGACCGGATGTTCCCGCTCCGCTCGCCCCGCGACGGGTCGAAGCGCGGCGAAGTCCACGCCCGCACGCTGTTCCAGAAGCTGGTCGAGACCCGCCTTGCGACCGGCGAGCCCTACATCGTCTTCATCGACCATGTGAACAAGGCGATGCCCGAGCATCACCGCCAGCTTGGCTTGAAGGTGACCACCAGCAATTTATGCTCGGAGATCACGCTGCCGACCGGCCGCGACCATCTCGGCAACGATCGCACGGCCGTCTGCTGCCTGTCCTCGCTGAACCTCGAAACGTGGGATCAGTGGAACGGCGACGAGCAGTTCATCGAAGACGTCATGCGCTTCCTCGACAACGTCCTCACCGACTACATCGAGCGCGCCGAACCGAGCATGGCCCGGGCCGCCTATTCGGCAGCGCGCGAACGCTCGGTCGGTCTCGGCGTCATGGGCTTCCACAGCTTCCTGCAGTCGCGCGGCATCCCGATGGAAAGCGCGATGGCCAAGAGCTGGAACATGCGCTTCTTCCGCCACATCCGCGCCGCCGCCGATCGCGCCAGCCTGGTGCTGGCCGGCGAACGTGGCCCCTGCCCTGACGCTGCCGATGCTGGCGTGATGGAACGGTTCAGCTGCAAGATGGCGATCGCGCCCACGGCGTCGATCAGCATCATCTGCGGCGGGACCAGCGCCTGCATCGAACCGATCCCGGCGAACATCTACACCCACAAGACGCTGTCGGGCAGCTACGTTGTCAAGAACCCGCACCTCGAGCGCGTGCTCGAGACCGAGGGCAAGAACACCGACGCGGTCTGGAACTCGATCCTCGAACACGAGGGTTCGGTCCAGCATCTCGATCTGCCTGATGCTGACGTCTTCAAGACGAGCTTCGAGATCGACCAGCGTTGGCTCCTGGAGCTCGCCGCCGATCGTACGGACTTCATCGACCAGGCGGCGTCGAACAACATCTTCCTCCCGCCGAACGTCGACGTGTGGCAGCTCCTGATGCTCCACTTCCGTGCATGGGAGCTGGGCATCAAGTCCCTCTACTACCTGAGAAGCCGCTCCGCCAAGCGGGCGGCATTCGCGGGGTCTGTCGACGCCGATAACACGCTCGATAAGCCGAAGGTGATCGCGGCCCCGATCGACTTCGACGAGTGTCTTGCGTGTCAGTGATATTTGCCTCCTCCGGCACGCCCGTTCTCGTCGATGACGGGGATTGGCGTGCCGCCTTCTTCTACAATTGGACCGAGAGCAGACACGCGGATGGACGGGCCTATTTCCGATCGTTCATCCGCGGTGAAGGACACGTCGACCTTCATCGTTGGCTGCTCAAAGCAAAACCGGGAACAGTGGTTGATCATGTGAACGGCGATACATTTGATTGCCGCCGCAAAAACTTGCGTGTCACCGTCCAGCGCCGGAACGCCCAGAACAGCTGCATGAAAAAGACCAACTCGGTTGGTCTCAAAGGGGTTCAAGAAAAGCCCAGCGGGCGCTTCAGCGCCCGCATCAGGGACGACAACGGCGCACGCCACTACCTCGGAACCTTCGAAACCTCGGAAGAGGCCCACGCGGCCTACACCGCAGCCGCCCACAAATATCATGGAGAATTTGCCCGTGTCTAAGCCCGGTCTGCTGACCGCATCGACGGCCTACAAGCCGTTCCGCTATCCCTTCGCGTTCGACTATTGGAAGCTGCAAAATCAGATCCACTGGCTCCCCGAGGAAGTCCCCCTTGGCGAGGACGTGCGTGACTGGGCGCAGAACGTCACTCCCGCCGAAAAGAACCTGCTCACGCAGATTTTCCGCTTCTTCACCCAAGCCGACATCGACGTCGCCAGCTGCTACATGCAGCGGTATCTGGGCGTCTTCAAACCGACCGAGGTGCAGATGATGCTCACCTCGTTCAGCGCGATGGAGACGATCCACATCGCGGCCTACAGCCACCTGCTCGATACCGTCGGGATGCCGGAAGCCGAATACCAAGCCTTCATGGAATACGAGGCCATGAAGGAGAAACATGATTATGGGCAGCAGTTCAGCATGTCCTCGAACGAGGACATCCTGACGACGCTGGCGATGTTCGGTGGCTTCACCGAGGGCGTGCAGCTCTTCGCCTCGTTCGCCATGCTGATGAACTTCCCGCGCTTCAACAAGATGAAGGGCATGGGGCAGATCGTCAGCTGGTCCGTCCGCGACGAGAGCCTGCACTGCGAAGGCATCATCCGCCTGTTCCACGAGTTCGCTCGCGAGACCGGCGCGCTGACGCCGACGGTGATCGAGCGCATCCGCGAGCACGCCGTCAAGGTGGTCGAGATGGAAGACGCCTTCGTTGACCTGGCCTTCGCGATGGGGCCGGTCGAGGGGATGACCGCGGGCGACGTGAAGCGTTATGTCCGGTTCATCACCGACTGGCGTCTGCAGCAGCTCAAGATGGCGCCGATCTTCGGCATCACCGAGCATCCGCTGCCGTGGCTGATCCCGCTGCTCAACGGGGTCGAGCACACCAACTTCTTCGAGAACCGCGCGACGGAATACTCGAAGGCGGCGGTGAGCGGCAACTGGCAGGACAGCTGGAGCCGTTTCGACAAGAGACCCAGTCAGTTGCCCTGACGCTTGAGACATGGAGCCCCGGCGGGCCTAACTGCCGGGGCTCCATTGCATTTGGAGCACACATGAACGCACCCGTCACAATCCCGCTGTCGGCGGGCATCAGGCTCTTCTCGGGCGTGATGTTCGATTACGACAATCCCCACCTCTCCGACGTCGCCGTCCAGGACATCGCCGAGGGCTTGGGGAAAATCTGCCGCTTCGCCGGCCAGTGCCGCCACTTCTACTCGGTGGCGCAGCACGCGGTGAACGCGAGCTACATCGTCGCCGAGGGCTTCGAGTTCGACGCCCTCATGCACGACACGGCCGAGGCGTTCACGAACGACATCCCCCGCCCGATGAAGAGCAAAATCCCCGGCTTCAAGGAGCTGGAGACGCGCATCGAGGGCGCGATGTCTCGGCTGTTCAACTTCAGCTACCCGCTGCCGCCCGAGGTTCGCCTGGTCGACGACCAGATGCTGAAGCTCGAGAAGGAAGAGCTCCTTCCGAACGACCACAGCAACTGGGCGATCCTCGATTACGTCGGGGACGTCAGCCACCTCAAGCCGCGCGTCGACCTGACGCCGTGGCCGGCCGATCTGGCCACCTACCGCTTTCTCGAACGCTATGAGGAGCTTTCCCGTTGAAAACCTTTTCTGAATATGAAGCGGCCGCCCTGTCGACCGCCGTCTACCCTGGCCAGGGCGGCCCGCTCGGCCTGATGTATGTCGCGCTGAAGGGCGCGGGCGAAGCTGGCGAGTTCGCCGGGCACCTCGTCGACGAACCGTTCGTGCCGGTGAAGGCACTGACCAAGGAAGTCGGCGATGAACTGTGGTATCTCGCAGCCAAGGCCCGTGAACTTGGCACGACGCTCGCCGAGGTCGCGGGCAGGGACGATCTCGAAGGCTTCACCTTCGGGTTGGAAGGCCATGTCGGCTCGACATACACCCACGCGCTGGTTGGCGCCAAGGTCGCCTGTCGCTTCGCCGAGCTGGTCGGGAAGGCCGTCCGCGACGACGGGCTGGGCGCGATCCAGATCAATGTCGAAGCTGGAACGCTGACCGAGCAGGGTCTGTCCGACGCCCGCCGCGAAGAGCTCAAGGCGTTGCTCTTCGACCAACTGGCCAACTTGGTGGTTAAGGCGGCGCTGCTCGGCACCGACCTGTCGACCATCGCGGCGGGCAACGCCGAGAAGCTGCTCGACCGCAAGGCGCGCGGCGTCCTCCAGGGCGACGGAGACAACCGCTAAGTGCTCGTCGCAGCCGGCATGATCGGCGTGCTCTTGGGCATGCTGAACTACGGGCTGCTCGTAACCGGCCGGGTCGTCTCTGACGGCCCGGCCTACCTCGTTCTCAACATCGTCGCGGCGGCGCTCGTGCTGTCGTCGCTCTTCGAACAATTCAATCTGCCCACCCTGATGATCAACGCCTTCTACGGCGGGGTCAGCATCTGGGGGCTGTGGAGAAATTATGTCGCGCGTTCTCGAACTGCTTGAGACCCTGCCATCTGCCGCCGAGGTTCGCGCCGAGCGCGAGCGAACCGGCGAGGGGATGATGACCATCGTCGACCGTCACAAGAAAGACGCCCTGATGCGCGCGATCGGCGCGGTCAAGAACATCGACGACGTGACCATCATCCTCGCCCGTATTGTCGAGAGGATGCGCTGATGGAGGACCTTCTCAAGCGCATCCGCGAGTTCCTCATCAGCGCGCCGCTTGAGAGCGGCGTGTGCTGCTGCGGCAACCCTGTCGAAAGCCACGGCTTCGGCGACGGACACACCCCGGTCGACGACCTGCAATATGCCGCGCACAATTTGATCGACGAAATCGACAAGGTGCTCGGTGCCTAGCGGCCCCGCGACGATCCTCGGCGGCCTGCCGGTCATCGCCGACGTGTGGTTCACACGCGGCGACGGCTGGTCGACAGACGACGATGCCGGGGTCGACACGCTCTATTGGATGAAGCGCGACGGCTCGAAGGGCAAGCCGCTTCCCGAACACATGTATGACCGCCTCGAGAAGTCCGACCCCTATTGGGAGTGCGGCGTCACCGAGGCTGTCTTCGATCACCTCGCCCACGAGCAATGGGAGCGCCAGCAGATCGGCGCGCTCGCGGCGATCATCGCCCTGATCAGGATGGCCCATGAACGACAATAACGCCAAGCCGACCCTGCGTGGCTACCAGGTCACCGACCTGGGCTTCCACATCGCGAACCCCAAGTCGCTCAACCTGTCCGACCCCGGCACCGGCAAGACGCCGACCGCCTGCGTGCTCTTCTACTACTGGTGGGCGCGCAAGGGCTGGCGGACGATCTGGGCGATGCCGAAGTCGCTGATGGAGAAGAACCGCGACGAGCTGCTCCGCTTCACCGACTTCGCCCCCGAGGATGTCGTCATCCTCGAGAGCGACTTCGAGCCGCTGAAGAAGAGCTGGACCGGCCCGACCTTCTGGCGGACCAAGACGATCCGGACGCCGCGCGTTCGCATCCTCGATCACGACCTCGCCATCGTCGGCCCGCCGACGACGGCGCACGAGATCAAGACCCACCGCCCCGATGACGACATCGTCGAGGTCAATGACGACGGCCAGATGCGGCCGCTCGGCAGCAAGGCGCCGTTCGCGGCGAACGATCTGCCCGGCATCCGCGTCAAGGTGCTGGCCGGTCCCGACGGCAAGCCGATGTTCGACGAGGTCAAGGTCGAAGAGGAAGCGGCGGACCTTATCAAGTCGCCGAAGATCAAGGTCGCGCCGCGCAAATATAAGCACGTCGACGATCCGAAGGTGTTCATCTGCACCTTCGCCTTCCTCCGCAACAATTACGAGCGGCTGCTGAAGGTCTGGCCGACGATTGGCGGCTTCGGGATCGACGAGCTCCACATGGGCTATTCGACGCCGGGTTCCGAGCAGACGACCAGCTTCTACCATGTCGCCAACCACTGCCAGGGATTGCTCGGCATGACCGGCACCCTGATCGACGGCCGGCTCGACAGCGCCTTCCCCGTTATCCACGCGATCGAGCCGCGCTACTATGGTGGCCTGCCCGGGTTCCACCATGAGCACGCCGCGTGGATCAACGACTTCGGCAAGGTCGAGACGTGGAAGAACGAGGAAAAGCTCAAGGGCATCCTCGGCCGCCACGCCGTCAGGCACGACTTCGAAGAGGTCTACGGCAAGGAACCGGTCTACTTCACGCCGATCGAAGAGACCACGCTCGACATGTTCCCCGAGCAGCAGGCGGCCTACGACGAGTTCCACGAGCAGGCGATGCTCGAGCTCGAAGACGGCCGCATCCTCGACGGCTCGCTGCCGGGCGTCGCGGTGATCCGCGCGACGCAGATCATGGCCCACCCCGAAACTATGGGGCTGGCCAAGGGCGAGGTGACCGCGAAGGACCGGCGCCTGATGGAATACGCCGTTGAGGGCCGGCCGCTGCTGGTCTTCTCCGCGGCGCAGGCCGAGCAGGAACGCTGCGTCGTCCGGTTGCAGGAGTGCGGCCTCAAGGTCGGGCTCATCAACGCCAACGTCTCCACCGCCATGCGCGGTGCGATTGATCGGGATTTCCGCAACGGAAAGCTCGACGCCATCGTCGGCTCCGGTCCCACTGTGGCCGTGGGCTATAATTGGGAGCGCGCTGACCACGTCGTCGGCGTCTCCTGGGACTACAAGGACGTGAACTTCGTCCAAGCATACCGCCGCGCCAGCCGCGGGTCGCGCACGACTATCCTGCGCGTCTCGTCGCTGGTTTATCGCAACTCCATCGACTTCCGGAAGCTCGACATCCTGTCGAGCAAGTCGCAGCTCGCGGCCCGCGTCGATGATACCCGTAAGGTGCTCCAATTCTGGTAGCATCTGACTCAGTCACTTCTTCAACAACATTGGAAAATTAGAGCGCCGAGGCTCAATGAGACTTTCGAGCAACGTCGCTCCAATTCAGAAACGAAAGACATTTATATGACCAATGCTTCTGCTCTCGACAACGTGATGGCTCAGGCCGAGGCCGCCGCCGGCAACTTCCAGGCTCCGGCAGTGCCGGGCGTCGGGACCGCCCCGGCCGTTCTGCCGACCGCCGCAAACCAGAACAGTGTCGGGGCGCTCGCCAAGCCGTCGATGGCTGACTTCATCGACAGCGGCGGCATGGACGTCGACGAATACTTCCGCGTGAAGGCGGAAGGCTTCAAGGTCGGCGACACCATGCAGGGTCTGATCGACGAGCTGATCGTCGAGATCGACCTGACCGAAGTCCTGCCGATCTACTCGGCGCGCTTCGAAAGCGGTGGCAACACCACCTTCATCAAGAGCTACGACGGCGTCTCGACGCCCGACGGCAAGAACTTCCAGGCCGAGGTCGATCGCCTCGCCCGGATCAACCAGAAGTCCTCGGGCATCTACCAGACCGCGGAAATCCCGTGCGTCCTGGTCGACGACCTCGATGACCCGAAGAAGGGCTCGTCGGTGAAGATTGACGCGGAAACCCGCGTTGGCCTGACCCCGTCGGTCACCGGCTTCAAGCCGTTCCAGTCGTTCATGCGCCGTCTGCGTCAGTCGAACCCCGACCTGTTGCAGGACACGGTGAAGGTCAAGCTCGTTCACGAGAAGAAGACCAACCGTAACAACAACGAATGGGGCGTGATCAACTTCGAGCTGCTCGCGTAATGCAGCTGGCGGTCACTTCCCCCGCCGTGGCCGCCAACGTGAGGCGGGAGCTTGGCTCCCGCCTCATTACGTTTGCCGAACGCTGGTTCGACATCCCGCAGGGATCGATCCAGAACCCGAAGCGCCGCAACGGCAACATCTCCCGCGCCCGCTGGGCCGTCGCCCACGTCCTAAACACCGAGGCAGGCTGGTCCCAGCCCAAGATCGCCAAGCTCTACGGCTGCGATCCTTCTTCGATCCACACCGGCTGGCGCCGCGCTCGCGAGCTGCTCCGGAACGATGCCATCTTCTTCGACGCCGTCGAGCGTCTCCAGAAAGAGATCACCACCCATGCGTGACGAACGCCAAGCCGTCCTGAAGCTGACCGACCCAATTCCCGGTGTCGAGGTAGAGTTCGTCAAGCCGAAGCGCGGCGGCCACTCCCGCGCTGTCATCAAATACGGCGGCAAGAGCCGTTTCGTCATCCTCTCCTGCAGCTACAGCGACCGCCGTGCCGAGAAGAACACGGCCGGTTACGTCCGCAAGGAGCTGCGCGCTCTCGGAGCACTTCAATGATCCATATCTACGACGGCAACAACGTCATGCTGCGCGACCTCGACAAGGTCGGTCACGAGCGCATCGGCCTTCGCCGACGCTTCGAACTGTGCAACGACGGCGCGGTTCACATCTGGTGCTGGGACGGGCGCAACCACAACCAGCGCCGCCGCGACATCTACGCCGACTACAAGGCGCAGCGCACGCCGATGGCTGAAGACCGCTTCGCCCAGATCGGCGTGTTCCGTGAGGCGCTGACCCACTCGAACGCGATCCAGGTCGAGTGCGACGGCTGGGAAGCCGACGACGTGGTCGGCGCGCTCGTCCACCGCTTCGTGAGCCGCCAGGTCGGCGGGAACGTCTACGGCAAGTCGGCGGACCTCAAGGTCAAGGTCTACTCCAACGACCTCGATTACTGGCAGCTGATGCAATACCGGAACGTCATCATCGACGGCATCCGGCCGACCGGCATCCCGAACTGCGAGCCGCACCACATCCCCTTGTTCAAGGCGCTCGTCGGCGATAAGTCGGACAACATCAAGGGCGTCCCGGGCTTCGGCCTGAAGAGCTGGGACAGCCTTTCCTTGCCCGACCGGCGGCTCCTGCAGCGCGCGGTCGACGAAGCCAACACCGAGCTGGTCGCCCAGCTCAAGCTGCCCACCCGGGCTCGCAACCTGCTCCTCGATCCGGCCATGCTGGACGAGGCCCGCCGCGCCATTTCCATCACCCGCTTCATCCCGGTTCCCGAGGACACCCTCAACAAAGGGATGAAGCCGGGCGTCCTCAACCGCGAGGCCGCCAACGACCTCTTCCGGAGATTTTTCCTCTGACCTTCCACCAAATCATCGACCGCGCCGTCCGCGAAGCCGCCGAGCAAGGCGTGACGGCCCAAGACATCATCCTGCCGCTCATGAACATGGCCGCCACCACGCTGGCCAACGTCGTCGTCGAGAACAAGCTCGATGCCGCTGAAGAGATCGCGCTGACCACCGGTCGGTTCGAAGAAATGTATGAGGAATACCTGCGTGCATATTGCCAGCCGACTGCTAGATAAGCGGTCCTCCGAAGCGGACTTTCAACAGGCGCTCGACGATCTCGAGACCGCCGTCGTCCTTGGTCTCGACTGCGAAACCACCGACGAAGACACCGCCCACGAGGGCATCCAGAACTACCGCAACAAGAAGCGGTGGGTGTTCGATCATCGCCGCACGACGATGACCGGCTTCTCGTTCTACGCCGAGGGGTCGGACACCGCCTGGTATGTCAACCTGGCCCACGCCGACGTCGAGAACCGCCTGCCGCGCCGCAAGGCTGACGTGCTGCTCTCGGCGATCCGCGAAGACGCGCTGATCCTCGCGCACAACGCGCCGTTCGAACTGTGCATGTTCCAGCAGTGCCTCGGCGTGAAGCTGGCGAACGTCCTCTGCACCCTGCAGCTGGCGGTGAGCCACCACGGCCCCGACGAGTACGATCCGCAGATCTTCTACGCGACGCCGCTGACCAATTTCGCGAAGCACACCCGCAACATCGAGCGGGCCTTCGCCAATTACGATCCGGAGACGCGCGGCCGGAGCCTGTCGAGCGAGCAGCAGGAGCTGCTGTCGCTCTTCATCGGCAAGACCTCGACCGCGGCGCACAGCTACAACGGCTTCGTCAGCGAGATCGCCTTCGGCTACAACCTGAAGAAGCTCGTCCAGAGCCTGTTCGGGTTCAAGATGACGACTTACGACGAGGTCCTGAAGAAGGCCGGCGCGACCCACATGGGCCAGCTGACCGGCGAGCAGGTCGTGGAATACGGCGCCGACGACGCCTACTGGGCCGTCCGCGTCTTCCAGCACCTCAAGGACGACATGCTCCGGTCGAACCCCGAGCTCCTGAAGACTTTCCTCACCCAGGAAAATCCGATGGTGAAGGTGTTCGCCGACAGCTGGCGTGAAGGCATGCGGCTGGACCTCTCCGAGGTCTACACCCGTCGCGACATGGAGCGCGCGGCGATGGCCGACGTTCTCCGCAGCTTCAAGCCGCTCGTCAAAGCCTACCTGCCGTTCCCCGACGAACCGAACGCCAAGCTCATCGAGAAGCAGGGCAAATGGTATGAGGGCTACGACAAGGACACAGGCGCCTCGAAGGACAACTGGAAGAAGCTGCGGAAGCGGATCGAGGACTGGGCGAACTCGCCCAACAGCGCCGACGATTTCGAGCAGCTGATCCAGTCGGCCAACCCGGTCGGCGACGCGTGGGCCAACGAGCGCGGCGTCAAGACCCCCGCCAACCGCCTCAACCCGGTCTACTACCAGGGCATGCGGATGATCCTGCACGACCTGATGGGTCTGCCGCTCGTCTATCTCGACGGCGAGATCAGCACCGACAAGGAAGCGCGCGGCAAGATGCTGCTCAAGGCCGAGAAGGCCGGCGACGAGCGGGCGATCGAGGTCCTCAAGGCTTATCAGCGCATGGCGGACGTCGAGCAGACCGTGAAGCTCTACCTGACGCCCTACACGCAGCTGATGGACCCCGAGACCAGTCGGGTCTACCCGTCGCTGTCCTCGATGCTGGCGACGCGCCGCATGGCCATCTCGTTCCCGAACGTCATGGCGATCTCGAAGTATTCCGAAAGCAAATATGTCCGGGGCTTCTATCTCGGCGACGACGAGGACCATCTGGTCGTGTCGGCCGATTGGTCGTCGATTGAGCTGGTCGACATCGGCGAGAAGAGCGGTGACCACGGCTTTCGCGAAGTGTTCGGCCAGCTGCCCTACGGCGACTTGCACTCGGGCGCCGCAGCGGACTGCCTCGCGGTGAAGACACTCCCTGGCCTGACCGAGGAGGAATATCGCGAGTTCAAGTTCGGCCGGAACCCGAACAATCGTGTGCTGAAGCACATCTTCACCGGCCAGGAGATGACGCCCAAGGACTTCCACAAGCTGACCCGCGGCACGCCGGTCGGCAAGGGCGCCAACTTCAACTACTGGTATTCCGGCTCGCTCTCGACCGTCGGCATGAACCTCGGCTGGTCCCCGGACGAGATGTGGGAAGCGGTCGACCGCTACCGCACTCGTTTCCCTCTCGCCGAGGCGTGGCGGGTCCGCACGCAGCAGGAGGCCGTGGAATATGGCTTCGTGCAGCTGCCTGACCACCATCGCCGCGTTCGCCTCGAAGCCACGCCGGCCTGGCACGCCTGCATGATGCGGAAGTTCGCCGACATCTCGGCGTCCCCCGCAATGCTGGCCTACGCCGAGCTGGCGCTGAAGCGCATCCAGAGCCGCGCGAAGAACCAGGCCGTCAACGGCAAGGTTCAGGGCAGCTGCGCCGCGCTCGCCAAGCGGGCGATCCTGCGGGTGCTCGCGGAGATCGAACGTCGCGGCTGGCAGGGCAAGGTCCGCTTCATGGTGCCGATCCACGACGAGCTCGTCTGGTCGGTCCATCGCGACCTAGTGCCGGAGTTCATTCCGGTCCTGCGCTGGTGCATGACTGACCACAAGGACCTCTACCCGACGCTGCCGCTGCATTGCACGGTCTCGGTCGGGCGGACGTTCAAGCCCTACGACGAGAAGAACCCGGCCTTCAGCCAGATCGAACTTGACGAAGCCCCGCATATCGAGGGACTGATCGCCAAAGAGCTGGAGGGGTCGGCTCTCACCGACGACATCGTGGCTCGTGTCGTCAAGTTCGTCGCAGATGCAAGGATGGCAGCATGACGCGCACCGCTGAACACGAGAAGCTGATCGACGAGCTGGTCGAGAAGACCGGCCTCGATCGCAAGACGGTTGCCGACTTCACCGACAAGGTGATCGGCAACATGGCGAAGCAGCTAGTCGAGAAAGCGGCCAAGCAGCTGATCGACTTCGCCACCGAGAACAAAACCATCCCGCACACCGGGGGCGTCGTCGAAGGGCGCGCCCCCATGATCCTGACCAACGAATATGTCGTGCCCCGCCGCTCCGTGGCGAGGCTCGCGGCCCGCAGCCAGCGGGTCAGCCTCAAGAGGAAATAATTTGGAACGCGAACCCGGCTTCTACTGGACGAAATTCAACGACGAGAGCGACGATTGGGAGCCGGCGGCTTTCAACGGCTCGACCTGGCACTTTATCGGCACGCTCGCCGACCCCGACAAGGGCCCTTGGTTGGTGGGCGATCGCATCCTCGAGCCGACTGACTAAGTCACTCCCGCCTATGTCCGTGCAGCGTCGGACTCCGTGAGCTTACTGGGGTTCCTCAACGATATGAGGAACCCCCATTTATGAACGACAACCAGGAGCAGGTGAGCCGCTCCATCTATGCACTCGCCGTGCTTTTCGCGAGCGCCATCATCGTCGCCGCCGCCTACCTCGTCACCGCCTTCGTCAGCTGGGACATGAACCCGGCCGCATGGACGACCGGGTGCCGCATGTTCTTCGTCCTGCTGACGCTGTTCGCGCTTGTGATGGCGTTCAAGGATGCGGACGACGATGGCGTCGAATGACGGCACCGCGGCGGAAAAGGCGTTTGAGCTCCGCATAGGCGCTGACGATCTCTACCGTTTCCCCGACAAGAAGGCGCTCACCGGATTGAACGGTGGGCGCAAGGTCGGCGACTTCCCGAAGCCCTCGGACTATCTCGTCACCAAGGACCAGCAGACCTTCTACGCGGAGGTCAAGTCGGTCCAGAGCGCGACGAGCTTCCCGTTCGCTGACATCCGGCCGTCGCAGCGCGCTGCGGCGCTCAAGATGGCCCGCGTCGGCGGTCGCTACGACTTCTACATCTTCAGCTACGGCCTCGGCGAGTGGTTCGTCATGCGGGAGCAGCAGTTCGCTGCCCTGTGTGCCGACGGCGCCAAGTCCGTCAAATTCAAGGACCTGACCCCGTGGACCCTATGATGATCGCTCGCCTGTCTGACGAGCCGCTGACCGACCTGATGGTCGACATCGAGACGACCGGCACCAACCCCTACCACACCGGCATGATCCAGCTCGCCGCGCTGCCCTTCAATCTGAAGACGGGCGCCGTCGGCCAGCCGTTCAACCGCTGCCTCGAACTGCCCGCCAACCGCTTCTGGGACGAAGGAACGCGGCGCTGGTGGGGCCAGCAGAAGCCGGAAATCCTGCGCGGCATCCTCGCCGCCGCCGAAGAGCCCAGCCTCGTGATCCGCGAGTTCTGGGAGTTCGTCTGCCGCCACGGCCAGCTCCGCTTCTGGAGCCGGGGCACCTTCGACTTCTGGTTCATCCAGAGCTACATGGACCAGTATGGCATGCCGATGCCGTTCAGGTTCAACGAGGCGCGCGACCTGCGCTCGTATCAGGCGGGCCTGTTCCGCCAGGACGGCAAGGAACCCGATCTCTCGTGGGTGACGCCGCCGGCCGGTGACAAGCACAACGCGCTGTTCGACTGCGTCTACCAGCTCAAGCAGCTGTTCAGCGCGCAGAACGGCATCTTCCACGAAATCCTCCCGCCCGAGGATCAGGCCGCATGAGGGCGTTCTTCCGCGAGAAGGACGGCGGCGCGGAAAGCACCGTGACCGGCTACTGGCTGTTCGAGGCGAAGCGGCTCTGCTCGGCAGTGCTGCTTCGCTTCGACGGCCAGAGCCGCGAGGCTTTCCACAATCACGCCTTCAACTGCATCAGCTGGGTGCTGAAGGGCGGCCTGACCGAGACCATGCTCGATGGTTCGGTTCGCCGTCACGAGCCCAGCTGGCGCCCGTTCGTCACGCGCCGCAGCGATTTCCACAAGGTCGACAGCGACGAAGGCCGCACCTGGGTGCTGTCCTTCCGCGGGCCGTGGATGCCGACGTGGCGGGAGTTCCTCCCCAACGAGGACTGCTTCGTGACGCTCACCAATGGCCGGCGCGAAGTCGGCCGGTTTGGTCTGGCGGCCGCCGCGGCGGCTGGCCTGACCCTCGCGGGCTGCGTCGACAAGGGACGCTGCCTCCAATCGCACGTCGAACATTCGGACGAGTTTGTGATGCTCCAGCCGATAATCGACGGCAGCGGCGGGACCATCTTCATCCCCGTCACCTATCCCGCCTCCGACACCACGGTCTGTGACCGCTGGGAATTTCCTGAAGGGAGACCGCATGGAAGTTGAAACCCCCTCCGGCGTCACGGTCTGGTTGATCGGCGACCCCCATCTCGGACGCAAGTTCGAGACGGGGGTCCCCCTCGACCGACGCGGTGAGCGCGAAGCACGTCAGCTCCAGAAGTTCAAGGACGAGCTGGCCACCGACTGCGACATCAACATCATGGTCGGTGACCTGTTCGACCACCCGCAGGTGAGCCTCACCACGATCCTCGAGGCCACCGACGCCTATCTCAACGCCGCCCAGAACAACCCGAAGCGCACCTACGTCGCAATGGCTGGCAACCACGACCGCAGCCGCCAGCTGGGCTCGATCGGCGCGTGGGAGCTTTTCCGTCGCCTGATCGGCGACGATCACCCGAACATCTGGGTCGTCGACAAGCCGACCTTCATCGACTGCGGCGATTATGAGCAGATCGCGTGCGTACCGTGGCAGTGGGGCAAGCCCGTCGTCGAGCAGATTGAGGCGATGGGAGAGAGCGAGCACGTCCCGCTCGTCGTCCTGCACCACGATCTGGAGAGCTTCGGCGGCGACGACACCTACCTGGTGCCCGCGCAGCTGATCCGCGAGCTTTTCCCCAACGCCCGCATCATCACCGGCCACTGGCATCTGGAGGGCGACTACAAGCTGGGCGGCGTCGAAGTGACCTGCACCGGCTCGCTGGAGCCCTACACCCACGCCGAAGACCCGAACGGAGACCTCTATGTCACCCTCACCGTCGAAGAGCTCGCCGCTGCCGACCCTGCAGACCTGCGTGACAAGGCTGTCCGCGTCCTGCTCCGCGATGGCGACGAGCTCCCGATCGGCCTCGACTGTCTGCAGCTCACTGGCAAGCGCATATCGGAGCTTGAGAACGACGAGCCGTCGGTCGCCGACAAGCTCGGCACGTTCGACTGGAAAGCAATCCTCGACGAACACCTGAAGGAGGTGCCCGGCTACGTCCGGGAGTTCATCGACGAACGTCTCCATCCGGCCTGACACGAAGGGGGCGAGTGACTTGGTCACTTGCCCCCTTCCTCATTGAGACCCCCGCCGCACTCGCGGCAAAGCCCTCGTCATCAACAAGGAGATTTGAATGTCTGACGAGACCAACGTCGCAGCCGACGAGCTTCGGCTCTTCATCGAGCGCATCGAGCGCCTCGAAGAGGAGAAGAAGGGCATCGCCGACGACATCAAGGACGTCTACGCCGAGGCGAAGGCCAACGGCTATGACACGTCCATCATGAAGACGATCGTCAAGCTGCGCGCGATGGAACCGCACAAGCGGCAGGAAATCGACGCGCTCCTCGAAACCTATCGCAACGCGCTGGGCATCGCCTAATGGTTGCGCTCACCGACATCGCTCGTCATTGGTCGAACCAGACCGATAAGGCGAAGGGCATCCGCCTCGAAGCGGACGCACTCGATCTGCTGAACGCGATCGGTGTCGGTGAGCTCATCCAGGCGAAAGCCGCTGAACTGCAGAGGGAAACATGCCTCGAAAGAAATCTGCGACAGTCCACTATCAGCGGGGGAACCTCCAGCTCGTCCAACGGCCAGGCCGGCCAAGCCTCGAGATCACCTGGTATGACCCAACCGCCGGAGGGAACCGATACTCTTCAACGGGTACGCTCTCGATTGAAGAAGGCAAGCTGAAGCTCGACGACAAATATCTCGAGCTGACCAAGGGGGTCGAGTGCTGCCCAACGTGCCGCCGACCCTACGACACCGGCAAGCAATTCACCGTCCTCGAAGCGATCGAGGTCCACCTCGCGACCTCGAAGTCGAAGCCCAGCTACAAGGCCATCGCCGCCCGGCTCGACCACATCGTCTCGTTCCTTGAGACACAAGCCCGCCCCGACATCTTCTGCAGCCAGGTCGACGAGGCGTGGATCGCCCGCTTCCGCGCGTGGAACGAGCAAATCCCCGTCGTCAGCCCAGCTGGCAACGTGCGCGATCGCGCGCTCTCGACGGTCGAGAACAGCGTCCTGCAGCTCGCCGCGGCCATGCGCTGCGTCAAGGAAGAGCCGCAGTTCAAGACGATCCAGGTGAAGACCCTCAACCGGACGCCCAGCTACCGCGCCACGATCGATGATCTCGCCGCCATGTTCGCCTACGCGCTGACGCCGAAGAAGCGCCGCGACAACCTGCTCGCGTTCCTGCGCGTCAGCGTGCTGACGATGGCGCGGCCTGACGCCGCCCACGAGCTGTCGATCGACCCGCGCCGCAAGCAGTGGGACGCCCAGCACGGCATCGTTCACCTCAACCCCGCCGGCCGCCGCCAGACGAAGAAGGTCCGCGCGACGGTGCCGATCGTCGAGCGCGGCCAGTGGCTGTTCAACCACAAGGGCTTCCTCGTGGTCGGCAGCGCGAAGAAGTCGATGGCCGCGATGTCGTCGGAGCTCGGCCTGCCGGGCGACGGCGCCAGCGGCCTGAAGCTGATCCGCCGGTCGATGGCTCACCTCGTCCGCCAGCGGCTCGAGGCTCGGGACAAGCCGCTCGACCAGCTCGAAGCATGGCTCGGC
This sequence comes from Sphingomonas jaspsi DSM 18422, assembly GCF_000585415.1. Lineage (NCBI taxonomy): Bacteria > Pseudomonadati > Pseudomonadota > Alphaproteobacteria > Sphingomonadales > Sphingomonadaceae > Sphingomonas > Sphingomonas jaspsi. The sequence continues at coordinate 1,367,321 of NZ_KK073876.1, read as the reverse complement.
CACCGCGTCGTCGATGCCGTGTCGGAGCTCTACGCGCCGTTCAGCCCGTCGTATCTGCAGCTGGTCAAGGGCATCGTCGGCGAGATCGTCAACGAGATCGAAGCCCTGGCTCCGGGGGCGTTTAGTGACACCGCAGTGACAGAGGCCGAAAAGGTCATCCCGCTGAAGCGGGCCTAAGTTACTGGTTTCTAAGGGAGAAAATGGTGGGCGTGGCAAGGATTGAACTTGCGACCCCTGCGATGTCAACACAGTGCTCTACCACTGAGCTACACGCCCACCCGGGGACCCGTCCGCGTCAGCGGCGGGGCATCTGGAGGGGGCCTTTAGAGGGGCTTTGGCGATCCCGCAAGGGGGGTTCGGCACGAAAGTGTCGCCGGGCGTCCGCAGCCGACCGGTTAGAGACGTCCGTGCTGGTCCTCGGTCTGGAACAGGCGGTCAACTTCCGCCACCAGGTCCTTGAGATGGAAAGGCTTCGACAGCAGCTTGGCTTCGGGCGCCGTACGACCGCCCTGAAGAGCGACCGCGGCAAAGCCGGTGATGAACATCACCCGGATGGCCGGGTCGATCGAGCTGGCCTTCTGCGCCAGTTCGATGCCGTCCATTTCGGGCATGACGATATCGGTGAGCAGAAGATCGTACCGGCCCGCTTCGAGCAGCGGAAGCGCTTCCGTCCCGCAGCCCACGGCCTCGACCTCGTAGCCGACGCGCTGCAGGGCACGCTGCAGATATTCGCGCATCGACGTATCGTCTTCGGCCAAGAGGATCCTGATCATCGACCCTCTATGCCCCCAAAGCGCCCGTTTTTCCAGCGCCTCGACGCAGGTCCGTCGTTGCTGTCTTGAATTGGTACGCCTAGCGTGGCCGCGACGTCACGATGACCCAGGACACAATACCGATCATCCACCCTCCCCGCATCGGCCTGCCGGTGATGCTGTCGGTGCCCCATGCCGGCCGGGCGTATGATCCGGCCGTCATCGCCCGCTCGACCCAGGGGCAGCGTGCGCTGGAGACCCTTGAGGACCCCTTGGTCGACCGGTTGATGTGGCGAGCCTTCGCTGCCGGGATCGGCGGGGTGGTCCAGCCGGTGCCGCGCGCCGTCATCGACTGCAATCGCCGGCCCGACGAGGTCGATCCGGCCGCCATCCGTCACATTGCGCCGTTACCGGTGGGCCCGCGCGCGCAGCACGGACTCGGCATCATTGCCTCGAGAACCCGCCGACATGGTGCGCTCTGGCGGCAGCCGATCGAGCGGGATGAGTTCCAGCGGCGGCTCGATCGCATCTACTGGCCCTATCACCGGGCGGTCGAAACGATGCTTGACCAGCTTGCCATCGACCATGGCCAGGCCCTGCTGCTGGACATGCATTCGATGCCCGCCCGGCGGCCGGGCGAGGCGCGCATCGTCATCGGCGATCGCCACGGCAGCAGTGCGGCATCGTGGCTGTCGCAGGCAGCCGCAGGCGCATTTCGGGACGCCGGCCTCACCGTCGCGCTGAACGATCCCTATGCGGGCGGCGCGATCAGCGAGCGCCACGGTCGTCCATCAGACGGCCGCCACGCGTTACAAATCGAAATCGACCGGTCGCTCTACCTTGCGGCCGATCAGCGCAGCCCGGCGGCGACGTTCGACCGCTTGGCTGCCATCCTGTCGTCCATTGCCGTCAGCTTGGGCGAGCATCTTGCCAGCCGGCAATGGGACGTCGCAGCGGAATAAAAAAGGCCATCCCGGCATAGGCCGGGATGGCCGAGGGGTCAGGGAGGAACGCATCCAAAAGGAGTGCGTGCCGACCGCAAATCCGCCTAAGGGGGGAACGGAAAAACGGCGCGGCAGACCCGATGTGGTGGGTCGCCGCGCCGTTTCAAGAAGCGGCCCTAGGGGCCGTCGCCAGGCCGTTAGGCGTCCGCGCCGACCGGAGCGGGCTGTTCGGCGTTGAAGCCTTCCGGACCGGTGCCCTGCTGCACCTGACGCGCGAACACTTCGCGGATCACCGACAGCGAGAAGAGATGGGCCATGATGAGGGCAATGCCGCCATTCTGGTTGAGCTTGCGCAGTTCGTCGCCGCGCAATTCGCGGAACTTCTCTTCGTCGACCATCTGGAAACCGCGGTAGATGGCGGGCTGGTCGGCGCCTTCCGGCTGGATGGCGACTTCGCCGTCCATCAGGAGGTTGTGATCCTTCAGTTCCTTCAAGAACGCCTGGGTGCGCAGGCCGGCCTGTTCGAACTGTTCGCAGAACTGCAGGATCGCCTTGGTCGATTCGCTGGGCTCGTCACCGTCGAACAATGCTTCACCGTCGTCGAATTCGCCGACGGCGTCGGAGGTCGGGTCGAAACAGAGCGACAGTTCGTCCGTGTCGTCGGTCAGGCGAGCAAGCAGGAACGGAACGCGGCGCAGATAGGCCGGGATGTAGACGTTGGCGTCGATCGTCTGGCCTTCGTCGTTGAAGAAGGTGTTGGTACCTTCATGAAGGCCCATCAAAGCCAGCGGAACGGGATTGTCGCCGTTCGAGAAGACGATCGGGTAGAAACGCTGGGCCAGCGCGAATTCGTCGACCGTCAGCGGAATGGCATGAGCCTTATTCACCGCCGGGATACCGGTCGTGCGACGAACCTTGAAATTGCCGTGCTGGTTGCGGTTCAGCGGTTCAAGGGCATTGTAAAGAAGCGGAAGGGTATTCGGCGCTTGGCTCGCCATCTGTTCAGTCTCCTGGAGTAGCGGGCCGAGGCGAATCTTGCCGCCGATCGGACTGCTGGGATTTTGTGCCAACGCCTCTAGTGAGGACCCTCGCAATTCGCAAGGCGTTTGCGCCAGCGCGACCGGGCCGCAGGTCCGACGTATGGCGACCAATTCATCGCCTATTCAAGGGTTGCCGCCCACAGCGGCTTCCGCAATGGTACCGACCGCATGATCCTCCTCACCGCATTGGGCTTTTTCCCGTCCCTGTTCGGCCTCGGCGCTCCGTCAAATGTGCAGCCGGAGGTCGTGCGGCGCGTCGTGATCCAAGACGAGGTCATCTTTCGGATTCCGATACGCCCGAGGACGGTGGTCCCCATCGTCTGGGATGAGCACAAGGGCCCGAAATGCATCCCGGCGGGCGCCATCGCAGGGGCATTGCTGTCGGGTGCGTCTTCGATCGACTTCGTCCTTCGCGACCGCAGCCGGGTGCGGGCCAAGATGGACAGCGACTGTCAGGCGCTCGACTATTACGGCCAGTTCTACCTGCAGCCGGAAAACGGGATGGTATGTGCCAAGCGCGACGTCATTCGATCGCGGATCGGCGGCACCTGCCGTATCGACAAGTTTCGCAAACTGACGCCAAAGATCGCCGAATAACCACCGTAGATACGGGCAAAACTTGACATTTTCACCCCATCGGGAGTAGCGCGCCACGCGGCGCGGGACCAATTCCGGCGCCTTTTCTTTATCCGGGAATTTGAATGAGCTTCGCCGACCTCGGCCTTTCCGATCAATTGCTCCGCGCCGTCGACGACAGCGGATACAATATTCCGACCCCGATCCAGAAGGGAGCCATCCCCTCTGTCCTGATGGGCAAGGACCTGATCGGCATCGCCCAGACCGGAACCGGCAAGACCGCCAGCTTCGTGCTGCCGATGATCGACATCCTCGCCGAAGGTCGCAGTCGTGCGCGCATGCCGCGCAGCCTGATCCTGGAACCGACGCGCGAACTCGCCGCGCAGGTGGCCGAGAATTTCGAGAAATACGGCAAGTATCACAAGCTTTCGATGGCCCTGCTGATCGGTGGGGTGCAGATGGGCGACCAGGTCAAGGCGCTTGAAAAGGGCGTCGACGTCCTCATCGCCACGCCGGGCCGGCTGATGGACCTGTTCGAACGGGGCAAGATCCTGCTCACCGGCTGCGACCTGCTGGTCATCGACGAGGCCGACCGCATGCTCGACATGGGCTTCATTCCGGACATCGAAACCATCTGCTCGCGCCTGCCGAAGACGCGCCAGACGCTATTGTTTTCGGCGACAATGCCGCCACCGATCAAGAAGCTGGCGGACAAGTTCCTGACCGACCCCAAGTCGATCGAGGTCGCCCGAGCCGCCCAGACCAACGAGAACATCGATCAGCGCCTAGTGATCGTGCCGGGCCCGAAGAAGCGCGACACGCTGCGCGACATCCTGCGCGGCGACCTGAAGAACGCCATCGTCTTCTGCAACAAGAAGACCACAGTGCGCGAATTGGCGACCAGCCTGAAGCGCTCGGGCTTCCGCGTCGGCCAGATCCATGGCGACATGGAACAGAAGGACCGCATCGCCGAACTCGACCGCTTCAAGGCGGACGAGATCAACATCCTCATCGCGTCCGACGTCGCCGCGCGCGGGCTGGACATCAAGGGCGTCAGCCATGTCATCAATTTCGACGTGCCGTGGCAGCCGGACGATTATGTCCACCGCATCGGCCGCACCGGCCGTGCGGGTGCCAAGGGCATCGCCTACACCATCGGCACCAGCAGCGACGCCGACGCCATCGACGCGATCGAGAAGCTGACCAAGACCAAGCTGCCGCGGTTCGAAGGTCGCAAGGCTGCCGCACCCGAGGTTGAGGAGGTCGAGGAAGCTCCAAAAGCCAAGGCGAAGCCCGCCAAAGCCAAGCCTGCGTCGCGCGAAGACAAGGCCGACCGGGAAGAAAAGCCGAAGCGTGATGAACGCTCGCGTCGCGAGGAGAAACCGCGCCGCGAAGCAAGGCCGCGCAACGAGGAACCGCGTGAAGCGGCGCTGGCGGACGACGCCAGCGGCGACTGGAACGGACCGGTTCCCAGCTTCCTGAACTTCAGCGCGCTTTAGGCGCCTTTCCGCCGATAGCGGTCGAGGAAGGCGTTGGCGTGCGCATCGAAATTCTGCGCGGCGATGGCGTCGCGCAGCCCCTGCATCATGCGCTGGTAGAAACTGAGGTTATGCTCGGTCATCAGCATCGCGCCGAGGATTTCGCCTGCGCGGACCAGGTGATGGACGTAGGAGCGGCTGTAGGTCGAGCACGTCGGGCAGCCACATTCCGGATCGAGCGGTAGCGGGTCTTCCGCGAACTTGGCGTTGCGGACGTTGATAGGGCCGTCGGCGGTGAAGGCCTGCCCGGTGCGACCGGAGCGCGTCGGGAGCACGCAGTCGAACATGTCAATCCCGCGCCGAACGGCCTCGACGATGTCGTCGGGCTTGCCAACGCCCATGAGGTAGCGCGGCTTTTCGGCCGGCAGCTGGTCCGGGGCGAAGTCGAGGCAGCCGAGCATCGCTTCCTGCCCCTCACCTACCGCCAAGCCACCGACGGCATAGCCATCGAAGCCGATGTCGATCAGCGCATCGGCCGATTGCTTACGCAGACCCTCATCCAGCACGCCCTGCTGGATACCGAAGATGGCGGCGTCTTCGGCATGCTGCCCGCCCCGGTCGAACTCATCGCGGCTGCGCTGCGCCCATTTGATCGAGCGCTCCATGGCGATGCGCTGTTTCTTCTCGCTGACGTCCGGGCGGACCAGCTCGTCGAACTGCATGACGATGTCGCTGCCCAGCAGCCGCTGCACCTCGATCGAACGTTCGGGGCTCAGCATATGCTTCGTCCCGTCTAAGTGGCTGCGGAAGGTAACGCCTTCGTCGGTGACCTTGGTGAGGTCGGAAAGGCTCATCACCTGATAGCCACCGCTGTCGGTCAGGATCGGGCGCGACCAGTTCATGAACTTGTGCAGCCCGCCCATCTTGGCGACCCGTTCCGCGCCGGGGCGGAGCATCAGGTGATAGGTATTGCCAAGGATGATGTCGGCGCCCGTCGCACGAACGGCCTCGGGCTTCATCGCCTTGACGGTCGCGGCGGTACCGACCGGCATGAACGCCGGCGTGCGGATCTCGCCGCGCTTCATGGCGAGCGTGCCGGTCCGCGCCTTGCTGTCAGTGGCGGCGATCTGGAAGGAAAATCGGGTCATTGCGGGCGTCCAGTGACGACTGGGACGCCCAAGGTCAACTCACCACAGACCCGGGACCAGCGCTGCCGTGCGGGCGCGGTAGATTTCCCATTCGCGGCCGAACGCCTTCGCCAAGGCGCGCTCCTCGACGCGTATTCGATTGGCCAGCCCCGCCATGGGCAGCAACGTCAACAAAAGGATGGCTGCCATGTTGCCCATCGCCACCCCCAAGCCGATGCAGCTCACCAGCATTCCGGTGTAGGATGGATGGCGGACGCGGCGATATGGCCCGTCTTCGATCAATTCGTGATCGTCCATGATCGTGACATGGGTTCGAAAATGACGACCCAGATGCCGAACAGCCCTTGAGCGGAAACCTATGCCCGCTGCAACGAGCGTCGACCCGGCCAGCCACCATGTCCACCACTCACCCGGTAGTCGCCACCAATGCATAAATGTCGCTGTCATGCTGAGCGTGATGGCGACGTTCATCGCAAGGAAGATCAATGGACGGCTATATCCGTCCTGTCGCTGCCCGCGCCCGGCCTGACGGTCGGACCGAAAAACAATGATTTCGCTGGCGCCCCATACCGCCAGTAACAGGTAAATTGCGATCAACTGCATCATTCAGGCACATTAGCCGGCTGTATTATATTTACAATACAGATGATCTTCGTCCAATTGGCTTCGATGCTCGAGCCTTCGACCTATTTGATCATGGCGCTGATCGGCGTTCTGACCGGTTTCATCGACAGTATCGCTGGCGGCGGCGGGCTGATCATGATGCCCGCGCTGCTGATGACCGGGATCACGCCGATCCAGGCGCTTGGCACCAACAAGCTACAATCGATGTTCGGCACGTCGATCGCGACCGCCAACTATTATCGCAAGGGGTTGTTCGACATCCGGCCCAGCCTGGGCAAGGTGGCGCTGGTGTTCGTCGGTGCGTCGGCGGGCGTGCTGGCCGTTCAGCAACTCAAACCCGGCATGTTGGGCCTTATCATCCCCGTCCTGCTGATGGCGTCGGCGGCGTATGTCCTGTTGTCGCCGCGAATGACCGACGAAGACGCCCATGTGCGACTGTCGGCAAGGGCATATGGTCCGGTGGGCGGCGCGATCGGCTTCTACGACGGCTTTTTCGGGCCGGGCACTGGCAGCTTCTTCTCGACCTCGCTGGTGGCGCTGCGCGGCATGGGCCTGACCCGTGCGACCGCGCTCACCAAGCTGCTCAACCTCACCAGCAACGTCGCAAGCGTCCTGTTTTTCGCGATCGGCGGAAAGATCGTCTGGACGCTGGGCTTTGCGATCGCGGGCGGCGCGATGATCGGCAATTACCTGGGCAGCCACACCGCGATGAAATTCGGCGCGAAGGTCATCCGACCGCTGCTGGTCACCCTGTCGCTCGGCCTGACCGCGAAGCTGCTGTGGCAATATTTTTCGGCCTAGACTAAGCCCCCGCCATGCGGATCGAGCAGCTTCCCAATATGGTGTTCATCGTCGGCGGTCCGCGCTGCGGCACCACCACCCTGTCGTCATGGTTAAAGCAACAGCCCGAAATCTGCTTCCCTTTCGTCAAGGAACCGCATTTCTTCGCCCAATATGATTTGACGGCGATGGACGATGCGGCCGCCCGCGAGCTGATCGAGCGCGAGTTCCTCGACCGCTTCTACAGCCAGTGCGAGGGCCAAGAGAAAGCCGCCGGGCTCGATGGGTCGGTGAGTTATCTCTACATTCCCGAACGACTGGTACCGGCATTGCGGTTCTGGCCCAATGCCAAGTTCGTCATCGCCGTTCGCGATCCGATGAGCATGCTGCCCTCGCTGCACCAACGGCTGCGCGTAACGGGCGACGAAAACATCCCAAGCTTCGAAGAGGCATGGGATGCCGTCGCCGATCGTGCGGCTGGACGCCGCATCCCGTCCAGTTGCTTGGAACCGCGCTGGTTGCGGTATGATGAAGGCGGCAAGCTCGGCACCTACACCCAGAAAATGTTCGACCTGATCGGTCGCGATCGCTGCTTCGTATCGGTATTCGACGACCTGGTGTCGGACTCGCCCGGACAATATCTCCGGCTGATCGATTTCCTCGGCTTCCAGCCGGTCGACGGGATAGAGCTGAAATCGAAACGTGGAGGCCAGAGCTTCCGCTATTTCTGGCTCCAGCGACTGTTGAAGCGGCCGCCCAAGTTCGCGCGCACCTATCTTGCGGGCAAGCATTTCGCCCAGCGGGAAAAGTCATTGTCGGGCGATGAAGAGGATGCCGTCGCGACGCGCATCTTTTCGATCCGCAAGCGGCTGTTGCGCTGGAACAAGGTTCCCGCGGTCAAGCAGCCGATCCCGCTTCGCGTCCAGCAGGAAATTCGCGACACGCTGAAGGATGACATCGCGCATCTCGGCCGGTTGCTGGACCGCGACCTGTCGCACTGGCTCGACGTGCGCGGGGGGCGATTAGGGTAGCAGCAGCGAACTGTCGCCGTAGCTGTAGAAGCGGTAATTGCCGGCAATGGCATGGGCGTAGGCCGCCTGCATCGTGTCGAGCCCCATCAGCGCGCTGACCAGCATGAACAGCGTCGATTTGGGCAGATGGAAATTGGTCATCAGCCCGTCGATCGCCTTGAAGCGATAGCCCGGCGTGATGAAGATCGACGTGTCGCCTTCGAACGGGCGGACAATATGGTCGTCGCCCGCGGCGCTCTCGAGCAGTCGCAGCGACGTCGTGCCGACCGCGATGATGCGGCCGCCAGCTGCCCGCGCGGCGTTGAGACGGTCGGCCAGCGCCTGGTCGATGCGGCCCCATTCGGCGTGCATCTTGTGATCGTCGGTATCGTCGGCCTTGACCGGCAGGAAGGTGCCTGCGCCGACGTGCAGGGTCAGCGTCTCCCGGCTGACGCCGCGTTCGTCTAGGGCGGAAATCAGGCGGTCGGTGAAGTGCAGTGCGGCGGTCGGGGCCGCGACGGCCCCTTTTTCGCGCGCGAACATGGTCTGGTAATCGGCCCGGTCGGCCTCGTCGGTGCCGCGCTTGCTGGCGATGTACGGCGGCAGCGGCATCTGACCCGCCCGTTCCAGCAAGACCTCAACCGGCTCGTCGCCGTGAAAATGAAGCAGGATCGCACCCGCCTCGTCGCGGCGGACGGCGGATGCCTCAACGCCACGGCCGAAGTCTATGACATCGCCGTCGCGCACCCGCTTAGCATTGCGGACGAAGGCCCACCAACTGCGAAGATGCTCGCGCTTGTGGAGGGTCGCGCCGATGCTGGCGTCGCCGCGCTTACCCTCAAGCTGGGCTGGAATCACCTTGGTGTCGTTGAAAACCAGCACGTCACCCGGCTGCAGCAGTTGCGGCAGGTCGAGCACCATCCGGTCTTCGATCCGACCCCCGTCGACCAGCAGCATGCGCGCGGAATCGCGCGGCCGGGCGGGCCGCAACGCAATCCGGTCTTGGGGCAGGTCGAAATCGAAAAGGTCGACGCGCATTACTGGGCGGGCGGGGTCTCTGCCGGGGCTGGTGCCGACGCCGGTGCCGGCGCAGCGACCGCGGTTGCAGGCGGGGCCGGCAACGGTCCGCCGATGCTGGCTCGAACGATCGTGGTCGGATCCAACGGCGGCTCGCCCATGGCGATATTGTCGACGGCCGCCATGCCTTCGATCACGCGCCCGAAGGCGGTATATTTATGGTCGAGGCTGAAGCGCGGCGTGAACATGATGAAGAACTGGCTGTTGGCCGAATCCGGGCTCTCCGCGCGCGCCATCGACACCACACCGCGCATGTGGGGGATGTTGTTGAATTCGGCCTTGAGGTCGGGAAGCGGCGACCCGCCTTCCCCGGTGCCGCGCGGATCGCCGCCCTGGGCCATGAACCCGGCGATGACGCGGTGGAACTTGAGCCCGTTGTAAAAGCCCTGCGTCGTCAACTGCTGGATGCGGTAGACGTGGTTGGGCGCGATGTCCGGGCGGAGCTGGATGACCACCCGGCCGCCATTCGAAAGTTCAAGCGTCCATTTGTTGGCCGGATCGGCGGCGACCGCGGCCGGAACCACTAGGGGCGACACGGCGGCGACGGGCGCTTCGGCAGGCTTTTTCTTGGCAGCGACAGGCGCGGCGACCAGCGCCGACACAGCCAGAACGGACAACGCAAACAGGTTCTTCGTCATTCAGACCTCCCGCCCCACTGGCCGCGCCCTATCGCGTCCACATGGGCTATGCCACCCTATTTCGACGAGCCGAGCTTGGCGGTCACATCCGCGGCCACGGCCGGCGTCACGAACTTGTCGATCGAGCCGCCATAACGGGCGATTTCTTTCACTAGCCTTGACGCGATCGGCTGCAGACAGACATCGGCCATCAGAAAGACCGTTTCGATACGGTCGTTGAGCTGCTGGTTCATGCCCGCCATCTGATATTCATATTCGAAGTCGGCGACTGCGCGCAGCCCGCGGAGGATCAGCGAAGCCCCCTGCCCCTCGGCGAAGTCCATCAGCAGCGAATCGAATTCGACCACTTCGATATGATCGATGTCGGCCACTTCGCGGCGAACCATCGCCAGTCGTTCTTCCACCGTGAACATCGGCGATTTGGAAGGGTTGGTCGTCACGCCGATGACCAGCCGGTCGACGAGATGCGCCCCGCGGCGAATGATGTCGAGATGGCCCAGCGTGATCGGATCGAAGGTCCCGGGATAGACGCCGATGCGTGTGCGGCCGGACATCAGCGGTCCCTTTCGTTGACGTAGCGGGCGATGGCGCGAAGCAGGTCGCCTTCCTCACCATGGCCGTGCAGGTGGCCGATCGCCTGATCGACCAGCATCGCGCATTGCTGCCGCGCGCGCTCTTCACCCAGCAGCGACACGAAGGTCGCCTTGCCCGCATCCGCGTCCTTGTGAAGGCGTTTGCCCGCCGCCTCTTCGTCGCCGGCATGATCGAGCAGGTCGTCCGCAATCTGGAACGCGAGCCCGACGTCGTGGGCATAGCCGCGATAGGACGTTCGACCTTCCGGCGGGAGCTTGGCCATGATGCAGGCGGCCTCGACCGCATATTCGATGAGCGCACCGGTCTTGAGCCGCTGCAGCTGGGTGATTTCGCCCATGCCGAGTTGTCGGCCCTCCGCGACGAGGTCGAGAACCTGGCCGCCGGCCATACCGTGCGGACCCGACTTGCGCGCCAGTTCGATCACCAGGTCGGACCGGACGAAGGGATCTTCATGGGTCGCCGGATCGGCCAGGATTTCGAAGGCCAGGTCGTGGAAACAGTCGCCGGCCAGTACTGCCGTCGCCTCGTCGAAGGCCTTGTGCACCGTCGGCTTGCCGCGGCGCAGGTCGTCGTCGTCCATGCAAGGAAGGTCGTCGTGGATCAGCGAATAGACGTGGATTGCCTCGATGGCCGTACCGGCGCGCACGGCGCGATCTTCAGCGATGCCGAACAGCCGCGCCGTCGCGACGGTCAGCAGCGGCCTGAGGCGCTTGCCTCCGCCGACGCCGGCATGGCGCATTGCTGCGAACAAGCGGTCGCGGCCGTCGCCGGGATCGGCCAGATACTGTTCGAACAGGGCATCGACCTGCCCGGCCACATGCGCCGCTTCGGCCTTGAGATCGACGGCCCCCATCGCCCGCTCAGCCTGCATCAAACGCCGACGTTCCGCTCGGCTGGCCATCAGGCCCTAGCGCGATCTTTTCGATCCGCGCCTGGGCAGCCTTCAACCGCGCTTCGCAGTGCCGCTTCAACCGGTCGCCGCGCTGGTAAAGCTCGATCGATTCATCCAGCGGCGCCTGCCCCTGCTCCAGGGTGCGGACGATGGTTTCAAGCTCGGCCAACGCCGCCTCGAAACTCATTTGCTCGATGTCGTTTTCGCTCATGGCGCAACTCTGGCGGGTCAGCCGACGCTAATCAATGCTTGAACGGGTCCTTGATGCCCGGGACGATTTCATCCGAGGTATCGATGCCCGCTTCCGCCGCCAGCGCGGCTTCGGCGTCACGAGCGTGCTGCTCGCGCTCGGCGCGCAGCTGCGTAATCAGGCTTTCGCGGTCGCTGTCGAGGCGGGTATCGCCCTGCGCTTCCATGCCGGCCGCCTTCTGCGCCTTGGCCACCGCCGCGTCGAGCTCGCGCTGCGAGGTGAGGCCCAGCGTCACCGGGTCCTTCGGCTGGATGTTGGCCATGTTCCAGTGCGACCGGTCGCGGATCGCCGCAATGGTGGTGCGCGTGGTGCCGATCAGCTTCGAAATCTGGCCGTCCGACACTTCCGGATGGTTGCGGATGATCCAAGCGATGCCGTCCGGCTTGTCCTGGCGCTTCGACACCGGGGTATAGCGCGGGCCCTTGGTACGGGTGACCGCGTCGGGCGCCTTGATCATCTTGAGGGCGTAATCCGGATCAGCCTGACCACGCTCGATTTCCTCGTGCGTGAGTTCGCCTGAACGAACCGGGTCGCGGCCGGTCAGCTTGGTCGCGGCAGTGTCGTCGGCGATCGCCTGCACTTCGAGCACGTGGAGACCGCAGAATTCCGCGATCTGGGTGAAGGTGAGCGAGCTATTGTCGACCAGCCAGGCGGCGGTCGCATGCGGCATGAGCGGCTGGGCCATATGGCACTCCCTAGAAACAGATGAGGCCGCCCCTTCCCGGAGCGGCCGACTATGGAGCGCGATTTAATCCGGCGGGGCCGAAGAGTCTAGGCGTCGAGCGAGATATGTTGCGGCATCGACATTATGGCTTCCATCCAGCGCACGATCGCCGGGTAAGCCTCTAGGTCGAAATCGGCTTCGTCGGCGACATGGGTGTAGGCGAACAGGCAGATATCGGCGACGGTAAAACGGTTGCCCGCGAGCCAGCGATGCCGGTCAAGGTGACGATCCATGAGGTCGAGCGCGGCGAGGCCCGCCTCCCGCTTGCCGACGATCTGCATGCGCTGGGCATCGGTCAGCGCGTCGAGGCCGACCCAGCCCTTCCAGAAGCGCAGCGTCGCGATATTGGGCTCATGGTTATACTGCTCCCAGAACATCCAGTGGAGCATGTCGGCGCGGTCGTAGCGGTCGGCCGGGATGAGATCGCTGCCGTCGGCGAGGTAGAAGCAGGCTGCATTGCTTTCGGCCAGGAAACGGTCGCCGTCCTGCAGAACGGGAATGCGGCCGTTGGGATTGACGTTGGCGAGGAATTCCGGGGTCCGGGTTTCGCGCTTCATGATGTCATATTGGCGCCGCTCGAGGGGCACGCCGACGTGGGCGGCGGTCAGCCGGATCTTGTAGCAGTTCCCGGAGGCGGCATATTCGTGGAGGATCATCCCGCTCATGCGGTCATCTGTAGCACGATCTTGCCGACATGGTCACCGGATTCCATCCGCGCGTGGGCCTTAGCCGCGGCTTCGAGCGGGAAGACCTGGTCCATCACCGGTTTCAGACGGTTGCCCTCGACATAGGGCCAGACCGTGCGCGCCAACTCGTCCGCGACCATCGTCTTGAAGGCGATGTCGCGGTCGCGCAGCGTCGATCCGGTCAGCGTCAGGCGGCGGCGCATGATGTCGACGATGGACACTTCGGCCTTGGGCCCGCGCTGGAAGGCGATCGACACATGGCGGCCATCGTCGGACAGGCACTGCAGGTTGCGCGGGACATAGTCGCCGCCGACCATGTCGAGGACGACCGCGACACCCTTGCCGCCGGTTCGGACCTGCACTTCCTGGACGAAATCCTGCGCCTTGTAGTTGATGGCATGGATGGCACCCAAGGCCTTGGCCGCGGAACATTTTTCGTCGCTGCCGCAGGTCACGATGACGTCCAGCCCGAGCAGGGTGCCGAGCTTGATCGCCATCGTGCCGATGCCGCTGGTCCCACCATGAACCAGCACCGTATCCCCGTCCGCCGCGAAGCCGCGTTCGAACAGGTTGACCCAGACGGTGAACAGCGTTTCCGGCATGGCTGCGGCCTCGGTCATGCGCAGCACTTCGGGGACCGGCAGGCAGGTTCCGGCGGGCGCGACGCAATAGTCGGCGTAGCCGCCGCCCGCGACGAGCGCACACACCCGCGTCCCGATCATATGGGTCGAACCCGGCCCCGCATCGACCACGGTTCCGGCAATCTCCAGCCCCGGAATATCGCTCGCGCCCGGCGGAGGGGGATAAACGCCCATCCGCTGCAGGACGTCAGGCCGGTTGACCCCCGCCGCCGCAACCTTGACCAGCAACTCGCCCTTGCCGGGTCGGGGCGTCGGACGCTCGGTCAATCTGAGGTTTTCAGGTCCGCCCGGCGCGGCGATTTCAATGGCGCGCATGACGTCTGGGATTACTTCACTCATCGACTGGCCCCGGTTCCAACGATTGAGCGCAAACTTATTGACTTGGGGACGGCGCGGGTCAACGCTGGCGGTGATGGACGATGATGATTTCTTCTCCAGCCGGCCGAGCGACCCGCTCAGCCAACTCGTCCGGCAAGACCTCGGGCCGCTGTCGCAGGACGAGCTTGCCGAGCGGATCGAGACGCTCAAGGCGGAAATCCAGCGCGTCGAGCAGCATATGTCCGCCGTCGACCAACACAAAAGCGCCGCCGATGCGCTGTTCAAACGGTAGCCTGACCGACCTTTGCGCCGCACGGCCCTTGATCGGGTCGCCCTCTCTCACGACATTGGACGGGTAAGGAGAAGCCCCGAATGCCCAGTTTTGCGCGTGACCTCGAAACCACCCTCCACAATGCCCTGGGCGAAGCGTCGAAGCGTCGCCACGAATATGCGACGCTTGAACACCTCCTGATGGCACTGGTGGACGATACGCATGCCAGCCAGGTGATGACGGCGTGCGGGGTCAACCGCGAAGAACTGAAGGCTACGGTCAAGCAGTACCTCGACAGCGAGCTTGGCGCGCTGGTGTCGGATAGTGCGACCGATCCGACCCCGACCAGCGGCTTCCAGCGGGTCATCCAGCGCGCGATCCTGCACGTCCAGTCGTCGGGGCGCGACGAGGTGACGGGCGCGAATGTGCTGGTGTCGCTGTTCAACGAGCGTGAAAGCTATGCCGTCTATTTCCTGCAGCAGCAGGACATGAGCCGCCTCGATGCGGTGACCTATATCAGCCACGGCGTCGGCAAGGGCGAAATCACCAGCGAGCCCACGCCGCCGCAGGGCACCGAGGAAAAGACCGAAACCAAGCAGGGCGACAAGAAGGAAAGCGCGCTGCAGCAGTTTACCGTCGACCTCAACGAAAAGGCGCGGACCGGCAAGGTTGATCCGCTCATCGGTCGCATGGCCGAGGTCGACCGCACGGTTCAGATCCTCTGCCGCCGGTCGAAGAACAACCCGCTCTACGTCGGCGATCCGGGCGTCGGCAAAACCGCGATTGCGGAAGGCCTCGCGCGCAAGATCATCGAAGGCGACGTACCCGACGTGCTGAAGCCGGCGACCATCTATTCGCTTGACATGGGCGCGCTCCTGGCGGGCACGCGCTATCGCGGCGACTTCGAAGAGCGGCTTAAGGCGGTGGTGTCGGAGCTTGAAAAGCTGCCCCACGCCATTCTCTTCATCGACGAGATCCACACCGTCATCGGTGCGGGCGCGACCAGCGGCGGGGCGATGGATGCATCGAACCTGCTGAAGCCTGCCCTGTCGTCGGGGGCGATCCGCTGCATCGGTTCGACCACCTACAAGGAATTCCGCAACCACTTCGAAAAGGATCGCGCGCTGCTGCGCCGGTTCCAGAAGATCGACGTGAACGAACCGACGATCGAGGACACGATCAAGATCATTGCCGGCCTTCGTTCCTCGTTCGAGCAGCACCATGGCGTCCGCTACACCAGCGACGCAATAAAGTCGGCGGTCGAGCTGTCGTCGCGCTACATCCACGACCGCAAGCTGCCCGACAAGGCGATCGACGTGATCGACGAGGTCGGCGCGATGCAGATGCTGGTGCCGCCCTCGCGCCGCAAGAAGACGATCACCACCAAGGAGATCGAAGCCGTCGTCGCGACGATGGCCCGCATCCCGCCCAAGTCGGTATCGAACGACGACAAGCGCGTGCTCGAAACGCTGGAAGCGGATTTGAAGCGCGTGGTCTTCGGCCAGGACCTGGCGATCGAGAAGCTGTCGTCGGCCATCAAGCTCAGTCGCGCGGGCCTGCGCGACCCGGACAAGCCGATAGGCAATTACCTGTTCAGCGGTCCGACCGGCGTAGGCAAGACCGAGGTCGCGCGCCAGCTGGCGTCGATCCTCGGCATTCCGCTGCAGCGCTTCGACATGTCCGAATATATGGAGCGCCATTCGGTCAGCCGCTTGATCGGCGCACCCCCGGGCTATGTCGGATATGACCAGGGCGGCCTTCTGACCGATGCGGTCGACCAGCATCCGCATTGCGTGCTACTGCTCGACGAAATCGAAAAGGCGCACCCCGACCTGTTCAACATCCTGCTGCAGGTGATGGACAACGGGAAGCTGACCGACCACCACGGCAAGACGGTGGATTTCCGCAACACCATCCTCATCATGACCACCAATGCCGGCGCGGCGGATATGGCGCGCGAGAGCATCGGTTTCGGCGCGATGAGCCGCGAGGATGCGCAGGAAGACGCGGTCAAGAAGATGTTCACGCCGGAATTCCGCAACCGACTGGATGCAGTGGTGCCGTTCGGTTACCTGCCGCCGGCCGTCGTTGCGCGGGTCGTGGACAAGTTCATCCTGCAGCTGGAACTGCAGCTGGCCGACCGCGGCGTCCATATCGAACTGGACGATGATGCCCGCGAATGGCTGGTGTCGAAGGGCTACGACAAGCTCTACGGCGCACGGCCGATGGCGCGGCTGGTGCAGGAAAAGATCAAGCAGCCGCTGGCCGAGGAGCTGCTATTCGGCAAGCTGGTCGACGGCGGCGAGGTCAAGGTGCATCTGAAGGACGGGCAGCCGTCATTCGAGATCGTCCCTGCCCCTCCGAAGGCGCCGAAAGGGGCCGCAAAGGCCAAGAAATCGGCGTCGGCCGGTCGCGGCAAGAAAACCGCAGCACCGGAGGCCTAGCCAACAGCGGGACAGGCGCTAATCTGCAGGCGACCCCCGATTGCCTGAGGAGCCAACATGCGCCTGTCCCGCCTTTCCCTGATCGCCGTTGCCGCGCTTGCCGGAACCGCCTGCACCACCGTTGCAACGGCGCCCCTGGCGCCGGCAGCGGCCCCGTTCCAGTTCGATCCGGCAGCCCTTTCGCAACATGTGCAAGTCCTCGGATCGGATGCGTTCGAGGGCCGTGCACCCAATTCGCCCGCAGAGCAGAAAACGGTGGCCTATATCGTCGACCAGTTCGCCAAGGCGGGCCTCCATCCCGGCGGTGCGGTGGTCGACGGTCGCCGCACCTGGACGCAACCGGTTCCGCTGCTGCAGTCCAACTGGGCCGCTACGCCGCACCTTGCCGTCCATATCGGCGGCCAGCAGATCGACCTGACGCAGGGCAATGAGATTGCCGCCCGAGCGCCGACCAACGGCGACAAGCAAATCGCGATGACCGACGTGCCGATGGTGTTCGTCGGCTATGGCGTAAAAGCGCCCGAGCGCGGCTGGGACGACTTCAAGGGCATGGACCTGAAGGGCAAGGTCCTGGTCATGCTGGTCAACGACCCCGACTTCGAAGGGGGCGAAGGCGATTTCGGCGGAAAGGCGATGACCTATTACGGCCGCTGGACCTACAAATATGAAGAAGGTGCCCGTCAGGGTGCAGCCGGGGTTCTGGTCATCCACGAAACCGAACCGGCATCCTATGGCTGGGCGACGGTCAAGAACAGCAACACCAACACGATGTTCGACATCGTTCGCGCCGATCCCAAAGCGGAGCATCCGCCGGTCGAAGGCTGGATCCAGCGCGACCTGGCGGCCAAGCTGTTCGAAGCGTCGGGCACGACGTTCGACGCGATGAAAGCGGCGGCCAAGCGCAAGGATTTCAGGCCCGTCGCGCTCAAGGCGGGGTTCACGGCGCACGGCAACGCCGACGCGCAGGTGATTACGTCGCAGAATGTCGTGGGCCTGCTTCCCGGCACGACCCATCCCGACGAGACCGTACTCTACACCGCGCACTGGGATCATCTGGGCATCGGGCAGCCCGACGCGAACGGCGACGCCATCTATAATGGCGCGCTCGACAATGCGACGGGCATTTCACAGCTGATCGAACAGGCCCGCGCCTTCGCGTCGGAACCGCGCACGCAGCGGTCGGTCGTTTTCCTTGCCGTTACGGCCGAGGAGAAGGGCCTGCTGGGCAGCGAATATTATGCGGCGAACCCGCTCTATCCGCTGGGCAAGACGGTGGGCGTGCTGAACACCGATTCGATGGGGGTTTTCGGCCAGGCCAAGGACTTTTCGATCTCCGGCACTGCAAAGCTTGGCCTGCTCGACGATCTGGTCGAGGAGGGCGCGAAGCTTGGGCGGACTTTCACCCCTGACCGGCATCCGGAGACGGGCGGTTTTTACCGCTCCGACCACTTCACCATGGCCAAGGTCGGCGTGCCGGCCATCTCGTTCAAGTCGGGTGGCGACCTGGTGAACGGAGGCTTGGCGCGCGGTGAGGCGATCGCCAAGGACTATACCGCCAAGCGCTATCACCAGCCCGACGACGAATGGTCGCCAGACTGGGATTTCAGCGGGATGGTCGACGACGCCCGGCTGCTCCACGCGCTGGGCATGCGCCTTGCGAATGGCCGTGAATGGCCGAACTGGAGCGCGGACAGCGAATTCCGCGCCGCCCGCGACAAAAGCGCCGGAGATCGTCGCTAGGCAAAAGGAGACCGTTGATGGCTGCGCTGACCTTCTACACCAACCCAATGAGCCGCGGTCAGATCGTCCGCTGGATACTGGAGGAGGTTGGCGAGCCTTACGATACGCACATCGTAGACTATGCGACGATGCACGACGAGGCCTATCGCGCGGTCAATCCGATGATGAAGGTGCCGACGCTGGTGCATCGAGGGCGCACGATTACCGAGTGCGCGGCCATCATCGCCTATCTGGCGGACGTCTTTCCCGAAAAGCGGCTCGGCCCGACCGACGATGAAAAGGCGGGCTATTATCGCTGGCTGTTCTTTGCGGCGGGCCCGATCGAGCAGGCGGTGACCAACCATGCCAACGGCTGGGACCCGTCGCCCGAGCGACGCCGCATGTTCGGTTACGGCACGTACGATGAAGCGCTGGTAACGCTGGCCGATCATCTGGCGAACAACGACTATGTCTGCGGATCGCGCTTCACTGCTGCCGACGTCTATGTCGGCAGCCAGGTTCTGTGGGGCACGCAGTTCGGCACGATGACCCCGCTGCCGCCGTTAAAGCACTATGCCGACCGACTGGCGGCGCGAGAGGCCTATCGGCGCGGCAAGGCCATCGACGAGGGCCTGATCGCCGAGATGAACGCCAGGAAGGACGCGTGATGAACGACCGGATCAGCCAGGAAGCCATCGACCTCTATGACCGCTTCACGCACGATGGCATGGATCGCCGCGACTTCATCGCAAGGATGACGGCGATCGCCGGCAGCGCCGCCGCCGCGGAGCTGATGATCGCAGCCATCGCTGCGTCGCCCGCCGCGGCAGCGCTGGTTGCAGAAGGCGATCCGCGCATCAAGGCGCAGTCGATCCAGCTGCCATTGCCCGGCATCCCGACCTACCGGGCCTACCGCGCCACGCCTGTCCGCAAGTCGGGACTGGGGACGGTCATCGTGATCCACGAAAATCGTGGGCTCAACGACCATATCCGCGACGTCACCCGCCGCTTGGCCGTGGCCGGATTTCCGGCGATCGCGCCCGATTTCCTGTCGCCGTTGGGCGGCACCCCCAGCGACGAAAATGTCGCCCGCGACATGATTGGTAAGCTCGACCTCGGACAATCAGTCTCTCACGCCGTCGCACACCTGAAGGCGCTGAAAAAGGCTACCGGCAAAAAGGTGGGGACAGTCGGGTTCTGCTGGGGTGGCGCCTTCGTCGATCGTCTGGCCGTTGCGGCAGGTCGCGACCTTTCGGCGGCGGTCAGCTATTACGGCCCGGCGCCCGATCCCAGGGAAGCGGTCAAGGTACAGGCACCGATGCTGCTTCACTATGCCGACCTCGACACGCGCGTCGCGCAGACCGGCAAGCCGTGGGTCGCCGCGCTCAAGGCGGCGAGCAAGAAGGTCGAGGTATTCGACTACCCCGGGGTCAATCACGCCTTCAACAACGACACGTCGGCGGAGCGCTATAACAAGGCGGCTGCCGACCTGGCGTGGAAACGCACCCTCGCCTTCTTCCGCGCGAACCTCAAATAAAAGGCCCGGCGGATCGCTCCACCGGGCCCCAAGTTGGCAAGTGCCTAGCGCTTAGCGGCGGTCGCCGAACAGGCGCAGCACGAACATCAGCATGTTGATGAAGTCGAGATAGAGGTTCAGCGCCCCCATGATCACGACCTTGCCCATCATGTCGGTGCCCGCGACATAAGCGTACATCGACTTGATCTTCTGCGTGTCATAGGCGGTGAGCCCCGCGAAAATCAGGACACCGATGGCGCTGATCGCCAGCTGCAGCGTGCTCGACTGCAGGAAGATATTGATCACCATCGCGACGAGCAGGCCGACGAGGCCCATGATCAGGAAGGTGCCGAAACCCGACAGATCCTTCTTGGTCGTATAGCCCCACAGGCTGAGGCCAAGAAAACCGGCCGACACTGCGAAGAAGGCCTGGGCGATCGACGTTCCGGTATACACCGCGAAGATGGTCGACATCGACAGGCCCATCACGAAGGCGAACGACCAGAACAGAATCTGGAGCGTCGATTCCTTCATGCGGTTGAAACCGAAGCTCATCGCGAAAATGAAACCGAGCGGCGCAAGCGCGACCAGCCAGCGCAGCGGCGACGTCATCACCGGCACGAACAGGCTGCTGTTGGCGAACAGCAGGGCGACGATACCGGTCAGCAGAACGCCCGAGGCCATGTAGTTGTAGACCTTGAGCATGTACGACCGCAGGCCTTCGTCCCGGGCTGCGCGGGGAACGCTAACCGTGCCGGGCTGTCCGAAGCCGCCGGTGGTCCGTTCGTCAAACTGGTTCTGCATTTCCACTCCCTATGCGAAGGAAAGAGCCCTCACCGACAATATATCGGCAATGTTCGCCCCTTGTTCAAGGAAAACCCGTCGCGGGCCGTTGCCATTTCGACTAGCGACATGGACATGCATCGATTGTTCGTCGCCCTTCGCCCGCCGCCCGACGTCAGGAAAATGTGCCTGTCGGCGATGTATCGTGGACCGGCAGGATGGGCTTGGCAGGACGACGACCAGTTGCACATCACGCTGCGGTTCATCGGCGAAGTCGAAGTGAGAATGGCTGAGGATATTGCCCAGGCGCTGCAGACGCTGCGCGCACCGGCACCGCAGGTCCAGCTGTCAGGCGTAGGGATTTTCGATCACGGCGCCCGGTCCGCGCTGTTCGCCCGCGTTACGCCCCGCGAGCCTCTGGAAGCGCTCCACCGAAAAATCGATCGACTGCTGGTGCAATGCGGATTGCAGCCAGAGGGCCGCGCCTATCTGCCCCACATCACGCTAGCCCGCCGCCGCAACCGGTCGGACGATGCGCAGCGATGGCTGGAAGAGCACGCGGACCTTACGTCACCAAGCCAGCGTATTGGGCACGTCACGCTGTACGAAAGCATTCTCGGCAAGCACGGCGCAACCTACGAGCCCATCGCCCGCTATCCGCTTGATTCGGCGGCAGGGAACCCCATTTAGCCGAAACCGCTTTTCGTCCGACGCGGCCTCTTGTCGCGCGTGAACAAATATGGAACATATTGGCCGCTATGCTGACTCACATCTCCGTAAGGGGTGCCCGCGAACATAACCTCAAAGGCGTCGATATCGACATCCCGCGTGAGAGCCTGACGGTCATCACCGGCTTGTCGGGCAGCGGGAAGTCGAGCCTGGCGTTCGATACCATCTATGCCGAAGGGCAGCGCCGCTACGTGGAATCATTGTCGGCTTATGCCCGGCAGTTCCTCGAAATGATGCAAAAGCCGGACGTCGAGCACATCGACGGCCTGTCGCCCGCCATTTCGATTGAGCAAAAGACCACTAGCCGCAATCCGCGATCGACGGTCGCGACGGTCACCGAGATCTATGACTATATGCGCCTGTTATGGGCGCGGGTCGGCGTTCCCTATTCGCCGGCCACCGGCCTTCCGATCGAAGCGCAGCAGGTCAGCCAGATGGTCGATCGCGTCATGGCGCTGCCCGAAGGCTCGCGTCATTTCCTGCTTGCGCCGGTTGTACGTGGCCGAAAGGGCGAATACCGCAAGGAACTGGCCGAATGGCAGAAAGCGGGCTTCACGCGCGTCCGCATCGACGGTGAATTCTATCCGATCGAGGAAGCGCCCGCGCTGGACAAGAAATACAAGCACGACATCGAAATCGTGGTCGACCGCATCGTCGTCCGCGAAGGAATAGAAAGCCGCCTCGCCGACAGCTTCGAAACCGCGCTCAAGCTGGCCGAGGGCCTCGCCTACCTCGATCCGGCCGATCCGCCCAAGGATGGCGACCAGCAGTCGGGCATGAAGCTGGACTTCGGCGTTCCCGGTCGCATCGTTTTTTCGGAGAAATTCGCGTGCCCGGTCAGCGGCTTCACGATCGCTGAGATCGAACCGCGCCTCTTCTCGTTCAACGCACCGCAAGGTGCCTGCCCCGCCTGCGACGGTCTTGGCGAGAAGCTGATATTTGACGAGGACCTGGTGGTCCCCAATCACGCGCTAAGCATCCAGAAGGGCGCGGTCGTGCCGTGGGCGAAAAGCCAGCCGCCATCGCCTTACTACATGCAGGTCCTGGGAAGCCTCGCACGCGCCTATGGCTTTTCGCTCGATACGCCGTGGAAGGATTTGCCCGAAACGGCCCAGCGCGTCGTCTTGCGTGGAACACAGGGAAGGCCGGTTACGCTACGCTTCGTTGACGGTCGCAAGAGCTATGAGGTGAAGAAGCCGTTCGAAGGGGTTATCGGCAACCTTGAGCGGCGCATGTTGTCGACGGAAAGCGCGTGGATGCGCGAGGAATTGTCGAAATATCAGGCCTCGCATCCGTGCGAGGTCTGCCACGGCGCGCGGCTCAAGCCAGAAGCCTTGTCGGTCAAGATCGCCGGCGAGGATATCAGCCAATCGGCCCGTCGCTCGGTCGTCGATGCCTTCGAATGGTTCGGCAATCTTGAGGAAAAGCTGACGCCGCAGCAGCGCGAAATCGCCAAGGCGATCCTGAAGGAGATCAACGAGCGCCTGGGGTTTTTGCACAACGTCGGGCTCGACTACCTCAACCTCGACCGGACCAGCGGCACGCTGTCAGGGGGCGAGAGCCAGCGCATTCGCCTCGCCAGCCAGATCGGCTCGGGGCTTTCGGGCGTCCTGTATGTCCTCGACGAACCGTCGATCGGTCTTCACCAGAAGGACAATGACCGGCTGCTCGAAACGCTGAAACGCCTTCGCGGTCTCGGCAACACCGTGTTGGTCGTCGAACATGACGAAGACGCTATCCGCACGGCCGATCATGTAATCGACATGGGGCCCGGAGCCGGCGTTCACGGCGGCGAAGTGGTCTGCGCGGGTACGCTGGACGAGCTCATGGCCTGCGAGAAAAGCCTTACGGCGGACTATCTCTCCGGCCGCCGTTCGATCCCCATCCGCGCCAAGCGTCGCAAAGGCAGCGGCAAGAAACTGACGGTGCACGGTGCCCGCGAAAACAATTTGCGGAATGTCACCGCGTCGATCCCGCTTGGTACGTTCACCTGCATTACGGGGGTAAGCGGATCGGGCAAATCGAGTTTTACGATCGACACCCTCTATGCTGCCGCGGCGCGCCAGCTCAATGGCGCACGGCTGCTCGCGGGCAAGCATGACAAGGTGAGTGGCCTCGAACATCTCGACAAGGTCATCGACATCGACCAGTCGCCGATCGGTCGCACGCCGCGGTCCAACCCGGCGACCTACACTGGCGCGTTTACGAACATCCGTGACTGGTTCGCCGGCCTGCCGGAAAGCCAGGCGCGCGGTTACAAGCCCGGTCGCTTCAGTTTCAACGTCAAGGGCGGGCGCTGCGAAGCCTGCAGCGGCGACGGCCTCATCAAGATCGAAATGCACTTCCTGCCGGACGTATATGTCACCTGCGATGTATGCCACGGCCAGCGCTACAACCGCGAAACGCTCGAAGTGAAATTCAAGGGGAAAAGCATCGCCGACGTTCTCGACATGACGGTCGACGACGCAGTGGAATTCTTCAAGGCGGTACCCGGCATCCGCGACAAGATGGCGATGCTCGCTGAGGTGGGCCTCGGCTACATCAAGGTCGGGCAGCAGGCGACCACGCTGTCAGGCGGCGAAGCGCAGCGCGTCAAGCTCGCCAAGGAACTCTCGCGCCGTGCCACCGGCAACACGCTCTACATCCTCGACGAGCCAACGACCGGCCTTCATTTTGAAGATGTGCGCAAGCTGTTAGAGGTGCTCCACGCGCTGGTCGAGCAGGGCAATACGGTCGTCGTGATCGAGCACAACCTCGACGTCATCAAGACCGCGGACCATATCCTCGACCTTGGGCCCGACGGCGGTGTCGGCGGCGGAGAGATCGTCGCGCAGGGTACGCCCGAGCAAGTCGCGGCCAATCCGGCGAGTTACACTGGCCAATATTTGAAGCCCCTGCTCGAACGGGCGAAGGTTGAGAAGCCGGAGCTGGAACTGGCCTGACTATACGTCGCGCCAATCAGAATTGGATGTCGATCCGACGGTTTTGAATTTCGCGAACGCCATCGTCGGTTTGAATAAGCTGGTCCGCTTCCCCAACGGCGACGATCCGGATGGCGGCGGGCGCAATGCCCTTTGATTCTAGATAGGCAGCAGCCACCTCCGCCCGCTTTCGAGACATTGCCAGGTTGACGATGCTGCTTCCCGACCGATCGCTATGCGAACTCAGGGTCAGTTGCGCCTTGCCGCTGGCGGCAAATTCTGTCGCAATTCGGTCGAGCGTTGCCTTGCCGTCGCCGCTCAACTCGCTCTTGCCCCAGTCGAAGAAGATCATTCGGTCCGGACTGGCCGACTGGCCGAATGATGGACCTGATCCAGCCAGCGCCAGTGCGGCAAACAAAACTCGATACCCGTTCATGTCACCTGCCTATTCGACCTTCGCTCAGGTCGCAATCTTCAGCAGCGCCAGCGCGACGCGGTCGTCATATTCCCTGATGATCCGGCTTTCGCCCGCGATCGTGACCGCCTTGTCCTTGCCCTTCAGCGCCCGCTCGAGCATTTCAAGCTCCAGCTGCGCATAGCCGGTCGCCAGCGCCTCGCCCCACTTTCCCCGGAACGCCGCGTCCTTCGCCCGCCGCCGATAAGCACCGCTCACCGACACGCCCGCGGCAGCCGCCGACATGGTGACGTTGCAGCTTTCCGCCAGCGTCGCGATGAACATCGCCTCGGCCCGGGCGCTCCAGCGATCGCTCTTCACCCGCCGCTTCGCCATCCGCCCGCTCCCGCCCAAACAAAAAGGCCGGCGACGCCATGACGTCACCAGCCCCAACGAAAACGGCGGGAGGCCTAGAGGCAGTCCCGCCGCATCGCAATTCTTCACTGTTCCTGTTTAGTGCCAGATGAGCGTGACGATGTCAAACGTTTTGTGCCAGATCGGTTAAACGGTTACAGCTAGGTTCGCCGCGATGTCGCCCGCGATCCGCTCCGCCTGCAGGCGAATGTCGGGCACGGCGGTGATTTCCCAATGCTTGCCCTTGGTCACCGGGCCGATGCCCCATGCGCGCTGCAGGCCCGCCAGCCGGTCGCCTTCGTCGACCTTCACGCCGATCCCCAGTTCATCGACCATCACCAGTTCGTCGCCAAGCATCTGCTGCAGCAGCGGATCGTCCGCCTTGGCCAAACTCGCCAGGGGTCCGGTACAGTTGATCACCGCGGCGGCTTCGACCACGCCCGTGCCGCCGCCGCGCCGCGCGACCTCGATCCGCGCCAGCCCGTCGGCCTCGATCGCCCGGACCGCCCGCCCGGCGACGATCTCCAGCCGGCCGTCGCCGACCATCGCTTCCACCACCGCCGCTGCCTGCGGCGCGATGCGGTGGCGGTGAACGTCCCACCACGGCCGCAAGTGGCGCAGGAAGCGCGACTGCTCCGACACGCTCAGCCGTTGCCAGATCGCCTGGGTCACCGGCCGCATCCCGTCGATCGCCGCGCGCCAGTCGTCGGCTTTCTCCGCACGGGCGCGCAGCCAGCCGACCATGGCCGCCAATGACGCCGGCACCTCGTCGATCGGGGTCGGCAACGGCGTCAGCGCTTGCGCAACATGCGCCCGCGGCAACTGGCCGCGCCGCGACAGCGCCGTCGCGCGGCCGGCATAGTCTGCGCGGTCCAACGTCAGCGCGACATCGACCATCGTCAGGCCGGTGCCGAGCAGCAGCAGCGGCGCGCCGCTCTGCGCCAGTCGCGCGATCGCCGCCCGTCCTTCGGGGCTCCATGGATTGTCGATCCGCCGTTCATCCGCCAGGCCGTCGACCGGGACCGGGGACGGCGGCTGGTTGCCGTTGGCCAGCACCAGTCCGGCACCGTCCAGCCGATCGCCGTTGGCCAGCGTTACGCTCCAGCCTTCGCCGTCGGGCCGTGCGCTGACCGCCCGGTCGCGCACGACGCGGACGCATCCGACCGTCGCCGCCCGCGCCAGTTCGGCCGCGACATATTCGCCAAAGCGGCGGCGGCTGACGAAATCCTGCGGGCCCAGCCCGTCTTCCTCGACATGCTCGGCAAAATCGTGCGGCCGGCCCGGCCACAGGCTCATCTTGCCCGCCGGCACATTCAGCAGATGTTCGTCGTCCCGGGTCGAATAGGCCGCGCCCCGCGCCACCTGGCCCCGGGCTTCGACGATCGTCGACGGGATGCCGCGCGCCGCCAGCTGGATCGCCAGCGCGGCGCCGGAAAAGCCCCCGCCGATGATGATGATAGTTCGATCGCCGTCCATCGCCTGCGTGGCTTCCCCCATTTGCATGATTTGACCAGCGCGGCTGCGTCCGTCCCTGCGCGGGATACGCCGACCCGAAGGGTTCGGACCTAAATCCGCGTCGCCGGGACGACGATGCTGACCTTCAGGCCGCCCTCGTGCCAATGGCGCTCGTATCGCCCGCCCAGCTGGTGACGGATGCTGATATCGACCAGCTGGCTGCCGAAGCCGTTCGTGCCGCCCTCGCCGGTCAGCGCCGGGCCGCCCTGTTCGCTCCAGTCGAGCAGCACATTATCCCCGTCACGCCGAACCTCCACCGTCACCCGCCCGTCTTCCGCCGACAACGCACCATATTTGACCGCGTTGGTCGCCAGCTCATGGAAGACCAGCGCCAGCGGCGTCAGGCTCTCCTGGCCCAGCGCTAAATCCTCGCCGCGGATCGTCAGCCGCGGCCCGGCAAGGTCGCGATACGGCTCGATCAGGTCGTCGAGCAAACGGCGGAAGGTGACCGCAGGCCCGCTGTCGCCCTCCATTTCTGGCCGGACATAGCTGTGGGCCTTGCCCAATGCCGCGATCCGTTCGCTGATCACGCCGGCCAGCGGGGCATGGTCGCGATGCTCGCGGGCGGAAAAATTGACCAGCGCACCGATCACGCTGAAGATATTCTTGATGCGGTGATTGAGCTCGCGGCTCAGCAGCTTCTGGCTTTCCACCAGCATCTTGCGCTCATGGATGTCGGTGTTGGTGCCGAACCAGCGAACGACCTTGCCGTCGTCGTCCTTGATCGGCAGGCCCCGCGCCAGCGTCCAGCGATATTCGCCGTCGTGGCGGCGCAGCCGATATTCTACCTCGTATGGCTCGCCGCTTTCGACCGCCTTGGTCCACACCTCGTTCGCCACGTCGCGATCGTCGACGTGCAGCGCGTCCAGCCAGCCCGTCCCGTCGTGCTCGCCTTCCTTCACCCCGGTGAACTCATACCAGCGGGCGTTGAAATAATCGGTCATGCCGTTGGGCGGGGTCGACCAGGCCATCTGCGGCATCGCATCGGCCAGCGCGTCGAAGCGGTTGCGGCTTTCCGCCAGCGCCTTGCCGGCCTCCGCCAGCGCGCGCCGCTCCTTCAGGCGGCGCATCACCGCGATCGCAAGGACGCTCAGCCCGTCGCGCTGCAGGTCGGTCAATCCTTGAAGGCGCGGCGCCGGATCGATCACGCACAGCGCCCCCAGCGGCGCGCCGTCTTCGGACACCAACGGTGCGCCGGCATAAAAGCGGATGAAGGGCGCGCCGGTGACCAGTGCGTTGTCGGCGAACCGCTCGTCCAGCGTCGCGTCGGGCACCTGCATTACCTCGTCGAGGACCATCGCGTGCTGGCAGAAGCTCATCGACCGCGGCGTTTCGCTGGCATCCAGTCCTTCGCGCGCGAGGAAGAACTGGCGATCGTCGGCGACCAGGCTGACCAGCGCGGTTTCCGTGCCGCACAGCTTTGCGGCAAAACGGGTCATCGCCGTCAGCTCGGCATCGTCGAGCAGAGACTCAGGCTGGTGGGCCGACAGGATTTCCAAGCGCCCGGAATCGGGCAGACCGCACTCCATCGATCCCTCGTCACCCTCAACGGACCCAAACACAACG
Source organism: Sphingomonas jaspsi DSM 18422 (assembly GCF_000585415.1). NCBI lineage: Bacteria > Pseudomonadati > Pseudomonadota > Alphaproteobacteria > Sphingomonadales > Sphingomonadaceae > Sphingomonas > Sphingomonas jaspsi. The sequence goes on along the minus strand of NZ_KK073876.1, from coordinate 1,338,877 downwards.
CGCCCCCGATACAATGGAATGACGATCGTTGCGCTAGCGCATCGGTATAGCAATGCCAAGCGGTTATTCGTGTCTTTTCAGACACTAACCGTAATCAATATCCCATCAGGGCAAGCACTTCCTTGCGGCTGCGCTCGTCGTCGCGGAAGCAGCCCATCATCCGGCTGGTGGTCATCAGCACGCCCGGCGTGTTGACCCCGCGCGCGCTCATGCAGGCGTGGCTGGCTTCGATCACGACCGCGACCCCGCGCGGTTCCAGGTGGCTCCAGATGCAATCGGCGACCTGCGCGGTCAGCCGTTCCTGCACCTGCAGCCGCCGGGCGAAGCCGTGCAGGACGCGCGCCAGCTTGGAAATGCCGACCACGCGATGGCGCGGAAGGTAGGCGATCGCCGCCTTGCCGATGATCGGCGCCATATGATGTTCGCAGTGCGACTGGAATGGGATGTCCTTCAGCAGCACGATCTCGTCATAGCCGCCGACCTCCTCGAAGGTCCGCGTCAGGTGATGGGACGGATCCTCCTCATAGCCCCGCGCATATTCCTTCCACGCCCGCGCCACGCGCGCCGGTGTGTCGAGCAGCCCTTCTCGCTCGGGATCATCGCCGGCCCAGCGGATCAACGTCCTGACCGCGTCTGAAACGTCGTCGGGGACGGCAATCTTGGGCTGGGGGCGGATCAGGTCGCCGTCGTCGGGGCTGGGCAAATCGCTCATGGGTCAGATCTCGAAATCGGGAAAATGGCGGGCACTGCGCGATGTAGTGTCGCGGTGCAGTTTTCCCAACATCCGGCTGGCGGTATCCTTGAACAGGCCGGGGACGGCGGCATGGACCAGGCAGGCGACCCCGCCGACGATCATTGCCAGCCCGATCGCAGCCGCGCCCTTGCCATGTTCGCCATAGCTCATGCCGATTGATCGGGGATGGTCGTGAAACAGCCGGTCGAACATCGAAAGCGCCTCCTTGGCCGCTGGTGACCCCGACTGGATTCGAACCAGTGGCCCTCAGATTAGGAATCTGATGCTCTATCCTGCTGAGCTACGGGGCCATGCCAGCGCTGGCACCGTTACGTTGCGGCTTGGAAGCGGTCAATCGGAGAGCGGGGCGATGGCGCGCCGATGCTGGTGCACCGGGATACGGGCGCGCACGTCGGCGATGCGGGCCATGTTCAATTCGGCGAACGCCAGTCCCGGCTCGCCGCCCATCTCGACCACCAGCTCGCCCCACGGATCGGCGACCAGCGAATGGCCATAGGTGTCGCGCCCGTCCTCATGATGCCCGGCCTGCGCCGCGGCGACGACGAACGCTTCCGCCTCGATCGCCCGGGCGCGCAGCAGCACCTGCCAATGCGCCTTGCCCGTCGGCACGGTAAAGGCGGCCGGCACCGCAATCGTATCGGCCCCGGCATCGCTCAGCCGCTGGAACAGTTCGGGGAAACGCAGGTCGTAGCAGATCGTGAGGCCCAGCTTGCCGACCGGTGTGCCCGGCACGATCGCCGCACCTTCTCCCGCCCGGTACATCGCGCTCTCCCGCCAGCTCTCGCCGGTCGGCAGGTCGACGTCAAACAGGTGGATCTTGTCATAACGCGCGCGGATGCCGCCGCTGCCGTCGATGACGAACCCGCGATTGGCTAGCTTGTCGCCGCCGACCTTTAGCGCGACCGAACCGAGGTGCACCCAGATGCCCGCCTTCGCCGCCGCATCGCGGACCGCCGCCAGCACGACATCCTCCTCTTCGGGCCTCGCCGTCTCCCACGCCCGCTCGCGGTTGCGGTCGAGCATTCCCGACATTTCGGGGGTGAACAGCATCGCCGCGCCGCCCGCCTTGGCATCCTCGACCGCCTTCACCAGCCGCGCCGCATTGGCCGCGGGGTCGATCCCGCTCTGCGCCTGATAAAGGGCGATCCGCACGCTCATGCGGCCAGCAGCTGGTCCAGCTTGCCCTCATATTCGAGGCCCATCAGCTCGTCGCATCCGCCGACATGCTTTCCGTCGATGAAGATCTGCGGAACGGTCGATCGGCCGCCGGCGCGCTGGATCATCTCGTCGCGCTTCGGCCCGCCGTAATCGATATTATATTCGATCGCCTCGACCTTCTTCATGTCGAGCAGCCGCTTGGCCCGGATGCAGTAGGGGCAGGTCGTCTTGAGGTAAATTTCCACTTTGGCCACACGGCCCTCCTTCTCGTCCTTGCCGACCCTAACGCATCAACTGCGCCGGATGCACCACCCTTGCCCAGCAAATAAGCTCCACCTGCCGCGCCCCGCCCCGATGCAGCACCTTGGCGCAAGCCTCGGCGGTGCTCCCGGTTGTGAAGACGTCATCGACCAGGATGACGTCGCGGCCCTTGACCGACACGCCGTCGCGCAGGCGAAACGCCCCCGCGACCGTCCGCTTCCGCTCCGATCCGCTCATGCCTTTCAGCGGAGGCGTCTTGCGGGTGCGCTCAAGCATGTAGGGATCGACCGGATATTTCCAAATCCGGCCCAGTTCGCGCGCCACCAGCCCGGCCTGATTGAAGCCGCGCGTCCATAACCGGCTGCGATGCAGCGGCACCGGCATCACCAGCGCTTCGCCCGGCCGCTCGCCCTTCAACGGCGCCATGTAGCGCGCCATCGTCCGCGCAAGGCCGACCTTACGCCCATATTTCAGCTTCAGCGCGACCTGCCGCGGCAATTCGTCATAGGCCAGTGCCGCGCGGATGCGGTCCAGTCCCGGCGGATCGGCCAGGCAGCGCCCGCACATCGCCGCCTCGGTCGCGGCCAGCGGCAGTCCGCAGCGCTCGCACCCGCCCTGCCCGATCCAGTCGAGCGACGGCCAGCAGGTCGGACAAAAGGCATCGGGCTCGTCCGCCACGGTGCCGCACCCCGCACAGCGCGGCGGCAGCGCGAAGTCGACCGCGACCCGCGCCATGCCTTTCAATGGTGACCAAAGCCCGACACCCATCATCGGACTTGTCGCCGTGAATTCGCCGACGCACAAGCCGCGGCGTGACTCGCGAACCCTTCGACCGAAACTTGCGCCGCCTGCGCCGCGACCGCGCCCGGCGACAGGGCGTCGACCTGTTCCTGCTCGACCGCGCGTTCGAAGACTGTCAGGAGCGGGTGCAGGCGATCGCCCGCCCGTTCGACCGGGCGCTGCTGGTCGGCGTTCCGACCCCCCGCTGGCGCGCCGCGCTGGAACAGCTTGCGGGCAGTGTCGACGTTGTCGATCCCGGCCGCCTGTTCGCCGCCGACGCGGGCGGCTCGGCAGGCGACGAGGACCGATACGACTTCGGCGAGGCCCGATACGACCTGGTGGTGGCCGTCGGCACGCTCGACACCGTCAACGACTTGCCCGTTGCCCTGCAGTTGCTGCGCCGCTCGATGAGCGCCGGTGCCTGCCTGATCGGTGCGATGGCGGGCGGCGAACTACTGCCGCAGTTGCGCGCCGGCCTCATCGCCGCGGACCGCGACGGCGGGCGGGTGGTCGCCCGCGTCCATCCGCGCATCGACGGCCCAACGCTGACCGCGTTGCTGGCGGCAGCGGGGTTCGACCAGCCCGTGGTCGATATCGACCGGGTGACGCTACGCTATCGCGCGCTCGCCGACCTCGTCCGCGACCTGCGCGCAATGGGCGCGACGAATATGATGGACAGCGTTCGCATGCCGCTGACGCGCACTGGCTGGGCCAAAGCGTCCGCCGCCTTCGAATCGGCCGCGGTCGAGGGCCGCACCGCGGAAGCGGTCGACATCCTCCACTTCCTCGGCTGGACCAAGGATCAGGGCTAGGCGCGAATTAACCCTTCCTCACCAATCTTATCTTAATGTTTTATGGTCAGACCCTACGGCGTGGACCAAGACCAGAGGAGGGTGGCGTGATCGCTATCCGTAAACTGAGTCGCAACCTGCGCTCGGACAAGCGCGGCGCGACCGTTATTGAATATGGGCTCATCGCGGCCTTGATCATCATTGCCATCATGGTCTCCTTGCGGAGCCTTGGGGGCGGATCGAACGGCATGTGGGGCCGGCTCGACAACAGGATCGAGAACGCGATGTAGGGGACTAGCGCCTGCGCGTCCCGTACACCACGACCTTGACCTTCTGGCCGGGCACCAGCTGGCTGTTCGAAGCCAGCCCGTTGATGGCCAGGAAGCGATCGAGCCGATAATCCGGATAGGCCATCCGCGAGGACAGGCTCTGCAGCGTGTCGCCGCGCTGCACCGTTACCACGTCGATGATCCGCGGGCGGATGCTCGTCGCCTCCTGATCGGTGATCCGGCGGAAGCTTTCGATCATCGATCGGAACGGGTTCAGGCCCTGCCCCGCCTGCGTCAGCGTCACGAAGTGATAGGCGCTGCCGCGATCCCATTCATAGACAACGACGCCAACGTCGACCTGGCCTGACGAGGTGTTGGCGCGGCCTTGCGTGACATAGGCCGGGATGCCGTTGATGACCGTCCGCTGGATCGGCCCCATCGGCACCTGCTGCTTGCCGCCGGTCAGCTGCTGCAGAACCTGCGCGACGTAGGATTGGATATTGCCGTCATAGCGTCCACCCGAAAACTGGGCCTGGCCGGAAGAGCCTTGGATGTCCACCGAGCTGGAGCTGTTCTGCATCAGGAAGCCCGTCGGCACGTAGAACCTCATCTTCAGGTCGGGGTGGGTAAAGCTGCGACCGTCGATCACGCCCTGCGCGGGATCGTCATCGACGTAGACGCCTTCAAGCTGGTCGAGGAAGACGTCGCGGTTACGCAGGCCCGTGCCGACGCGGCCGGTCTGGCGCGCGACCTGGCTGGCCTGGGTGACCCGATTTTCGGTCAGGGGGTGGGTTTGCGCCCATTCCGGGGTCGATCGGTTGGCGTCGCCCTGGATGCGCGATTCGAGCGCGCTGTTGCGGCTGAGCTGCGACAGCATCGACGCGCTGCCCGCCGGGTCGTAGCCCGCGGCGGTCATGTAGCGGATGCCCAGCACGTCGGCTTGATATTCCTGCTCGCGGCTGAATTTCAGCGTGTTGAGCTTGGAAAATTGCTGCGCGCTTTGCGAAATCAGGTTGCCGAACGCGTTGTTGCCGACGACGCCGCCGACCAGCACGCCAAGGATGCCGAGGATGCTGTTCTTGGTCGCCGCCTTCTGGCGGGTCTGGGCGTGGCGCGCCGCGACGTGGCCGGTTTCATGGCCGAGGACGAAGGCCAGTTGGCTTTCGTCGTTCATGATACCCATCAGCTGGCGCGTGATGTAGACATAACCGCCGGGGACCGCGAAGGCGTTTTCGACCGCGCTGTTGAGCGTGGTGAAATGGTAGACCTGCCCGGCGTTGGCGGTGCCGCTGTAGGCCGCGACCTTGCGGCCGACGCCTTCCACATAGGCGGCGCGCGGCCCGGTTTCGGCGCCGCCGAATTCCTGCACGACCTGCGGGTGCTGCTTGGCCGCTTCGGCAACGTCGCGCTGGCTGAGGTAATTGGCCGGCGCCTGCGCCATCACGGGCACGGCGACCAGCGCGGCGGCGGTCAACAAGGCGGTCTTACGACGCATCACAAAATCTCCATCAGGGAATCCGAATTTCGGGTTCCTGAACGGAAATTGCGGGGCGATGGTTCCGCCGCCGTATTTATCCGATCGCCAGAAACTTCTTTCGACGCTGGTCGATCAGCTGCTGGCGATTGAGCTTGGACAGGCCGTCCAGCTCTTCCAAAATCGCCTTCTTGAGCGATGCGATCGCCTCGGCGCGTTCGCGGTGCGCGCCGCCCAGCGGCTCTTCGACGATGCGGTCGATGACGCCAAGCGCCTTGAGGTCGCCCGCGGTCACCTTCATCGCTTCGGCGGCATCGGCGGCCTTGTCGGCGGTGCGCCACAGGATGGACGCACAGCCCTCGGGCGAGATGACCGAATAGACGGCATGTTCGTACATCAGCACGCGGTTGGCGGCGGCGATGGCGATGGCTCCGCCCGAACCGCCTTCACCGACCACGGCGGCGACCATCGGAACGCCCAGCGCCAGGCACTGTTCGGTCGACCGGGCGATGGCTTCGGCCTGCCCCCGCTCTTCGGCCTGCACGCCCGGGAAGGCGCCCGAGGTATCGACCAGGCTGACGACCGGCAGCCCGAACTTGTCGGCCAGCGCCATCAGGCGGATCGCCTTGCGATAGCCTTCGGGCTTGGCCATGCCGAAATTATGCTTCAGGCGGCTGGCGGTGTCGTCGCCCTTTTCATGGCCGATCAGCATGACCTTGCGCCCGTCGATCCTGGCAAGGCCGCCGATGATCGCGGGATCGTCGGCAAAGGCGCGGTCGCCGGCCAGCGGCACGAATTCCTCGGTCAGCCCCGCGACATAATCCTTGAAGTGCGGACGCTGCGGATGGCGGGCGACCTTGGTCTTCTGCCACGGCGTCAGCTTCGAATAGGTTTCGCGCAGCAGCTTGGACGCCTTGGCCTCCAGCTTGGCGATGTCGCCTTCAAGGTCGATCGAGCCATTGGCCGCGGTATCGCGCAGATCCTCGATCCGGGTTTCCAGCTCTTCGATCGGCTTTTCAAAGTCGAGATAGGTCAGCATGTCGCCGCGGGGCCTAAGCGGGTCCTGACCCTACGTCAACGCCAAGGGGTTAACGGGGCTGGTCAGCCAGCGGATGGCGCGCGTTGACCAACTCGACCAGTCGCGCGGCGTCGACATGGGTGTAAATCTGCGTCGTCGCGATGTCGGCATGGCCGAGCAGCGCCTGCAGCACGCGAAGGTCCGCCCCGCCCGCCAGCAGGTGGGTCGCAAAGGCATGGCGCAGCACATGCGGGCTGACCCGGTCGGGCGCGATTCCCGCCAGCGCCGCCATGTCGCGCACCAGCTGGAACAGCCGCACCCGCGACAGATGCTTCTTGCCCGACGGGAACAGCCAGATGCTGTCGACGGGCACATGCTTCAGCCATTCGGCGACCGCGCCCGCCGCCCGTTCGCTGACTGGCACCAGCCGTTCCTTGTCTCCCTTGCCGCGTAGCATCAGGAAGGGCTGGCCCTGCCGCACCGCACGCCGCGGCAGGCTGACCAGTTCGGTCGCACGCAGGCCCGAACCGTAGAGCAGTTCGAGGAGGGCGAGGTTGCGCAGCGCGATCGGCTGCCCGCTCTGCGCCCGCCCTTCGACCTCTGCAAACATCGCCTCGACCTCGTGGGTGTCGAGCACCTTGGGCAGCGGGCGGCGAAGCGCGGGCTTGGGCAGCGCCGCCGACGGGTCGTCGGGGCGATAGCCTTCGTCCATCAGGAACCCGAACAATCGTCGCAGCGCCGAGGACCGCCGGGCAACGGTCGAGGGCGCAAGGTCGGCCCAGGCCTCGCCCAGTCGCTCCAGCTCCTTGGGCCCGGCCTTTTCGATCGATCCCAGCGCCGCAGCGGCGGCTTCGAAATCGCTGCGATAGGCGAGAAGCGTGTTGCGCGACGCGCCGACTTCGGCCGCCATCATGTCGCAGAAGCGGTCGACCAGCGCGCGGTCGCTCTCGTTCACGCCCGGGCGACCGCCTCGGTCGCGATCATCCGCGCCAGATAGTCCTGCCCGGTCGCCTTGAGCGCCTTGACCGAATGGTAGAGGTAGAAGGGCTTCACCGCCGCCAGGTCGCCGCCTTGGAATGCCGATGCCACTAACAGCAACACCGTTCCCGACTGGCCGCGCTTGGCGGCGTCGTCGATCAGGCGGCTCCAGCCGGTCTGGTTGCCGAGCCCGAGGCTGTAGGAACGGCTGAGCGACGTCGCGGCTTCGGCATCGATCCGGCCGAGGCCGGCGAGGCCGGCGACCAGCACCGCGGTCGCCCGCTGCTGCTCGCTGCCGTCCTCATCCTCGAAATCGCCGACCTTGCCTTCGGTGATGCCGAGCGCTCGGGGGTCGGGCGCGCCGACCGCGAGCAGGCCCCAGGCCTGCATCCGGTCCTTGTCGTCCATGTCTTCCAGCGCGGGGATCCAGCGCGCCGCTTCGCGGTCGAAGCCGCCGGCGAACAGCGATTCGAGGATCCGGTCGGCGTCGGGGCCAAGGTCCGAACTGGGCGTCAGCCGCCGCGCCGCGCGCGACAGCAGCACGCGGTTCGCCCAACGGTCGGTCAGGCCTTCGCCCTTGCCCCACAGCTGGCGCATCGCGTCCATCCGCGCATCCTGGTCCTCGCCGACATAGGCCAGCCGCAGCTGCCAGTAATCGGTCGACCCCAGCGTGTCGGGATCGGTCGCGTCGTAGGCGGCCGAATAAAGGTCGACCAGCGCCTCGCTGGAAAAGACGCCGAGCGCCGCGGCGATCCGCGCCGACGCGATCCGCTGTTCAGCGGAAAAGATCGGCGATCGCGCCAGCCAGCTGCGCATCGTCGGCGACGCATCGTTGATCAGCCGTTCGGGCGGCAGCAGGCCGGTGGCGGTGGCAAGGCCGAAGCGCCAGCTGTTCAATTGCTGGACCGGTTCCCATTCGATCGTGACGGCGCGGGCGGTTTCCGCACCCGCCCCGACCACCTTGTCGGCCAGCGCGATGTCGATCCCGCTCAGCTTGCCGCGGCGGCGCGCGTTCTGGATGTCGGCGGCGGCGCGTTCGGGCTCGCCATAGAGCGACGCGCACATCGCCTGGATCAGCGACGCGACATTGGGTTCGACCTTTTCGACGCCGTCGCGATACGGGCACATCGCCGACGGGTCGCCGGTCGCCAGCGCGGTCTGGATCGCCATCTGCTTCAGCTTCGGCGTCGCTTCGTCATTGTCGAGCTGCGACAGCAGCAGCCGCGCGGCATCGGCCTCGCCCATGCGCAGCAGCATCCACACCCGCTCGGCACCCCAGTCGTAGGGATTGATGCCGCCAGGCGCGGGGGCGGCGGCGATCAGGGCGTTGCGTACGCCGATATGCACCCAGCGCGACGCCAGCGGTGCCTGGTTGCGGCGCAGCAGGGTCTGCAGCGCCTTGCCATGCGCAGCGCCGAACGGCTGGGCGCCCAGTCCCAGCGCAACCGGCGACAAAACGCCCGCGGTGCGCGGGTCGTGCCGGGCGGCGGCGGGCAGTTCGACCTGCTTGGGCTGTTCCATCTCGACCGGCTCGTCGCCGGGAGCGAGCGTGCTGCTTTCCTGCACCGCCCCGCCTTCGGCTGCGCCCGATGGCGCCGGCGCGGGGCGCGTCGGCTGCGGCAAGGTCGGCGCGTTGACCGGCGGCGGCGGCGGCGTGGCCGGATCGCCGAAGCCCGGCGGCAGGATCGATTCGGGCTTGTCCTGCGCGATCGCCGGGATGGTCAGCGCCAGCGCTACGCCGGCACCCGCCGCCAGAAGGATTTTAGCTTTTCGGCGCGGCATCGGTCGTGACATCGGCCTCGATCGTCTGGGTCGGCTGTTCATGGACGCTGGTCGACAGGAAATAGGTCCCGCCGACCAGCAGCAGGAGAAGGACGATAAGGACAATAATTCCGCGAGGCATGATTTCTCCGCTTGTCGGCACGGTTCGGGCATGCTTTTGCCCGACCTAGGTCCCCGATGTATAGCCCCGCCGGAACATATAGCGCGCAAAAGTGGAAAAGCTGATCCGCCTTCTTGACCGTCCCATCGTGTTGGTGGGGTTGATGGGCGCAGGAAAGTCGACAATCGGTCGGCGCCTGGCCAAGCGGCTGAGCCTCGATTTCGTCGACAGCGACGTAGCGATCGAGGATGCGGCCGGCGCCACTACCGCGGAAATCTTCGAACGCTATGGCGAGGCCGATTTTCGCGACGGCGAGCGGCGGCTGGTCGCGCGGCTGATCGACGGGACGGTCCGCGTCATCGCCACCGGCGGCGGGGCGTTCAACGACCCGCGCACCCGCGAACTGCTCAACCAGCGCGCGATCACCATCTGGCTCGACGCGCCGATCGACGTGCTGGCCGAACGCACCGGCCGCAAGGACAACCGCCCGTTGCTGCAGGGCGGCAACCGCGAGGAAAAGCTGACCAAGCTGATGGACGAACGCCACGCTTATTACAGCGAGGCGCATCTCCATATCCGCAGCGGCACCGGCGCCCATGGCGAAGTGGTCGAGGCGATCATCGACGCCCTGCAGGAACGCCTCGCCAAATGACCGTCATCGCGGCCGGGGGTTACGACATATTGATCGGCCCGATCGAGGCCGGGCTGGAGCGCATACGCGACCTCGCCCGCGGCGAAACGCCGCTGCTGGTGACCGACAAGCGGGTGTTCGCGCTGCACGGGTCGCGCATTGCCGAAGCGCTTGGCGCCGACGTGGCGCTGGTGCCCGACGGCGAGGAGGCCAAGGACTGGCCGGTGCTCCACCGCCTGCTCGAACGATTGTCGGCGCATAACGCCAGCCGCACGACCCCTGTCGTCGCCTTGGGCGGCGGGTCGGTCGGCGATCTCGCCGGTCTTGCCGCCGCCCTGTTCAAACGCGGCTGCCCGATCGTGCATATCCCGACCACCCTGCTGTCGCAGGCCGACAGCGCGGTGGGCGGCAAGACCGCGATCGACGCCTTCGGCGAGAAGAACCTCATCGGGACCTTCCACGTCCCGTCGCTGGTGGTGGTCGACCCCGACCTCACCGACACGCTCGACCAGCGGCAGCTTCGCGCGGGCTATGCCGAGATCGTCAAATATGGCCTGATCGACGACCCTGCCTTTTTCGCCTGGTGCGAAGCCAATGGCCGCGGCGTCATCGCCGGCCACCGCGATTTGCGCCTGCACGCGATCGAAACCGCCCTGCGCGCCAAGGCCCGCATCGTCGAAGGCGACGTCCGCGACATGAAGGGCCAGCGCGCATTGCTCAACCTCGGCCACAGCTTTGGCCATGCGATCGAAAGTGAAGCGGGCCTCGGCAAGGTGCTGCATGGCGAAGCGGTCGCGCTGGGCATGGCGCTGGCGCATCGCTTCTCGGCCCGGCTCGGCCTGTGCGCGGCAGCGGATGCGGAGCGGGTCGCCGCGCACCTGGCCGCCTGCGGGCTGCCGGTCACGCTGGCCGCGGTCGGCGTCAGGGGACCTTCGCTGCTCGACTGGATGGCGCGCGACAAAAAGAACCTCGGCGGCAAGCTGTCGCTGGTTTTGACGCGCGGGATCGGCCGGGCGTTCGTCGACCCGGCGGTCGATTCAGGCGCCCTGGGCGCCTTCCTCGCCGACGCCGCCTGACGGCGCATCGTCCAGCGCCCGGTCGGGCCCGAAGCTGCGTTCCAGGCCAGCCCGCAAATTGCCAGTCGAGGCCTGCCGTTCCAGCCGTTCGCAATCGCGCAGCCGATATTCGCGCTCGACCCGGTCGATCTCGTCGCCCGCAATCCCGGCGTCCTTGAGCGCCGCCCGCCCGAACTTGACCGCGCTCTCGAACAGTTCGCGCTGGGTATAGGCAAGGTCGAGGCTGTCGAGTTCGATCATGTGCACCCGGTCGTAGGTTCGCACCATCACCCGCGCCTGCGGGAAGGCTTCGAGCACCCGTTCCAGCGCCTCCTTGCTCAGCGCCTTTTCGCCATTGTCGTTGCAGAACAGGATCGCCCGCGCCGTTTCCGCGCCAGCAAGGCGCAGCAGGTCGAGCCGGGTGCCGTCGCCGAAATAGACCTTCTGGCCGAAGCTGCCGGCGACGTCGATCATCTCGGCATCGGTATCGACGATGGTAACGCTGATCCGCTTGGCCATCAGCATCTGCGCGACCGTCTGGCCGAAGCGGCCATAGCCGACGACGATGACCGGCGTGTCCGGGCTTTCTTCCGGTCCTTCGCGGGTGTCGTCGTCGCTGCTGCGGCGATCGAGCCGGTCAGTCAGGCGCATGAGGAACGGCGTGGTCATCATCGACAGGGTGACGACCGCGCCGAACAGCGATGCCGCTTCGGGCAGGATCAGGCCAGCCGTCGCCGCCTGCGGAAACAGGACGAAGCCGAATTCGCCCGCCTGGCTGAGCAGCAGCCCGACCCTCACCCCGCGCCGCCACGGAAGGCGCACGACCCGTCCGATCAGCGCGATGATCGCCACCTTGATCACGATCACGGCGGCCGCGATGCCGACCACGAACAGCGGCCGCTCGGCAATCACCTTGAGGTCGAGCAGCATGCCCACCGACAGGAAGAACAGGCCGAGCAGGATCGAGCGAAACGGCTCGACGTCGCTTTCCAGTTCGTGGCGATACGGGCTTTCGGCCAGCACCACGCCGGCGACGAACGCACCCAGCGCGACCGACAGGCCGAGGAAATGCATCAGCGCCGCCGACGCGATGACCGTGAACAGGCCCGCGACGACGAACAGCTCGCGCTCGCCGAGCCGGCCGATCAGCCGGAACATCGGGTTGAGGATGAACCGCCCCACCAGCACCAGCCCGACGATCGCGCCGACGGTGTAGGCGGCCAGCGTCAGGCCGGTCGGCTGGCTCGGGTCGGGCGGCACCCGACTCATCGCCGCGATGATGGTGATCATCGGCACGATGCTGAGGTCCTGGAACAGCAGGACCGAGAAGATGCGCTCGCCGCGCGGCGTGTTCTGCGCCCCCTCCGACCGGAGCATCGGCAGTACCTGCGCGGTCGACGACAGCGCCAGCGGCAGGCCGATCGCCAGCGCGGCCTCGGGCGTCACCTGCAGCACGAGGTGGATGAACAGGCTCAGCGCCAAGCCCGACAGCACGACCTGCGCCAGGCCAAGCCCGAAGATGTCGCGCCGCAAGCGCCACAGGCGGCTGGGGTGGAGTTCAAGGCCGACGATGAACAGCAGCAGCGCGATGCCGATTTCGCTGACCGCCGCCATTTCTTCCGGGTCGCGGACCAGCCCCAGCAGCTGCGGCCCAATCAGCGCCCCGCCGACGATATAGCCCAGCGTCGCGCCCAGCCCGAGCTTGCGGAACAGCATGACGAACACCAGTGCGGTGCCGAGCATGATGGCCCCGGCTTCGAGCATGAAGCCGGTCTGCTTGGCGGTTTCGGCGGCGGTCGCGGCGGCGAGGAGGAGCGCGGTCATTGCGCCTCTAATGCCGCGACAAGGGCCCGGAAGGGAAGCAGGATTGCACCGTGGCGGCCGCTGCGGCTGCGTGCAGGGTCCAGCACGGCCATGCCGGGCCAGGGTTCGCCGTCCGCTCCGCCGAGCCAGGCCCTGACCGCGTCGACGGCGGATCGGGCTTCGGCGAGCGAGTTCCCCTCTGCATATTGCCCGACCAGCGCGGCGGCGGCCTGCCCGAAGGCGCACGCCTCGACCGCCTGCCTCAGCGCAGTGACGCGGCCGTCGGCATCGGTCTCGACCACCATCGCGACCCGGCTGCCGCAGGTCGGCGAGCGCACGTCGACGGCGTTTGGAAGCTCGGCGAAGGGCACGATGCCGGGGATCGACGCCGCAAGGCGGAGGATGTCGCGCGTGTAGAGCGGCTCGCTCACGGCACGATCGGTGATGGGGCGCATGACGCAGGCATCATGCGCGGCGCCAAGTCGTGCCCTGCGGCCCGTCTTCGAGCAAAATGCCTTCCGCCTTCAGCTCGTCGCGGATGCGGTCGGCGGTGGCGAAATCGCGCGCCTTCTTGGCCGCGTTGCGCTGATCGACGAGCCCGTCGATGCGGGCATCGCCGTCGCCGCGGAACCAGCCGTCTTCGCTCTCGGTGAGCAATCCGAGCAGGTTGGCGCTGGCCTTGAGCACCGCCGGTTCGGCGATCTGGCCGAGCCGGGACAGCGCCAGCGGCGTGTTGAGGTCGTCGTAGAGGGCTTCGACGACCCCCGCATCGACTTTGCCCGGCGCGGCATCGCCCGCCTTGCGGTAGAGCCCGTCGAGCGTGGCCTTGGCCTGCGCGATGCCGACTTCGGTCCACGGCAGCGGCTGGCGGTAATGCGCCGACAGCAGCGCCATGCGCAGCACTTCGCCCTTATGCTCTTTCAGCAGCGCCTCGGGCGTCACGACATTGCCGAGCGACTTGGACATTTTCTCCGCGCCCATGTCGACGAAGCCGTTGTGCACCCAGTAACGGGCAAGCGGCTTGCCGCCATGCGCGCAGCGGCTCTGCGCGATCTCATTCTCGTGGTGCGGGAAGATGAGGTCGAGCCCGCCGCCATGAATGTCGATCGTCTCAACATGTCCTGCATCTTGGCGATCACCGAAACCCTCGATCATTGCCGAGCACTCGATGTGCCAGCCGGGACGTCCACGACCCCATGGCGATTCAAAGCTGAGCGCGACTTGCTCTGCGGAATCACCAGCTGGCTTCCACAGTACGAAGTCCGACGGATCGCGTTTGTAAGGTGCAACTTCGACGCGTGCACCGGCGATAATTGCATCGCGGTCGCGGCGCGATAAGGCTCCATATTCCGAGTCGCTCGGCACTGAGAAAAGAACATGACCCTCCGCCTCGTAGGCGTATCCGCCATCAATGAGGCGCTGGATCATATCGATCATCCGCGGAATGTACGCAGTTGCTCGAGGAGCGAACGTCGGCGGGTTGACCCCTAACGCACCCATGTCATCGAGATAATGTTGGTAGTAGCGCTCTGTGATGACGCGATAGCCGACACCTTCAGCCTCAGCGGCAGCGATGATCTTGTCGTCGACGTCGGTGACGTTGCGGGCGTAGATCACCTCGGCGTCCGGATAGGCATGTTCCAGCACCCGGCGCAGCAGGTCGAAGATCACCGCCGGGCGGGCATTGCCGATATGGGCGCGGCCATAGACGGTCGGGCCGCAGCAATAGAGGGTGATCCGCTTGGGGTCGGCAGGCACGAACTCGCGCTTTTCGCGGGCCATGGTGTCATGCAGGCGGATCACAATTTCACTCCGGGATGTTGGCGGGTTTCGACCCAGTCGACGATGGCGCGACCGGTGGCGTTCAGAAGCGGGAAGGTGCGGCTGTCGGTCATCCATTCGGGCCGCTTGGCCTCGCCGCCATAGACCATGTCGGTCGCAAGGTTGGCGAGCAGGAAGAAGAGCGTCGCGCCGATCAGGCCCTTCAGCATCCCGAACCCGCCGCCGAGCAGCCGGTCGAACGGGCCGAGGAGCGATCGCCGCGCCCTGCCCCCGACCGCGCGGGCGAACAGCTTGGTCGCGATGAAGGCGGGCAGGAACAGCAGCGCAAAGGCCAGCGCCGACGCCCCCGCAGGGGTGCCGACGCTGTCCACCAGCCGTTCGGCGAGCGGGGTGTGGAACAGCTTGAGCGCCGCGATGCCGACCACCCAGGCGACCAGCGACAGCACTTCATAGGTGAAACCGCGCACGAAGCCGACCAGGGCTCCGCCGCCCAGTAGCAGCAACACGAAGATGTCGAGCGCGGTCATGATGGGCGAAGCGCTAGCGGAGGGAGGCGCGGCTGCAAAGGGGCCTGATGTACGCAGTTGCACAAATTCGCACGCCTGTGCCATGCGCCGGTGCGATGGTTTCCCGCCCCGCCCTGCCGATCGACGAGGTGCTGCCCGACCTGCTCGGTGCGCTGCGGGGCGGGCCGCGCGCGCTGCTGATCGCGCCGCCGGGCGCAGGCAAGACGACGCGGGTCGCGCCCGCGCTGCTGGGCGAACCTTGGTGCGCGGGACAGGTGCTGCTGCTGGTGCCGCGCCGGCTCGCCGCGCGGTCGGCTGCGGAATATATCGCCCGCGAACGGGGCGAGGCGGCGGGCGAGACGGTCGGCTATGCCACGCGTCTCGACAGCAAGGTCGGCAAGGCCACCCGCCTCATCGCCATGACCCATGGCGTCTACCTGGCGCGCCTGCAGGCCGATCCCGAACTGGCCGGGGTCAGTGCGGTACTGTTCGACGAAGTGCATGAACGCAGCCTCGACAGCGACCTCGCGCTTGCGCTGACGCTGGATGCGGCGGAGGGATTGCGGCCCGACCTCAGGCTCCTCGCCATGTCGGCGACGCTCGACGGCGAACGCTTCGCGCGTTTGATGGGCGATCCGCCGCGGATCGAAAGCGAGGGCAAGACCTTCCCGCTCACTCTCCACCACATCGGCCGCGACGCGACGGCGAAGATCGAACCGCAGGTGGCGGCGGCCTGCAAGAAGGCGCTGGCCGAGCATGACGGCTCGCTCCTCGCCTTCCTGCCCGGCGTGGCGGAGATCGAGCGCACCGCGACCGCGCTAGGCGACCTTCCCGCCGACGTCGTCCTCCACCGCCTCCACGGCCAGGTCGATCCCGCCGCCCAGCGTGCCGCCCTCGCCCCGCCCGCGCCCGGCACGCGCAAGCTGGTGCTGGCGAGCGCGATCGCCGAGACCAGCCTGACGCTCGACCATGTCCGCATCGTCGTCGACAGCGGGCTTGCGCGACGCCCGCGCTACGACCGCGGTGCGGGGCTCACCCGCCTCGTCACCGAACGCGCCAGCCGCGCCGCCGTCACCCAGCGCGCGGGCCGCGCCGCGCGGCAGGCACCGGGCGTGGCGATCCGGCTGTGGGAAGAGGCCGCGACCGCCGCCCTGCCCGCCCACGACCCGCCCGAGATTTTGGAAGCCGACCTGTCGAGCCTGCTGCTGACCTGCCTGTTGTGGGGCGAGCAGGATCCCGCCCGCCTGCCCTTCCTCGACCCGCCGCCTGTGCCCGCGCTGGCCGAGGCGCGCGAGCGGCTGACGCGGCTGGCGGCGCTCGATTGCCAAGGTCGCCTCACCGACCATGGCCGCGCCATCGCCGGCTGGCCGCTCGAGCCGCGCCTCGCGCACATGATGATCGAGGCGGGGCGACTGGGGTTCGCCAAGGCGGCGGCGGACGCGGCCGCGTTGCTCAGCGAACGCGGCATCGGCGGCAACGACGCCGACCTCGAGCTGCGCCTGCGGCGGTGGGGCGGCGACCGCTCGCCCCGCGCCACGGCCGCGCGGCGCATGGCCGACAATTGGACCAAGCGCGCGGGCGGCAGCAGCGGGCAGTCCCACGACCTCGCCAAGGCCGTCGCCCTCGCCTTCCCCGATCGCCTGTCGCGCCGTCGCGATGCCAGCGGAGAGCAGTGGCAGTCGGTCGGCGGGCGCGGCTTCCGCCTCGACCCCGCCTCGCCGCTCGCCAGCAGCGAATGGCTCGCCGTCGCCGAGGTCGCGGGGGCAGCCTCAGGCGCGCGCATCATGTCCGCCGCGCCGATCGCGTGGAGCGATATCGAAGCGCTTTACGGGAACCGCATCGAGGCTTTCACCGACGTTCGGTTCGACCCCGCCACCGCGGCGATCAGCGCGACCAAGGGCAAGCGCCTCGGGGCCATCCGCCTGTCGAGCGCGCCCGACCCCAGGCCCAACCAGCCAGCGGTTGAGCGCGGCCTCGTCGACGCGGTGCGACGCCACGGCCTGTCGATCCTGCCGTGGAGCGAAAGCGCGAACGCCTTGCTCCAGCGCGCCGCCTTCGCCGCGCAGCATGACGGCAGCATCGCCGACCTTTCGGACACTGCGCTTATCGCCAGCCTCGACGACTGGCTCGCACCGTTGGTGGCGGGCAAGCGACGTCTTGACGCCATCGACGCCGGCGCGCTGCGGAGTGCCCTCGACGGCCTGCTCGGGTACGAAGGCAGCCGCGCGGTCGACAAACTCGCCCCGACCCATTTCCACTCGCCCGCCGGATCGTCGCACCCGATCGACTATGCCGCAACCGGTGGCCCGACCGTCGAAGTGCGCGCGCAGGCGCTCTATGGCCTTAAGGATCATCCGACCGTCGCCGGGGGCCGCGTGCCGCTGACGCTGGCGATCACCAGCCCCGCGCATCGCCCGATCCAAACCACCAAAGACCTGCCCGCCTTCTGGGCCGGAAGCTGGCGCGAGGTCGCCAAGGAAATGCGCGGCCGATACCCCAAGCACCCCTGGCCCGACGATCCCGCCGCCGCCCCGCCGACGCTGCGCACCAAGCGCGCGTCCGGCCACTCTTGATTCTGCGAGCCAGTTGCGCCAATCGCTCGCCCATGGCCACCGCACGCATCATCGAAGAACAGCGCAAGACCACCCAGTCGGGCAAGGCCAAGGCCGGCCGCTGGACGCTGGAATTTGAACGGCAGCAGCCGATGCGGCCCGACCCGCTGACCGGCTGGGCCGGAAGCGGCGACACCAATACCCAGCTGCGTATTTCTTTCGACAGCAAGGAAGAAGCGCTGGCCTACGCCGAGAAAAAGGGCCTTGAGACCCACATCGTGCCCGCCGGACCAGTCAAGCTAAAGATCCAGGCCTACGCAGATAATTTCCGTTAACCAGCAAGACTTGTAATCTTCACTGGATTGTCGCAAATTGATCCCGCCGAATGAGGGGGGATTTTGGCGCACGCGTCCATTGCGCTTGTTATTGGGACTCGTCCCGAAGCCATCAAGTTAAGTCCGGTTGCCCGTGCGCTGGCCGCGCAGGGGCTGAAGCCGCTGCTGATCGTCACCGGGCAGCATCCCGGGCTGGAACTGGCGGGGCACGACCTCGACGGGTTCGATTCCGTGCCGCTTTGCTGCGAAGGCCTGCCTGACCCGACGATCCATGCCGACCTCGTCCGCAGCGCGATGACGCGGGTGCTGGCGCTCCGCGGGATCGACATGGTGATCGTGCAGGGCGATACGTCGAGCGCGCTCGGCGGCGCGCTGGCCGCGCGCGAACAGGGCCTGTTCCTGGCCCATGTCGAAGCGGGGCTGCGCAGCCATGATCCTCGCTTTCCCTGGCCCGAGGAAGAAAACCGCGTCCAGATCGACCGGCTGGCCGATCTTCTGTTCGCCCCGACCGCAGGCAATGCCGCCAATTTGCGCCGCGAAGGCGTGGCGGGCGAGGTCCATGTCACCGGCAACACGGGCATCGACGCGCTGGCAACGCTGGTCGGGCCCTTGCCGCTGAAAAAGCGGTTTCGCCTGCTGCCCAAGCGCAAGTTCCAGCTGCTGGTGACCTGTCACCGGCGCGAAAACTGGGGCGACGGCCTCGCCCGGCTGGCCGATGCGCTGAACGACCTCGCCGGCGATCGGGGCGTGACGATCGACGTCGTTCTGCATCCCAACCCGACGGTCGCGCAGGCGATGGCGGAGCTTGTCCGCGGCCAGGAGGCGATCCGCGTGCTGCCGCCGCTGTCGCACGACGCGCTGGTGACAGCGATGCGGCGGGCCGACTTGCTGATCAGCGATTCGGGCGGCATGCAGGAAGAGGCCCCCGCGCTGGGCGTGCCGATGCTGGTCCTGCGCCGCCGCACCGAACGGCCCGAAGCGCTGGCCAGCGGCAACGCGCGGATGCTGGAACCCGATCCCAAGTCGATTGCCGCGACGGTCCGCGCGCTGCGCCGCGATCACCGCGAGCTGGAAGCGATGGCGCGGCCGACGATGCCGTTCGGCGACGGCCGGTCGGCCCCGCGCATCGCGGGCCTGACCCGCGCCTGGCTCGACCGTCATAGCGCCCGCGAGCCGGTCGCCGGCGTCGCTTGATTGTCGGGGCGGGCAAGCCCATCTTGCCCGCCACCGCCAAGGCCCCTTCGTCTAGCGGTCCAGGACGTCGCCCTCTCACGGCGAAAACACGGGTTCGAGTCCCGTAGGGGTCACCAGCGTTTTCAATGGCTTATGTGCCGGAGGATCAAAACTTCGGTAATAATCGGGTAATATCCCGTTACGTCGTTCAGATGGCGCCTGCTGCGTAGCGGTCTGACCGACTCGCACGAGCCGTCACCAGTTTCTTCGAGGCAGTGGCTATCGGCTGGAGCAACGTGCACTCCACGGGTCTTGGTATTTGAGTACTAAAGCTGCAGTTGCGTCTGGAATGCGCCCATGGTCGCCGGCGCGGGGCGGTCGCGCGCAACCCGAAACCGGCCATTCGTTCAGGATGATCGCGAATTTCCGAAATGCGCCCAAATTGGTCACTCGATCACTTTCGTCGAATTCCCGAAAGCTGGATCGATCAACCTCAAACCGCCTGCCAAGTCGTACGATCCCGACCGTCTACTTTGCGCGATGGGTCTCACCGACCGTGAACGTTTCAACAAAGCCCGCCCCGCGCGTCTGATCGTAAATACGTAGCGGTAGATCCGCCTTCGGCATCCAGACGCGTCCGGTCTCAACGGCCAAGGAAACGGGCAGTGCTGGAAATAGGTTGATCACCGTGTCCTCGCCATGCCGTGCCTTGATGTCATTGTAGAGTTTGCGCAGGGCTGAGCGGAACGCGACAAGATCTTCGGGCTGGCGGACCACATCGTTGCCCGGCTCAGCGATCGACAAGGACCAGATTGCGGCATTCTCACCCAGGACGTCGTAGATTCGCTGGTCGGTCACCGTCGCGCTCACCGCGAGCTTCAAGGCGATCTCGCCGTCCGCGCCCTCGGTCGGTTCGCCGCGAACGAACTCCAACACCGGCTTGTCGCGCTGCCATTGCCAAGTCGGCGGCTCCCGGTGCAACTGATGGACGGTCGTCGGAACGATGTCATAAAGCAGTCGGCCAAGTTCGATCAGCAAGGGTTGCGGAGCCAGCGCGAAGACGCTCAGATGCCGTATTTCTTGTCGCTCGATCCTTCCACCAACCTTCTCCACGAAGAGCCGGTCGAGATTTCGGCGCTGCAGCGTCCAGTATTCGGGCTCATTGTCGCGATAGGCCTGGTTGAGCATCTCCAAGTCGATCGTCTGGCGCATCGCAGGGTGGCGCTCGGGCATCATTGCCGCGAAGATCGCCTGTGTCGAGACAAGCGCTTCGCTGCTGGCGATGGTCGCGCCGAAGCGAATGACATGTGAGGCGCGCTCTTCGTCGATGCCGGTATTGGTTTCGATGCGCTCCTCATGCGCCTTCTTCATCCCCACCAGCAGTTCTTCGGGATGCTCGGTTTCGGCGTCACTGTCGATGAGCTTGTGATGGCGCGCGCACATCAGCATCAGATTGGAAAGCTCCTTGGCTAGCAGGGGCGAGCGGACCGGATCGCCGCGCGGACCGCCGGGCGCGTCGGCGACGATATGCGCGATGAAGCCATAGAGCCCGTCTTCTTTGCCCGCGATCAAATCTCCCACTAGATCGACGTTGCATCCACGATACTCGCACCGCCCGGCAGCGCGCGCCCACAGGGCAGATCGCACCTTTGCAGGGATGCTAGTCCTCTTCGCCTTCCTTGCCGTCTCCGCCATGGGTTTTCTCTTTATCTCCCTTTGCGCGGATTCACCGATACCGGTCGCGGCGGGCCGGTCCGCTCGAACAGCGTCGCGCTCAGCGCGAGACCGCACCATCTTGTGCGAAAGATCATCAGCAAGGCGAACGGAATATCGCGTTCGCCGTGCACGAGACTCTCCATTGAGGCCACATCTTCGCGGCTCGGTACAGGCGAATGATTGGGATGGGAATGCCATTCGCCAATGTAGTTGAAGCGCGCGTAGTCGTGTCCGGTTCGCTCGAAGAACTCCTCAAGCGCGCGTTGATGTTCCTCGACCGAGCGCACGAAATGCGCCGCGCTGCCCTGCTGCCTGTCAACGGTGAAATCGACCAGCCGAAACTCCCCGGGAGCAAGCTGTTCAGCCATGAGAACGCCGCCGATCTCGACGCGCCCGGCTCGCGCGAGCTCGCGCCGCAGTCGCTTACGAAGCGGCTTGGGAAACGCGACCCTCATGATTTCTTGCCGGCATCTTCGGCCCCGGGAAACAACTCGCTCGCAAGGGCCTCAAGCTCCTCAGTCAGATTTGCATCCCGTTCCGGGCCCCATTCACCTTCGGGTACCAGCGAGATGGGCCAGGTATCGAATGGCGCTTCGAAAATCCAACCCGTCTTTAGGCCGATCGCGTAGGCCGACTGCGGATAGTGTGTTTCCTCAGAGGTTAGCGCGTCGAGCACCATGCGCGACATATGGCTGGCTATGACGGTGACGTCGGCGTCGTCCGCAATGACCGGGGGTGCCCCATCCGGCAGGTCGAGCCGATATTGCACAGCGCTGCCGGGCGGCGGATCTACCCCGCGATCGTCGCACCATTGATGGATCTGCCTGCGCGCGGCGTGGGGAATCGGATCGCGGTTCGGATGAAGCCGAGCGATGAGGCCGCCGATCCCGCCGGCGAACACTTCGCCCCAGACAAGCGTCTTCTTCTCGTTACGCGCCGCCGCGGCGCAGAGATTGAAGACCTGCGGCTCCGCCGTAGCGTCTATGATGACATCGCAGCCGCCGATGGCGACCAGCGCCGCATCGGTCTGCGTCGAACTTTCCTGAGTCCCCAACCCGACGCGGAACGAGCGAACCGCGGCGGACGGATTTAGCTCGACTATCCTTGCTTTTACCGCGTCGGGCTTATTGAGACCAACCGCCGTCCAGTCGAGGTCGTTGCGCACGAGATTTTCGGCAAAGAGGACATCGCCATCGACCAGCACGAACCTGCCCACCCCCGCGCGTGCAAGCGACGCTGCGATCTTCGAGCCTGCCGAACCGCACCCGACGACCGCGACGGATGCTTGGGCGAGCCTTTTGTAGGCCTGCGGCAGCCGGTCGGCGGCATTCGGGGCGCAGACGGTCCGATAGTCGTAGACGCTCCTTCGGCCCTCTCCCGCGCTGAGCGACATCATTTTGACGGTGCCGTCGCATTCTACGATCACGACAAGTTCGTCGGCTGATTGCACGAGCCTCTCGGACAGGTCCGCGCGGCCCGCGACCGAGATGATCGCATCAACGAAGTCGTACTCGGCTTTCACCTTGCGGATGAACGAGGCGTCGAGCCGAACAAAGACCCCCTTGCGGATCCGGAATTTCGGCATGCGCCCGGCAGCGTCCCAGTATTCACCCTCGCTTCCGATGCGCCACGGATGCGCCAACCAGCGTTCCGCGGCGAAATGCTCGACGATCTCGGCGTCGACAATTTTGGCCAAAGGGATTTTGGCAAGCGCCCCGCGCGCATCTTCGGGCAGCACGAAGCGCAGGTTCGTGTTGCGGATGTCCTGGCCGAGCGTCGTGCGGTGCGCGTCGGGAACTCCCGCCTCTTCGCCAGGCGGCCCGGTCTCTCCTGCAAGCAGGCGAAAGGCGCTTTCGATCATCATGGCACCGGTATAGGACGGGTCCCAGTTGTCCGGTCGGTATTCGAGGCACAGTTCGCCGCCCGCGCCATATTGGTGCCCCGAAAGCCGCACTTTCTCCCGCGGCCTAACCTGCGGCGGCATGTCGGGAAAGAAGCTGGGATAGGCGATGGTGAGCGGAATGCCCTTACCGTTGCGATCGATTTCGAAATCGGCGCACAAGGTAAGGTCCTTGGTCAGACGCCAGCTTACCTTGTCCAACCAAGCGCAGCGATCCTCGAGTTCGGCGATGGCAAGGCGTTCGCTTCGCGCCCGGCTAGGCAGCGAAGTCCACCAAATCATGCAAAGCCCTTCGGCTTGCTCGGCACGCGCGGAGTCGCAGCGAACGAGGGCGCGGCAGCGCCCGCTGACGCGGCCACCGCGCCGCGCAGCATCGATGATCTCAGACCGCCAGACGAGCGGTCCTTGGCTCGTTTCGCCAGCTCAACACCGACATGCGGGGAGAGCGTTTCCATGATCATCTGCGCGCTGTCCATGCCGGCCACCTTGGCAAAGTCGTCACGCGCCTGTCGCAGCCACTGGTAGAAGGAGCGCTCGCGTTCGGGAAACTCGGCCCATTTGTCGGCGAAGTTCTCCACAGGGTCGCTCGGATTTCGGATGATCGCCGTGTTGTCCCGGTCGCGATCGATATAGCGATCCATTCCCGACAGGATCGAGAGCAACGCGTCGGCAATCTCCTCCTCACCCGCATAGGCGTGCGCCGCCAGCGTCGTGATGATGATGGAGATCGGCGAGCAGTTGATCTCGTCCTTCTGAAACATGATGTCGCGGTGGCGTTTCAGGATCATGATCGCCGCCTGGAGCGGCGTTTGTACGCGATAGTCGGGGATGTCCTCAACGCTTGCGCTGATCGACTTGGCAAGCCGTTTCTTACGTTCGTTGAGCATGACGATCATGCGCGACTTGAACCATTCGAGATAGCCTTTCGGGTTCGAGCGCGGCCAGTCTTCTGTCAGGGTTTGATAGTCCAAACGCTCGTTATCGGTGATCGCAATCGCCGTGCCGGACCATTGCGCGTCCAAGCTCCGCGCTTCGAGCATCTTGCGGACGTATTGGTCGTTCGGCAGCGCCGGAACGATGTCCATGTGAAACTGCGCGCCGTCGGCATAGTTAAGCGTCCAGCAGCGGCGCCCTTCGCGCAACGGCTTCACCATGCCCTTGGACCTGCGATAGGCATCGATTTCGCGGCCGAGCAGAATCTTGAGGCGTTCTTGGGTCAGATCGGCCTTGGTAAGACCCTTGAGCTCGCAGACCGCGTCGATGTCATATTCTTCGTCGAGGTTGAGCGGCTTGATCACGGTGCCGAGGCCGAACGAGCCCTGAACGTAGACCGCCGGAGCAAATTGCGTGATCGCTGATTCAGGACGGTTCAGCCAGCGTCCGAGGGACTGATAGCTTTCATTGGCCTGTTCGTAACGTGTGTCGCTGATACTGAGCTCATTGACTAGAGCATCAATAAAACGGCGAGAAGACGCAGTCGCTAACATGACGAGGAGCTTCCTCCAAATGAATCGGTTTTCCCTTTTTGTTCCTACAGACATTCAATTCGGGCGACAAGTTCGCGAACCAAAATCGTACTCGATCGTGTGAGCGGACAGATCAAGACGTGGATTGGCGCTGTGCCCAAGCAAAGGTCCATGGGCGGCCAGTGAAAATGTTTCCTCGAACGCAAAAACAGCTAGCGTCCAGCGTCGTCTCGGCGGGAAACGAAATTGGTCCGACGGTGGGCTACACAACGGCAGCTTTTCCTAATTTCGAGTTCAGAAGCAGACAGTCAGCTATCGGCCACTTCCCGACGCATTCAAGAACAGCGCATTCGCATTACGACTGTTGGCGAGACTGCTGGCGTGAAGCTTTGGTGGGGCATGTTCCGGTCCAGCGCTTAAACGCCCGCGAGAAGGCAGCTGCTTCCGAAAACCCGAGCCGATACGACACTTCTTTAATCGAGAGCCGCTCCACTTGAAGCAGGTTAAGGGCATGTCGGCGCAGCAGATCAGTGCGGATTTCATCGAAACTGGTGCCCAACGCTTTCAACTGCCGATAGAGGGTCTGCCGTGTGCAGCCTATCGCAGACGCAACTTCGACAATTGTCGGCGAGCCAATGGACAGCGATGCCAATAGTTCGCGTTCAACCCTCAGAATTAGGGACGGCCGGGGATTTTTAGCCCGTCGGCGCCGTGCCGATGCGACCATCCCGAAAATAACATAGCCGATCGCTCCCAGCGCGCGGGCGGTCCGCTCTGATGCATTCTGCGCCGACCATTCCTCGGGAACCATGCAACCTGCGATCATGCCTATGTCTCCCACGATCATCGCTTCGGTGTGATACCCGGATAATACAGGGGCCTCTGCTAGGCACAAGGAGCTGCCCGTGAAAAAACCATCAGATTCGCTTTCGATGCCATCCCAATCGCCGTCTGATGAAAATGCAAGGTCACTCCGGTGGATCAAGCGCGCGGCGCAGGGTTGCTTTGCCGCCATCGCTACGGGTCAGGGACTTTTTCTGACCTTCATTTTGGCTTTCTACTATCCAACGACCCTTCGCGGCGAGTGGGCTCACTGGAACGCCAAGCCCTTGATCGACGGTTTCAAGGTCGGCGATACGATTGGGAACCTGTTCTTCGCCATGCATGTACTCTTGGCCGCCGTGATCACCGCGGGAGGTGTGATACAACTCGTGCCCGCAATCCGGATTCGAGCACCGTCAGTGCATCGTTGGATCGGCCGCATCTACATGGTCACGGCAATGATACTCGCCGTTGGCGGCCTCTGGCTCGTATGGGGGCGAGGGACCTACCTGTCGACCATTGGTGCTGTCGGCATTTCAGCAGACGCTGTCGCAATGCTGACCTTTGCTGGCTTGGCCTGGCGATCGGCTAGGGCCAGAAACTATGCACAGCACAGGCGATGGGCGTTGCGGCTCTTTGCGGTCGCGAGTGCGGTGTGGTTCATGAGAGTGGGATACATGGTTTGGGGGATTGCGACAGGCGGAGTGGGCATCGGCCCGTCCATGGATGGCCCCTTCGACTTCTTCATCGCGTTCGGTAATTCGCTGTTACCGCTGGCCATAGCCGAAGCCTACCTTCGAGCTCTAGAGCGACCTAACAAGGTTGCGCGGTACGGAGTGACCGCGCTGCTCGCGACGAGCGCAACGATCGTTGTCGTTGGCAGCGCCGGCGCGTGGTTTGTGATGTGGAAGCCCTTTATTTAAGCTCGCCTATGCAGGTTGCGCTTGGCGGCGGTGGGCCTGGAATCTCGCTTATATGTCTAACTCGACAGACAGCCTTGCTACGTAGTTGTCCGCTAATATGCGTCGCTTATCGAAAAGCAGACCGTCCGCTCTCGGCCATTTGCGGTCGTTCGGTAGTGTCAGCAGTCGAGCTTATCACTCTTGGTCAGCTTGCCCGGTTCTTCGTCCGGCTCTTGGGTACCAATCGGTATCCACTGCGCGAGCTCAAGAAGGAATTCGGACAAAGTAGCAGTTTTCAGAACATGCTCCTGCGCCTCGGGGGTCATATTTTTAAATGCGAGGTTGCACGCATAAAAAAATCGCCTGCGGAAGACCTCATCTGTTTCAGGTTGCTTCATTCGGAGCTCCTCAGGTTCAGCCCGACTTCGTGTTCGTGAGATAGGCCCATGCTAGTGATCGATCTACCAAGACTTTTGCGCCGCTTCGATGGCCGGATATTCAAAGCTAGAGTCGGCAACCGACCCATTGCGGTCATTGCTGTAGTAGAGCAGGTTGCTTGGCATGACGATGGCCGCCACCCCGCCCTCAGCACACGAGCAAGTGATTGAGCAGCGCCTAGTTGAGTGCGGACTAAGCAGAGGTGGCTTTACCGTAAAATATGAGGACTACCTTCAAAGCATCGAGATTGTGATTACGTCCGCTGCTGGCGCGCGGAAGGAGCATTTTCCGTGCATTCGCCAAGCGGTTGAGCACGAGATCGTGAGCTTTGCCGATGGCAGCATGCAGAAGGCGTATTCGGATTACGAAGGCGAAATATTGCGCCCACAAATGCTCGAAAGTGCGACAGCGGAGGTGAAGAAGCGCGGACTTCTGAAGAACTTTCCGGATAGAAATAGCTTCGCCAGCTTAGAACTCTACGCTCAGGCATTGGAGCGGCACAGCGGGTTAGCGCCGGGGTCAGCCCTTAGAGTATCGGGACAGACAATCGTCTTCGATCCATCGAGAGGTCAAACCAACGTTAGAGACTTTGACAAACGATACTCCAGCTTGCTCGCTGTGATAATGTTTGCAACGGCGCGCGGCGATTTCAAAAACTTCGGGTTTATCGGGAATGAGGCGGTCGCCGATCCCGCAGGCAAGTGATTAAGCGGCAGGGTTTGCCGCTGCATCGAATGTCCGCTTTCCACCCATTGCGGTCATTAGCCGTATAGCCGCTTTGCGCCCTTCTCGGTCGGTTGTGGCTCGGATTGTGGGTTCCGAGAAAGGTCATTCGTTCAGGATGGCGAGAATGTCCGCTTTCGACCCATTGCGGACATTCGCGATCGACCTCGGGTTTATTTCCTGTATGGCCTTACAATCGCTGAAGTCATCACCAATATAACAGTAGCTACCAGTCGATTTTCGACGGTCCAAGGACTTTACCAACCCTTTCTCCTTCGTGGACGTCTCCTAGCTGGGAGCGGCCATTTCGGCACGTTCCACCCAGAAGGAATTAATCATGGCCAATTATGGCAAGATCACCACATTCGACGCCGTCAAGGGCTCTGGCATGATCCAGCCTGAAAAGGGTGGAAATCCGTTGCGCTTCGATCGCAGCGCTCTGAAATGGGACAGCAAGACTGACCCGGCTGTTGAACAGCGGCTGAGCTATGAAAATGGCAAGGATGCCAATGGCAATGCTTGTGCAGTTGGGCTTCAGATAGCTTAGTCTCGGGGGGTCGGGCGGAGGGAAACCTCCGTCCGTTCGCCGTAATCAAGGATCTTAAGAATGATCCCCCACACCTTTCGAGCAACCTGGGCCCAGATTATGTGGCCCGCAACGCTGACCATGATGTTCGTGGCAGCGGGTCTGCTTGTCGCCTTTGCTTGAGGAAATCATGTCCCCGCTGCGCCACTTTCGCATGTTCTTCACTTCTAAGGAGGAGATGGCGTCGCGTCAGGCCGATAAAGTGACAAGCGCAAAATCAGCTCTATCGCTTCTGAACGTGGAAGTTGACGTTTGGGAAAATGAAGGCGGACCGATCGCCCCGCTTCCATCGCCTCCGCCGGACGAGTTGCAGCGTTACGGCATCGTGCCGGTGCAACTGACAGTATTCGACTGGGGTGGTTATCGCTATTCAAACTTGAAAGACGCAATTGCTGCCGCGAAGCGATCAACCGGGCCGGTCGGAAGTCGGAATTCGATGCCGATTGTCGCAGGACACCAATCGCATGCGAACAACTAAGTCGACGATCACCTTCCGCAGTCCGTTCAGCTTGAACAGTGATGTCGGCGAACTGCCTGCTGGCACCTACGACGTCGAGATCGACGAAGTCGAGATACTTGCAGGGAGCCACACCGGCTATCGCCGCACGGCAGCCTATATCTACGTGAACAGCCTTGGATCGACGCGTATGCTCGTGTTTGATCCCGACCAGCTCAACGCAGCACTGGAGCGGGATGCACAGGCGCCGATGAGAGTTGACCCCTCGTCCGGACATTAAACTTGCGTAGCGAGTTCCATAACCATCGATCGCATTGCCTACCAGCGGCAGCTTTCCACCCATTGCGGCCATTAACGCCTAACCCGCGGGTTGGCGGTTTGGCGGATGGTCACGTCGGCGGGATACGGTTGGCATAGGAGCCGCGCATCATCGGGCGGACTGTCGAGCCAATCCGGCCAAGTCTCATGACGGAGGATAACAGGCATTCGGTCATGGACTCCGGCGACTTGGGCGCAAGCCTCGGTCATCACCATGGAATAGGCCGGACCCCATTCCACCGTTTCCCGCCATATCCCTGCGACCGCGAGGGCTCCGTCGTCCGGCAACGCGAATCAAGTCCGCGTTATCGCCCCTCTTTCGCCTTCGGCTTTGGCAAACTCCGTCACCGGGATTAGGCATCGGCGGGCTTGGAAGCTCGGTCGCCAAAACCCGCCGTCTAGCTTGCCGGTCCGGGCATTGTTGACAGGCTTTGGCTTAAGCGGCTGGCCGCTCTTGCCCTTCATGGCGAGCGGGAAGCCCCATGTCATTTGCCGGACGCGACCTTCCGCGACGACCAGCTCGGGATAACCGGATAGACCATCTCGCCGGCATTGCCCGGAGGATCGGTTCGGGCCGCAAAGAGCTTGGCGATTTCGGCAGGGCCTTTCGACAGTCGATAGAGGTTGCACATATCGCGCCCGCCTATGCCGTTATTTTCGGAGGATGGACGATTGTCTTTCCGGCCCTCGGCTGATCCTCGATGATCACGGATTCATCCCAATAATGGAGCAGGATTTCATGCCTGTCTGGATCCAACAGCGCCTTGATGTCTGCCGGGGATGTCTCGCCGGCCTCGATCAGGCTGCTGCTTGGTCTGTAGGTCACTCGCGGGGTGAGGTTTCCGCCGATCCTTTGAACCAGAAAGCCGTCAGCTCCGATGCTCTGGCCCTGAAAAACAGACGGATTGCTCGAGTCTTGGTCGATCCGGCTGACATGCTTGTCGATCGCTTTCACGAGGGCGCAATACTCCCGGAACGCATTGTCGTCCTGCGCGGCCGCTGTCCGGGCGTTCCATTGCCGGGTATATTCGCCCCCTTCCTGAGGGGTGATCGGATAGCGGGCATCCTCCTCGATGAAATCGGTCATCAACTGCAGATGATTGCGGGCCTTGTCGTCCAGCGGAAACTCCACCTCCTCTGCCAGGACGATCAGCTTATGTCGAAAGCGTTTCCTGAGGTCGCGCTTGAATAGTGCCTGAGGGCAATGCCCATAGGCTCTGAGGGCGCCGCTCTTGAGATACATCTCGGCAGCATAGCTGAGGAGCAGGACCGACGACCTAGGCAGCCCCTCAATCAGAACCAGCGACCGACCATAGCCCGGGGGACGCATCGATGTCTTGAGCTGACGGAAAAAGGAACGCCGCCTCCATCGCCATGCGGCCCTGAGAATGCGAGCGGACTCATATTGCCCGTCTCCCTCCTTTTGCCATTCGCCGTGACTGAAAATGCCCTTGCCGGAATAGCGGATGAGCGGCCCGATCGTGGAGGTGCCCTGCCGCTTTGCTTGACGGTTCCCGCCTTCCCCTGATGAGCGCTGGTTCAGAGTCCGGCCTCTTTTCTACGGGCAGCCTCGGCATTCCAATCTTCGATTTTTTTGTTCAGGCCGTCATGGTCGGCCCAGTAATTGCAGGGGATGAACGCATCGACCCGGGAAAGCAGGGAGCGATCATCGCTATTAAAGATATGCAGCTCACCGTTCCCGACATATTCCAGAATGAACCGATTGAGGGCTGCTGCATTTTCCGCGGCCCTCGCAGACCCATCATCGCCCGCCCGGATGTCGTTCATCCAATCGAATGTCAGCCGCTCCTCGGCAAAGTCGAGAGCAAATCGCATGTCCACCAGATCGTCTGCTGATCGATACCAGAGTTCCAGCCTCCTATTCTCCTGATGGGCCTCAACCGGACGCATGCCATGCAAAGGCGGGAACGGCTCCTTGCGGCGGAGTTCGACATCAATCAGCGGTAATTCGATACCTTCTCCAGCTCTGCCTATTTCGCCTGAATCGATTGATGCACACCTTTCGGCTCCAATGAGCGCCTTGAACCCGGCAAGCTCATAGAGGTGCTCCCTGAAAATCGTGCTCCGAGTTTTGACGCCGAGCACCCTCTCGATCGCCAGCTCCGCGAGGCCTCTCATCACAGGAAGCTCGCCAGCAATTCGATCAAAATCGGACGCATCGTCTGGATTGATGATGGGATCGGATTGGGCATGGGCGATTGCCATGCGTCCCGATTTATAGAGGTGGCCTCCGACATCTTTGATGCCGGCCTTCTTTAGTTCCTCAAGGGCTTCCAGCCCCTGCCGGTCCATGATCGCGTCAATGTTGTCCGTTTGCCACTGCTTTCGGACTTTTCCGTCCGGCATGGCTGCCTCCAGTACGCGATAGAACGACAAGAAGGCGTATGCCGGATGGGTGAGTCCACGTCCTTCCCGCATCAAAGCCAGAGCGAGGCCCTGCCTCTCATCCAATCCCTCAGCCAAATCTGTAAGGTTCAGGTCGCGCGTGATGGTATGACCGAATGACTTTTCGCGACGCAGGGGAACTGGTCGCCTACCCCCGGTGAAACCAACGACGATCGCGCCCGAGCTTTCGACCCACGACATTGCACTGGTAAATCTGAGGATCGCGGATTTCGCGTCATTGAGCTTATCCTCGCCCCGCTTGAGGGCGACCGCCGGATAATGGTCGTTGGCAAGTGGAATGAGGAAGAAAGTCCGACCGTCAAAGTCCTGCTTTTGATAGGTGACAGGCCAGGCAATCGAGGTCTCCAAATTGGCGACTATCCAGTCCCCAACCTCTGCGATTTCGCCGACGAGAGCGTCTTTCAACTCCAGTATTTCGGGCATGACCATTCGCTGACGCTACCAAAAATTTCAGCGTTGGGCAGCGCCGTCCCAGACAATTAGAAAAGTGGCGAACAGCGAGAGCAAAAGTCGCGATTTATGAATTGGAGGGGGGGCGGTCGGAGTCCAGCTCCCCAGGGTTCTCAACTTTCACACCTCCCCCGCCCCCCCAAGGCCATTCCTAATGGCCGAAATGGGTCGGATTCAGCGATTCGCCGTTATTCTGAACGAACGGCAGGAATGGCGCCTGGCCAACCCGAAAAGCGGACCGTCCGCTTTCGGCCAGGTCGCGACATCTGGCGAGCTTATCGGTTCCCTGACGAGTTACGGCCGGACTGGGTGGGAAGCCGACATCAGACGCACAGTTAGATCGCATGATAGATGCCGCAAATCAGGTAGCGGCAACTGAATTATGGCTAGCTTCGAGCCTGCTCGTATGTTGCCTGCCGAGCGTTCTCGGCACCGACGTCAGCAATGACAGCTGAGGTGGCCACACGGAACGCATCCTCCACCATTCGCAGGCTCCCCTGATGCTCTGAGTATATCTTGATCAGCCCAGCTGCCTCGGGTCTTGCAAAATCTCCCAGAAGTTCCGCCGCAAGGGGTGACCACGTCGTGACTACCGCCCCCAATGCAGTGAGTCTTGCAACGGCTGCGCGTTCGGCTCGATCGTCGAGCGAGGCTGAAGCGTCCAGTACGACATAGACCTGATATCCTTCAGCGAGCGCCGGCTGGGCAGTGAAGGTGACACACTGCTCAGTTGTGATCCCGGCCATGATCAACTGCCGCCTGCCTGTATTTCGCACCCAATCGGCA
Organism: Sphingomonas jaspsi DSM 18422; assembly: GCF_000585415.1. Lineage (NCBI taxonomy): Bacteria > Pseudomonadati > Pseudomonadota > Alphaproteobacteria > Sphingomonadales > Sphingomonadaceae > Sphingomonas > Sphingomonas jaspsi. The sequence continues at coordinate 1,306,684 of NZ_KK073876.1, read as the reverse complement.
TAACCTGGTGCGTCCCATGCGCCGACCGTCGAGCGATTGATGAACTCCATTGCTGGAAAGAACTGCTCGAGCTCCTCCATTTCTGCCCCCAGGTAAGTGCGTCCTGAGCGATCGCCGGTTCCCAGTACTGGGAGGTTGAAGAGCTTGGCGACCTTGGCCAAGGCGAGCGCATTGTTCTTCAATAGACCGGGATCGATCGACCGGCATGCACTCATCAACCCATGCATGTAATCGATCGGAAGGAAGATTGCGTTCTCGGATTTCAGACGTGGGGCCTTCGCTAGCTCATTCATGGTGGTCAGCTCCCGTAACGATCAATCTTCGTTTGCATCATCAGGAAGCGTTCAGGTAGCAGAGCTAATCGAAACAGTTCGTCTCGAAAATGGAACGACCTCGTGAATGCTGACGATCTTCGCATTTTTGGTCTTGTTGCGAACGCAAGCAGCTTGGCGGCCGCTGCCCGAGAGATGCGGCTGCCAAAAGCAACCGTAAGTAGGAGGCTGGCGCGACTTGAGGCTAGCGTTGGCGGTCGATTGTTTGACCGCGCGGCGGGCCGGCTCAGGTTAACTGCTCTCGGAGAGACGTTGCAGGGTCCGGCCGAGCAGGCTCGCCTTGCGACCATCGCAGCACTTAGCGCGGCGGAAGCTGCTGTGAGCGAGCCACGAGGTCTAGTCCGTGTGAGTTCGCCGCGCTTATTCGGCCAGCGAATGATTGCTCCAGAGCTGGGTAACCTTGTCAGGCAATTTCCTGAACTGAGAGTTGAGCTCATTCTCAATCAGGAGCCTCAAGATCCACTTCGAGGCGCCTTCGATATTTCGATCTGGGTAGTGGTTCCGACAAATCCCGAACTCGTGGTCCGACGCTTAGGTTCGGTTCAGACCGGCCTGTTCTTGCCGGCCGAAGTGGAACCTATCGGGATCGACGACTTAAACTCTCTTGGGCGCTTCACGCTGGCTTCGCCTGCCGCACCTGATTGGCACCTCGTGAGAGATACAGAGTCGATTACAATTTCGGGGCCTGTGCGGGCGGTTGCTAACGATCCAGAAGCGCAACTCGCAATGCTGCTTTCGGCGGGCGTCGGCATTGCGCTTCTACCGCTGTTCCTGGCTTCGCCCTTAGTTAGCGAGGGCAAGCTTCAGCAGATACTTGGCGATTGGCGAACCCCCGAGGTCCCTTTTTATTCTGTGATGCCACCGGGGCGAGGGGCAGTTCCGGCCGTCCGAGCTATTATCGACCGGCTTCATCGGCGCCTCAAGCGTGCGGATGTATGGATTTCAACTGAGACAGCCGATTAAAGGTGCGCATGGCTCAGCTAATGACTGCCATGGGGCGCTTTCGGCCATTCAACAATTTCCTGAACGAACGGCAGGAAATGCCACTCAGCTTCCCGAAAGAAAACGGTCCGCTTTCGGCCAATCTCTGACAAAGTCCGTCTCGGCACGACCTGCACCGATAAGTGCCGGGCGGGAGGAGGTGCCCGCCCGGCATGGCCAACGGGGGCAATCGTTGGCCATTGAACGCTACGGCATGAGGACGCTGTCGATGACGTGGATGACGCCATTGGACTGCATGACGTTGGCGATGGTGATCTTGGCCTTGCCGCCTTTTGCGTCGATGACCCACCAGTAGCCGCTGCCCTTTTTGACTTGCAGCTTTTCACCCTGAACCGTGGTGAGCGTGGCCGTACCGCCATGCTTGGCCGCCATCGCCTGGATCTGGCCGGCAGTTAGCCGTCCCGTAACGACGTGATAGGTCAGGATCGACGTCAATTGCGCCTTGTTCTCCGGCTTCACCAACGTTTCGACGGTCCCGGCCGGCAACTTGGCGAACGCCGCGTTGGTCGGCGCAAAGACGGTGAAGGGGCCGGCGGAGTTGAGCGTATCCACCAATCCCGCAGCCTTGATCGCGGCCACCAGCGTCGTGTGATCCTTCGAATTGACCGCGTTCTGAACGATCGTTTTCGTGGGATACATGGCGGCTCCACCGACCATCGGGTTGGCGGCAATCGTGGGCGCGGAAAGCGAAATCGCGAGAACCGAAAGCGCGGCGAGTTTCAAACGAACGTTCATGGATCTTCTCCCTTTGTCAGCGAGCCGACGGGCAGCTCAGGAGAGGATACGGGGCGTCCCATTCGACGGATGCACTTGTCGAGAAAATTAAACCGGGGTGAGCGTACCGCTCGCAACGACCGGCCCGGTCGGCCGGCCCGTCGGCGAACCGCCCGCTGGTTCGATTGAAATCGCCAGAACCGATCCCGCGGGCAAGGTGACAGTACTCGGGATCGTCGCCGACATCCCTTCTGCGGACGGCGCCAGAATACCGATCGGCTCGGGGCTGGCCTCCCCGACGATCACCCAGAGTTGCGCGGATCTGCCCGTCGGGACGTCAAGACCGGCCGGCATCCGCAGTCGATGGGTTGTGACATCAATGACCGCCGGCATCTTCGTGACGCCGTCTTGCGCCGTGAGTGCCGCGGCGACGACAGCGCTCGGCGTCGCGGCCGGTGGGACATCCGTTCGGATTGGTTGCCGGACGAGGAGCAGGAGCGCAAGGCCCGCCGCGAGCGCGCCCGACAGGCCGGTTGCAATCTTCCAGGGCCGAGCCGGGTTGTCGTTTGCTGCGGACGGATCGGCAAGCCGGAGCAGCCGATCGTAACCGTCCGCCGGTAGCTCTGCATCAGGCACTTGTCCAAACCAAGTTGCAAAATGACGCTGCCAGCGCTCGACCTCATTGGCGAAATCAAGGTCATCGCGCGATCGACGTTGGGCATCGAACAACTCGTCGCCTTCCAGGAGCCCAAGCGCCAATTCCGCGGCGAGAACGCTGTCCGGACGCAGATCATCGGCCATCGAGGCAATCCTTTAGCTTCAGCAGGCCACGGCGAACCCAAGTCTTCATCGTGCCCAAGGGAACGTTCTGGCGCTCGGCGAGCTCGGCGTAGGTCACGCCCTCGAAAAAAGCCGTCCGGATGGCATTTCGCTGGACGGGTTTGAGCTTTTCCAAACACAAATGCAGCCGGTTCGTCTCTTGTGCCGCGGCAGCGCTGTCTTCCGGGCTCGGATGCGGATCGGGAACATCGGCTAGCGCAAGATCGGATTCCATTGGCCGACCATGGCGCCTCACCCAGTCGATCGAGCGACTTCGCGCAATGGTGCAAAGCCACGCCGTTGCAGTCCCGCGCGCGGGATCAAACGCGACGCGTCGTCGCCAGACATTGAGATACACCTCGTTCAACGTGTCTTCCGCCGCTTGATAGTCACGACAGATACGCAGGCAGACCGAAAAAAGCTTCGGCGCCGTCAGCCGATAAAGCGCAGCGAGAGCGTTCCGGTTGCCCTCTTGAACGGCCGTCAGAGCGCGATCGACTTCGGCGGCGCTGACATCGCTTGAGCGTCGGACGAGACCCATGGGAAAGGCGTAGTGGCAACGTCAAAGCGCGGCAAGCGTGAAGGCGAAGGGCTTTCGTAAGGGTGACGCATGCGTGGATTAGGCGGTCTGCCATATTACTGGCATTCTAGCCGCGCGTAGGATTGGGGCTGCGCGAGGCCGAAAATGCCAGAATCAGACTTTGAAGCAGACCGTCCGCTTTCGGCCAAGAACAGCCGAGCCTCTGGATGCCAACGAGATCTCATATTTTGCGGCGACTAATAAAGAGAAGCGGACATTGGCGGGGGCACATCCGGTCGTCGATAGCGGCGCTTTGCGGCGAACATATTGCCCGCTAGCTCAACGTTCGCGTGCAATTCGATTCAATCCAGAATGGTTTGATCGCCAACTCATATTCAACGTGAAACCTTCATCCAGCGGACATGACGACCGTTGCTCCTCGATCATTGGCGATTGCAGTCGGCTACTTCTTCGTAGCCTCCATGACGATTGCCTTCACGAGATTCGGAGGCGGTTTTGCCACGCTCTGGTTCGCCACAGCCTACTTATCCTCGGCCTTGGTCAGCCTTCCGCGGCATCATTGGTCAGCCAGTCTGACGCTCTGTGGAATATCGAGTGCGCTGGCAACGGGCATGTTCGGGTTGGGGTGGGAGCTGTCAGTACCGCTGGCGCTCATCAACATGGCCGAAGGCTTTTTGGCCGCTAGCTTGATGCGTCGTCGCGTAGCATCGCAAACTCTAGATTCGCTATCTTGGTTTGGCGCGTTCGTCATAAAAGTAGGCGTCTTGGCACCGATGGCTGGCGCAACTCTGGGCGCCATCGTCTTGTGGTCAGCCGGCAAAGCCAGTTTGGTCACATCTTGGGGAACATGGTTCGTTGGTCACTCGCTAGGCAACCTGACGTTTACGCCGATCTGGCTTTTGATCTGGACGGGGGAAGTAAGGAAGACACTGCTTTCAGCAAAATCTCACTCCACGCATGAGCAAGTCATTTTATATCTCATTTTCCTCGCTACGACACTGTTCACGTTCGCCCAATCACGCTGGCCTTTGCTTTTCCTTCCGCTCGGCCCTCTGACGCTGATTTGTTTCCGACATGGTCGAGTGCTCCCTGCATTGTCCGTAGCAACCTTGGGTGTTGTCGGCGGTCTGTTTACTGCAATAAGCCACGGGCCGGTGGCGCTCGCAGCCAGAGACGCAGCGACCCAGGTACAGTTCTTCCAGTTCTATCTGGCTTCCGTCGTCCTCACCATTTTACCGGTCGCGGCTGACCTTCGAAATCGACGCAAACTGATGCGAGCTGCGCGAGAAAGCGAAGCGCGATTCAGGACAGTCCTGGACCACAGCACGGATGTGGTGTTGCACATGCAGACGGACGGCAAGATAATCTACGCCTCCAAGTCAGCCGGAGATTTAACAGGCCGTACAACATCTTCCTTGATTGGATTGAATGCGTTGTGCCTCGTTGACGCGGGTTGGCAAGAATATGTTTCCCAATGTCATGAGCAGGTTCTGGCCTCTCGCGGCGCAAATTTCAGATACGAGTATATGGCCGATACGGTCGACGGTGAGTCTAGGTGGTTTGAAACCGTTTCACGCGCCATCATGAACGAGAACGGGCGCGTAGAGAGCGTGATCAGCATCGTGCGAGATATCGACGAGCGAAAGATCGATGAGCAAGCACTTGTGAGAGAAGTGTCGACGGACAGCCTGACCGGGCTTGCCAACCGACGGGCGTTCGAGCGGGAATTTGATAAACAAGTCGCCGGCATTCGATCGGTAGCGATCATCGACATCGATCACTTCAAATCCATCAACGACCGTTACGGGCATGGAGGCGGAGATTGTGCTCTTCAAACGTTTGCCGAAGTCGCACGGCGGACCATGCGTAAGAATGACCTGATTGCGCGAATCGGAGGCGAAGAATTTGCCATCCTTTTTGACGGCCTCAGAGCTGACCAAGCCTTTGAAATTTGCGAGCGCTTACGGATTGAAATGGCAAGCGCAGTGACCTTTTATGGCCCCAAGCATATAAAATTCACTATATCCGCAGGAATAACCGACGTGTCGTCGCCCGACATTGCCTTCGTGTTGGCGAGGGCCGATCAAGCGCTTTACACCGCTAAGCGCGAAGGACGGGACCAGCTGAGGTTAGCCGCGTAACTCAGACAGACTCGATTGTGCGACCGGCTCATGAATTTCGTCACGCAGCTGGTTGATCGCCAAATCCAGGTTGACTGCTGCGAAGCTTTCAGACCCAGATTCATCGAGCAGTGCGAGCGCCCACACCATAAGATTGAGCGCTTCTTCTAGTTTAGATCCGGCAGAAACGGATGCGACCGAGTTACCCATGCTTCACCCCTTGAGCGAAGCGCAATCCTCGCGACACCCAGGCACAACATACTAAATCTCAGCTGCAAAAGAAGTCACTTTGTCGACCAGCCGACACGCTGTCCCGCGATAGGAAAGTCAACATTTTAGACCCAAAATGGACCGAACGGGTTGTAAATATCTAATGCGGCAATATGTTGGTCCGGCTCGGTTCATACTAGCCATCCTTGGCTAGAAGTGGTGTTGTAAGATGAATCGGCCAATAAATCCCAACATTACTCGCGCAGATCTCGATGCAATGGCGCGTTTGTTCCGCGCTCTTCAGCATTCCCTCCCGTCTGAAGCCAGTTCTAATCTGGGAATAGTGAGCTCGTCCCAGCCGCCTGAGGCCGTAAAACTTGCCCGCAGGGTGAAAAGCGCAAGGAATTACAGGTCAACGTTTCTTCACTCGGATTTGTTCGGCGAGCCGGGATGGGACCTTATGCTGGCTTTGTATATTGCCGAAGGCGAGGGATACCGCCTGCGAATATCGGAAATTTGCGACGAGAGCGGCGTTCCCGCCACTACTGCGCTCCGTTGGATCGACAAACTGGTGTCGATGGGCCTGGCGAGAAAGCGGGCAAATCCGACTGACATGAGATCATCGTTCATAGAAATCACGGAGCAAGGCTGCGAGGGTATGTCGGCGTGCTTGTTGGCAATGCACCATAAATTTCTGGAGCCGCGCTAAGTGGGCGCGATTTTCGATAGAGGTCGTCAAAAATCGATTTTTGCGACCCTCCAACATATTGGATGGCGTGTGGGAGTGGATTCCGTCTGGTCGCCGAAGCACCTGATCGATTTTGTCTCATCCTCTTTTTATAAGGACTATCCAGGCGTTTATTGTTGCTACCTCAACGACAGATCTGAGCTACTCAAGATAGAGCTGATGGCAGTAGGAAGCTTTGACCGAATTCCATTCAAGGATTTTTTGCTGGCTCGAAGAGCTCAAAAGTTCGGAGCCTCGGCGATTGTCTTAGGCTATAGCGATCCAGGCGGAGCGCCTCTGGCAAGCACGGAAATTTCCAAACTCAAAACGCTGGCCAGAAACCTGGAGGAGTTTGACCTGACCTTGATCGAGTTGGTCAGGGTCAGCGGAAATGGACTGGAGCGCCATCGCTTAGTTTAATGGCGGCTGGCATCTCGCTTCGATATGCCAGCCGCCAAGATTCGGACGCTGTAGACGCGCTAATATAGATTCCCGGTGATAGGCCAAGGAATTATTCGCGCCGATTTGGACAAATTATGCCTCGTCACTGGAATCTTTCAGAGGCAATTTTTCGCCGTAATATTCCGAACAGGCCATCGCCAAATTTACCCAAACCAAAGCGTTTTCGCGTTCGCGCCAGGTAGTGGCATTTTCGGCTTCGTTGCGGAAAATCTCGGCAATGACTTGAAAGGATGGCGGGCCTAAAATCTGCTCTGGTAGCGAGCACAACTCGCCCGGTTCTAACACGCTGGTACTCATAAGGTGGCTCTAAATGGTTTCAGAATGAAACCCCACTGCCAATCCACGAACGACAGCTTCTGCGCGACAAGGCGAGCGGTGGGAGCGAAATGCGACCGAGACTGCCGAATTAAAAATTCAACGCGACTTCTCATCGACGTCTGGGCCTCGGTCGCCAACCCAGGGTGACTCATCAATTAAGGGCGCGCCCCTTGGCCCTCGTTCTCCACTAATGCCAACAAACGTCCGCCCACCATGGAGCGTAGTTGATGACCGTTGTCCCCAACCCGGGCACATAAACATTGATCGTGCATCGATTGCCGTGCGGTTGAGCAGGGCCGGCGGCGGCAGGAACAGCGGCAAGTGTGACCGACGCTACGAATACGGCCAAATATCGGACGGCTTTCATTAGGCTTCTCCATTTTTCGAGAAGCCCATTGAACGCGATTGGATTTAATCGTTGCTCGCCAATGCCCCCACTATGGATAACGTCCGGCCGTAATGGGCGTTCGCCAAGTTTGATCGATAATTCGTTCCTTAACGCGCGATCGATGTGGCGCCTAATTGTTCAGGCCATCGGCTTGCAATCGCGCCAAATCCCGCTCGCCCTCGTCGGCCATTAGGCGCAACTCCGCGGCGGTTCTTGGATCACCAGTGCTTGCTGCCAGATTGCGACACAGCTTGATGCGATTCCGCATCTTCTCCATTAATTCAGTTCGTTCCATAGGCCCGACCAATGGTTTTACTTGGAAATCGGCAAGGTCGCGAGGACCTAGATATATAGGACTTAATGGAGGTCGCCCGAAGTGATGTGTTCGGTTTACCAGTCGAACCCGTGCGCATGTGTCAGCCTCTTCAGGCTTTGCTTGAGCTAAGCAAACGCCGGACCCGATTTTGAAGCTCATCAACTGAGAATGGCTTGGTGAGAATCTCCATCCCGTGCCGTATGTGGCCATGGTTGAACGCTGCGTTTTCCGCGTAACCGGTGATGAATAACACCGGGATGTCGTGACGCTCCTGTTTAATAGCATCCGCGATCTGTCGACCGTTCATCCCTCTTGGCAGGCCGACATCTGTCACTAGAATGTCTATATTTTCTGTCTTGCTTGCAACGCTCAGAGCCTCGATGCCGTCAGCAGCCTCTAATGTTGCAATTCCAACTTCCTGGAGAGCGTCGGCCACCAACATGCGTACCGTGGGCTCATCGTCCACTATTAACGCCACCTTCGAATTGGTTAGCGCGTGGACTTCGGCGCTCGGCCTGTCCGGCGCGGCTTGCGTTACTTTGCCCAGATGACGAGGGAGGTAAATGCAGACCATGGTGCCACTGCCTGCCTCGGAATAGATCGCCACGTGTCCGTCGGACTGCTTCGCGAAGCCATAAACCATGGACAGACCTAAGCCGGTCCCCTCTCCCATGGGTTTGGTGGTAAAGAAGGGGTCGAATACCCTTTCGCGTATTTCTTCGGGAATGCCCGTGCCCGTATCACTGACACAAACCGAGACATACTGGCCACTTCCGATGTTCAACTTGGCAGACTGCGCGTCGTCGACCCATCTGTTACCAGTCTCTATCGTCAGCTGCCCTCCTCCAGGCATGGCGTCCCGGGCATTGATACAAAGATTTAGAATAGCGTTCTCAAACTGATTTTGATCGACCAACGTCGTCCAGATTCCCTTTGTCGCAACAAGTTCAACCTCGATCTCCGGCCCTACGGTCCGACGTATTAAATCGCAAAGATCAGCAAGCGCATCATTGAGATTGGTGGGCGATGGAGTGAGCGTCTGCCGTCGGGCGAAAGCAAGAAGACGATGCGTCAGGGCGGCAGCTCTCCGCGTAGCGCTCTTACCTGCAATGAGATATTTCTCGACGGCCTCGATGCGGCCTTGCTGCAATCGTGTTTCGATCAGTTCGAACGATCCTGATATGGCAGTAAGAAGATTGTTGAAATCGTGGGCGAGACCACCAGTCAATTGCCCAATTGCTTCCATCTTCTGTGATTGCCGAAGGGCATCCTCAGCCGCCTCTCGACGCGTTTGTTCAGCTATTGTCGCAGTCACGTCGTGGCCAAACTTATACGCTCCTACGATATCGCCCTTCGAGTTTCGCAGTGGCCGCATACGCAGCTCGATGTGCCGTGTCGTGCCGCCGACTTTGAAACTTTCTACGACCTCGAACTCTTCGCCAGCTAGTGAGCGTCGCCAGCGGTCCGACATTTGCTTCAAATTATCGGGAGCGGCCGACAAAAGCTCGACCAGACTATGTCCAGCCTCGACCGTTCGATCGAAGCGCTGCATGAACTCTTTCGAAGCCGCTTCATTTGCTGCGACGATGTTAAGATCGGGGTCAACGACCAACACTGCGACATCCGAGGATTGAACCAGCGTCGCAAAAAGCTCTCGCTCCTTTACGGCCTCCTCCATCCGCTCACTAAGATGTAGATTTTCCCCCTCGAGCTCCTGCTTAGCGGCACGCTCACGCGTGATGTCTTGGAAAAGTACCGCGACGAGCTTGCTGTCGGCTGGCTCAAGACGGAATGCACTCAGACGAAGCCAGCGGCCGGTCGCGACCAGCTCTTGCTCAAAATGGATGGGCTCGCCCGATTCCAGGACCTTCCCGTAGCGAGCTATCCACGCATCCGCTTCATCTGGAACCATCTCGCGGAGTTTCTGCCCGACCACATTCGGAATTCCCGCGTGGCGCGCGTAAGCGGCATTCGCAGCGATGTGAATGTAATCGCTATCCGGTCCGAACTCGCTGTCGAGGAACTTGATGACGCAGAAACCTTCGTCCATCAGATCGAAGAGTTGACGAAAAATGGGCAGAGCCAATCGAGCGTGACGGTCGAGTTCTTCCACGAATACTCTCACCATGCCCGCCCTCGCTTTCACTAGCGGCTCGGACTGGCCGAAGCCATCAATTAATCCCATTAGGGTCGCAACGTCCGGCCCAGCGGGGTCGCTCGGCCATTACGATCGCTAGGTGTCGGCTCGGGCCTGTTCCTTTTTCGGGCCAATTACGGAAGATGCGCAGCAGGCAAATGGGCCGACTAATACGCAGCCGACCCGACGCCACTTACAGAAAGCGGCCCCGCGCAACTTGGGGAGGCCTGGATGCGAAAGGGGCCGAGCGACATGAACGTTCGGCCCCCGCCATAGTTGCGTGCAAACCAAGTTGCTTCATTTGAGGAGCTGAAGAAAGTCGATCACAGACCGGCGCTCAGTCCTTTCAGCCAAAAATACAGCAATTGAGCTGTATCAGTTCCCTTAGCGGTATGTCCTAAAAGCAACATTAGGATTTGAGTCGTTAACAATGGCCCTGAACCGAACACATCAAAGATTCATGCCAGCGTGTCCGAGCCAGATGACAATAAGTAAGCTGACCGCGACAACCAAGGCCCCGACAAACAAGCCCTGAAATGATGATCGAAAAAGATCGGGCCGGTCGTGTTTTAGTGCTTCCACCGCTGCCCAAGCTTGCCTGTTGGCCGACAATAGGCCGAGGTCAAGCGCAGCGGCATTTTTGAGATAGTCGGCGGCAAGCCGAGCCTGCTCATCATCGATATCTGGATAACGCTCGAGCAACAGCTCGGTACGTTGAAGGCCCTCGCCGTCCTTGGCAAGGCGCACGCGCGATTCAAAATTTGACATAAAAAGGTCCTCACCCACCGGCGAGAACCGGAGGGCCTGTTCAGTTCAGAGAAAAAAGGAATTGAATGAATGCCGCCTGCGGGGGCCCCCGCGCCCAGTAAATTGGGGCTGCTATGCCTGGGAGAAATATCCGAAAGGACTTTGTAGCGGCTGTTTTTATACGCTGGCGGTCGCTTGGTGAACTTCCCTCGACCAATATCGCTAACGGTCCGTCGCCGCCCGCCGGTACGCTTTTGGACCCAAGCTCTTTTTTTGACAGCGCTAACGAGAACGGGTTCCGCGTGGCGACGGGCAAGGTAGCCGAAGTCCCGCAGACCGTCACCGCGGTATGTCCCCGAATTTCGTCCTGGGACTTGGGACCTGATGCGCTCAGCAGCGCAACTGCGATCAGCAGGCGGGCAACCAACTTTGCAAGGAAAAATGTGGATTCCACGCAATCGCGTTTGGACTTACTCGGCCCGCGATGCAACCAATTCGAAGGACTTGGGCTCGGCCAAGGTTGATCGGCGTTGGCCTACCGGTGTAAACGAAACTCCCGCTCACACGCTGCGCTGAAATTCTCTGGGGCTCCCCGCAAGCAGACGGTCAGCTATCGGCCAAAATCAGTCCTCTAGGCGCTTCGCAAATCGAACCGCTCGCTCGATATCTTTTCCAGATCCCTGAATAAGATCGATGGGTTTGTCACCGGCCAATCCATCTTCAGATCGAAGCAAATACTGGAGCAGGCGCCATCCGCTCGTATCGGGCGCCGCCTTAAGAATGGCGATCAATCCTGGTCGGACCCTTCGTCCGTCGAATTGGAGAACCGGAAAGCGGAGTTCCCCGTTATCATCAACGGCTAATACCTCTCGAGCTGCTACGCAGTTACGAACCTCCTCAACTGTGGAGAGATCCAATATCACGCGTATTTCGTCGGCATTCATCATTCCACCGGATTCTGCGATCAGCCTGCACTTGAAATTCGCCGCGTTTTGTTGCTGCTCGCGCAGTTGGGTTTGACTGAAATCGTTCGTTGCCATCGCCCAAATATGAGCCGGGTGCCGAGCACGTGCAATGACCGATCTCGACGGTCGCGTCCCCAATGCGGACGATCCGCTTTCGGCCAGGTCCGGCCGCCGATCCAGAATGCGGCCCGGCATCAGAGAGGCAATTTCAAAACGGCTCGTTGGAATTCGTCGACCACCTCCAGCCAGCCAAAGTAAGGTGGCTTGCCGGCCAAGATGCGCGCTTGCCAAAGGTCGACAACGTGGGCGTCGGCATATTCTTTTGCAGCCTCGGTGTGCGGGAGGTCCATTCCCACCAGATCGGGGATTGTGCCGTCGGCCGCATGAACGTTGAAAAAGTACCTCACCTCGATCGTTCCGGGAGAGGGCAGGCCCCGGGAACGCCGGGGCCTGCGCAGCATCAAGCGTCTTGGAGTTGCTTCGATGACTTCTTTGTCCGTTCGACATCGTGCTTAGGAGCGTCAAGCCGGCGGGTCCCGCCGCCGCCGATCTCGATCTTGCGCGGTTTCATCGCCTCCGGGATTTCCCTGCTGAGCTCAATCGACAACAGGCCGTCCTTCAAATCGGCGCCGGTCACCATGATGTGGTCGGCCAAGCCGAAGCGGCGCTCGAACGACCGGTTGGCAATGCCGCGGTGAATGTAGGTCGCGGCATCGTCCTCACGTTTTTGACCTTTGACGATGAGCTGATTCTGATGCGCGGTGATGTCGATCTCGTCCTGCGTGAACCCGGCCACCGCAAGCGATATGCGGAACTGATTATCACCGAGCTTGATGAGGTCGAAAGGCGGGTAGTTGTCCTGCGACTGACCCGAAGCGCTGTTCTCCAGCAGCTCGAACAGCCGGTCGAACCCAACCGTGGAGCGCCGGAAAGGCGCGAAATCGAAAGCGCTTGGCATTTTCCATGTCCTCCATCTGAAGCGACTGGCGGACATCGGCACCAGGCCGAGGCCCGTCACCGGGCCCGACTTGGCACCCGGCGGCGGGGAAATAATTTCGACAATTTGGTTTTCAAGGGGTCCGTTCAGGTCTCAAATCGACCTATAGCGCCCCGAAGGAGACTGTCCGCTTTCGGCCAAAATCCGCTCTCTCAACTTGAGCGATCACGAGTAACGGCGAGGTTAAGCTTGTCCTCCCGGCTAGCCTTGTTATCTTTCCTACGCTTGAGAATTGGGGGGCAACCGAACGTGAAAGCCTACTGGGCGCTTCTAGCCGCAGGGGTTGCCGTCATGGCCAGTGAAGCGAACGCCACGCAATACGCCTGGTGCAAAATCACCGGGCTTGGACATGTGGACATGGTGACCGGCGTTATCGAGATTGGCGAGGAAACCGAGGACTTCACGGCTTTGGATAGTGGGCAGTGGCCAGTGGAATTCGCTGAAGCGTTTGTCGCCCCGAACGGTGATCGGCCACAGATCCAAGGCTGTAGCCGCGAAAACAGCATGAAGCTTGTCGAGGAGAACTGGCAGAAGGAGGAATATTGGGCCCGCGAGGGCGGCTACAAGTTCGTTCGGACCGGCTGGCTCGGGGGTAAGCCTGCTGCAGTTGATCGCGGCGACCCTGACAAACGGCCAGAGAGGGGATTGGTTTTCGCAACCCCCGGCTCTAGTGGCCCATCTATGCCTGCAGTCGGAAACAGTGCGGCTGCCATCGCCAATCGCGCAAAAGATGATGCAGCCATCCTTGAAGCTCAGAAAGATGCCGCCGCGGTTAACGCGAGGCGAGTCGCGGACGCTGCCCGCAACCAGGCCGACACGCTGAGAAAGCTTGCCAAATTCATGCAAGAACTCGGGCAGCGCGGGAGCGCCCAATGATCCGTTCGCTTGCGCTCTTGATCGCCCCGTCGGCAGTCTTAGCTTCGCCCGTGTCTGGCCAGTTGATGGGAGCGACCGAGCTGAAGGTCGGAATCGCGGCCAAAGGTGCGCCAGCCACGAAGCCGGCAGCTGACATCTATTACGTCGTCGGCGAGTCCGGCGCCAAGGAGACATACACTTTCAAGGGCTTCGGCCCCGCCAGCCTGACGTTATTCAGTCCCGACGGTAAGGAAATCCTGACATCCGCCGGCGCCGGCACCATTAAATTGCAGGTGGTGTTACCCTTCACTGATGTATTCACGATTGCAGTTGCTCGAAAGGAGCCCGGACGAACCTACACTTTGAACCGAACCTCTACGGTGCCGACCTTTGAAGAAGCGTTCCTCGCGAAGGGTGCAGGTTATTTCGGCGCGTGCTGGCTCATCCCCGGCGTAAAGCTGAGAAGAGTGTTTTCAAAAGGCTTTGAGGACCTCACCCTTGCCGCCGATCGGCACTCTTTGTCGTTCGTCTCCAACGGGCCTCTCGGTATAAGACCCGGCGATGTTTCGGTCACTTACGACGGAACTAGAGTGCACCAGATCACTAAGTTCGCGGATGGAACCGAGCGAGAGATTTCATTTCAATTCACGCCCGAGTTTAATCTAAGCCCGTCAACCAAGTTTAACGGCTACTTATGCCAATGATACGGCCAGCGTTGCCGCAAAAGCGATGTAGCCCTTACGTCGGCCACGGCATGGTTAAGTCAGAACTCGGTTTGCATAGCAAACGACAGGAAATGGCAGGCTTTTACCCCAAAGCCGCCGGTAAGCTTTCGGCCACAAGCGGAAACGGACCTAGCTCCACGAATACCGACCTTGGTCCGGCTCCTTTCGCCCTGGTCAGCATTCACAAATAGTCACTCACTGTTGCCTTGGTTTCGGGTCGTCGCCCTGTCTGGCCGCTCCCGTTCGATCTTGTCCTCGCTATCCCGTTCAATCCCGATCATCTCATTTCGCGCGCGGCGGTTGGCGCTGATAAGCTCGTCAAGCTTTGCTTGCAAAGCTGCTCCATCCCGATTCTGCGTCGCTTGCAGGATTGGCAAAAGAAGTAGCGTGACAATGCTTATCGACAGATTTGCGCCGTTCAGGAAATGGTCGTTGTTGGAGAAATAGGCCCCTATGCCCACGCCGGCGAGCAGCAGGCAAAGGGCGAACATAGCAGGTCGGCCTGTGAAACGAGCGCACCCGGCTGTGACTTTTTCAAACCACCGATGCAGCATGGCGGCATTAGACCTCCGCTGTGTTCATTGTCGTCAGGGTTGGCGTCGGCACTCCCTCCGCCTTGAACTTGTCGGTCAGTTCCTGCTTTCGCGCTGCGAGCTCTTCACCCAGCGCGTCCATATCGAGGCCGGCCTTGCGGGCCTGTGCGAACAGGCCTTCCATCCGCTTTTCCTCTTCCTGGACGTGGTGTTCGATTTCCTCGCTCAGGACCTTTACCTTACTGTCGTAGAATTCGTCGTCCGCCCCCCCATTCAGGATTTCGGCGATCAGCACCTTGGCGCCATCGTGTTCGACGTAACTCTCTTTCAAGAGGTCCTCATCGACCTTGCCCTGACAGGCCGGGTAGAAAATCTCTTCCTCGATCGTCGCGTGCACGGACAGCTCAAGGCAGATCTGGTTCGCGATCTTCTCCTTGCGCCCGTTGCCGCTCGCTTTTTCGAAATCGGCGAACAGCTCCTCTACCTTGCGATGGTCGGACTTTAGCAGCGCTACAGCATCCATCTTCTCAGCCACGGTACTTCTCCTCTCGCCGAACCAATGCAAAAGAGTGACCAAAGTTTCGTCGAGTTCCCGACAGTGAACGAGCTATCTTGCTCGTAAACACCGAGAGGAGGCTGTGCGTGCGCGCATTCCATATCGGGGTGGGTCGTTGTTTCTGATCTAATCTGACCTATCGGCTGGAATTGGCATATTCGCGCGTCGAAGCAGACAGTCAGCTATCGGCCATATCCGGTCAGTTGGAGCGTCGCATGGAATGACTGCTTTCCACCCAAACTTGCCGTGACCTGAGCGCCGATCGGCCGGTGGCGGCAAACGACCCATTGCGGACATTAGCCGTATGGCCGCAATGCGCCAGTTAGCAAACGGCCCTCTACGGCTATACGTCAGCCTGCCTCCAATTCGCGTAGCGAGCGGCCACGAGTTTCGCGGCCAGCGTAGGCGACTAGGCCAGCTGAAAGCGCTACGGGCCCTATCAGCGCTAGCGCCGCACCGCCGAGTGTCGGAATTAGTCCGGCCAGCGCGAAGGATTGGACCGCGACGCCGCCGACCTTGCTGGCACCTGCAACCACCCCGGTCGCGCGGCCACGGATTCCCAACGGGTAATTCTCCGCGGTGTAGGGCAGCAGTACCGCAATCAAGCCGTTGGTGCCTACCACCAGCAGGGTGATGACGGTAATCAGCACCGGCTCTAGCGCTAACGTTTGAGCAGGAAGGATAGCCCCGCCGAGCCCTGCCAGCGTAAGCAGGGTGGTCAGTACCAGTGTCTTCTTGCTGCTCCAGCGGCTATAGAGCAGCGCTCCGATAGCAATGGTCGGCAGCGCCAGCAGCGTGGACTTGGCAATGATGCTGCTTGCAACCGACGCACTGAAGCCGCGGGCTTCAAGGTCGGCCGGCAGCCATAGCAGCAGTCCGAAGTTGACGAAGCTCCATGCCAGCGCGGTGATGACCAACGCAGCGGTAAGTTTGCCATGGCGCTGAGCTGCAACAGCGGCATCGGCAGGGACCTCCACCGGACGGCGACGGGCGATGCCGAAGCGCATCTCCATCTGCTTAAGCTCATCCGTACGGCCCTGTTCAAGCAGGAAGCGAGGCGATTCCGGGATCCAGCGCGCCAGCGCAAGCAGCAACAGTCCCGTTGGAGAACCCTGCAGCCAAAGAGCGCGCCAGCCATAGGTCGGCTCAAGCAGGTACGCGGCGCCGCTGGCGGCAAGATAGCCGCCTACAAGCCCGATCCCCCCGACCAGCACCAGCACCCAGCTGCGATGGCGCGGCGGCATAATCTCGGCCAGCAGCGTGTATACCACCGGTAGCATCCCGCCTGCCGAGCAGCCCATCAGGAAACACATCAGAAGGTTCCACTGGAAGGCCGGCATGGCCCCGCAGATGGAGGTGCTGACGAACAGAATTGTCGACAGCAGGATCGTCGAGCGCCTGCCATAAACATCGGCCAGCCAACCCCACAGGAAGGATCCCACGGTGGTTCCGGTCAGCGCGACGAACGGCAGGTAGGCGGCGGTCGATTTTTCGATATCATATTCCCCGCGCAGCCCAGGTAGGACGAACCCGAGGGTGGCCGGCTTCATAACATCAATCACGAGCCCGATGATCAGGACGATTAGGACGGTCGCGTGCCAGCGATTGAGCGTGGTCGTGTCCGAAGCTTCAAACAGCGTGCCGTAATGGCTGTCGTGCGCCATATGATTGGCAGGCAGCGCACCATAGATCGCCAACGGAACGCCGATGATGATCGCGGCCATGCCAACGTACATTTCTGGGTCCATGGGGCGACAAACTGTGGAACTGGAGGGGCTCGACTATCGCTGTAAAACGCAATGGCTCAACCGCCAACGGAGCGAACTTTTTTCGGTCGGGCGACATTGCCATCCGCAGCATTTCAACCACTTCGACTTCCTATACGGCGAAGAGCTATGGCAGCCCAACTTTACAGGTCTTTACTGCCGAATGCCTTGTTCGGCGCACAGCCGAGGACACCAGTCAGGAATATGTTCCTTGCCACTTAGTGCTCGACGACAGTGATCCGGCTTATCCCCCGGTACGAAAGCGATTTGAGGTCCGAATCGTTAATGACGGCAATGACATTAAACTGCACAATTTGAAGCTAAGCCTGCCGCACGGCTTTTTTGATAGGCCCTGACGGCCCAGCAACTCTAGTTGCAGCCAGATTGGCTTTCTTGGTCAAGCGAGTGCAGTCTAGCGTATCAGTGAGTGTTGCGTTCAGCGTGCCAACCTGAAGGAGCAACCCATGCGTCGATTTTCGAGTGCCCTTTGCGCCTGCACCTTCGCTTTTGCGATTGTCGCCTCCTCCATTTCAGCGCCGGCCATTTCGCAAGACGACAAAATGGCTCGTCCACCTCAGGGACCCGAAGCGACCTTTTATCGCGACATCAATTTCCAGGGCCCTGCTGTGTTTGTCAGTGGACCAAACCCAAACCTTGGGCTGGCGTGGCGAGTCAACAGTATTCGAGTTAAAAGCGGTCGTTGGGAGCTTTGCGAGCAAACCAATTATCGGGGACCCTGTCGCACCTATGACCGCGACACAATCATGCTCGGCTCGCCTCTGAGAGGCCGGCAGGTACAGTCGATCCGACCGACGGGGTGGAACGGTTCTCCCGGTGAACCTGGCAGCAACCAGTCGCTGCGTGGCATGGCGGCGCAGTTCTACCCGGCCCCAGCTCAAAATGGATATCGCGTTTTGGCTTGCCGTAGCCAATCGGCGAACGCGAGTTGCGCGGCCGAAACTGCGGACCGCTTCTGCGCATCGATGGGGTGGCGGGCTTCAGCGCGACAATCTCTCGAAACAGTTAGAGGCCGAGTTTATCTTGCCGACGTTCTTTGCAGCAATACTGGCTACTGAGGTTTGTAATGGTCAAATTCGTGTGGCGGGGCGTGGGCGCCGTTATCCTTGGCGCGGCACTTGGCTGCGCGCCTGTGGACGGGCCCGGGACCAGCGTCTTCTATGAATGCCAGCCACCAAAGTCGCTGAGGGTCGACTACAGAGGCTCCGAGGCGTGGGTATCCGTGGACGGAAGCCGAGCAATCAGGCTCAAACAAGAGCCGTCGGCGTCTGGTTTGTCGTATCAAAGCGGCGGTTACCGATTGAGGACGAAGGGTAGCGAAGCCATTTGGACCGGTCTGACAAGGGAAGCTCCCTACCAATGTCGACAGGTTTTGTTGCCCGGATAAGTCCGGCCGTCAGGGCGAACAGTCAAGCGCTACCGAGCCTCAACACTTGAGCACGATGTTCGCTTTCGACCTAGATCGGACCTTCGCCGTCATGTTCTGAATGACCGTCCCATATCATCTCGGCGAGTTTCGCCGCCAACTCACATTTCGACCTCGATCGCTGCTTGTAGGACTATCAAGGCACTTGATTTGACGTCATTCCTGGTGAATTTGGCAGGCAACTCTAGGTCAAATCTCGGTATGACATGGATCGCGTAGAGCATTGGCGAAAGCTGGCGAAAATCACTCGGAATGTCGCAGGAACGACGATCGACCCCGCAGACCGCCAGAAACTAATCGAGCTTGCAGACCACTACGACGCTCAGGCTCTACGTCGAATTGAAGCGCTGGAGCTGGCCAAGCTATCGGCTGAGAGAAAGTCACGTGATTAAGCGCCTTTCTGTTAAGAGTCGGGCTGGAAGGTCAGGTATCCGATGTCGAACGGGTGCCCGAACAGGTCTAGTTGAGCGATGGACTATTTAAGCTCTTTTCATCACCTGATACACTCTAGCTATCCGCTGAGTTCTTGAACAATGCGGTTACCCCCGATGAAAGGGTCGGTTCACCCCTGTGGCCGGCCCTTTCGCATTCCTGATGCGTTTCCAAACAGTGCTAAGCATCCGGGCAGCCCCTGAATTAGGCAATGTGGAGGCCTTGGACAATTCGGCGCATATCTTTGGCGGGATGTCGATTGTGCGGCTCTGGCTGATTACCACCGATCAGCATATCCCTAAAATACCGCAGCCGAGTCGGCTGATTGTTTACGCCTTCCCTTCATGAGACATAAGCCGCGCTGATGCTGCTTGCTTCAGTGCGGCATTTTCTCGCTCAACCGCAGCTTGGCAAAAAAATTCGCGGCACACCTGCTATAAATCGCTCGACGTAAACAATTACCACCCCGGCATATCAAAACGATAGACATCGAAAACGGCGCCTCGCCCTTTTGGCATTCCCTGCTGTCACACTGTGGGGGGAGCAGAAACCCGACCCGCGCGTGTTCCCAACTTTTCGATACCGTCATGAGCATTTCGTTAGCACTGAACACTGCTTCGCGTACCAGTCCCGCACGGTGAGCACTTGGCTCCGTTTAGCGATATGATATGGTGGCCATCCGCCGACGTTTCGGACGTAGCCCTTGGCAAACCTCGGGGAAGCAAAGGGTGAGGCGGACGATACCCCCTATGTAACAGCTGCGAAAGTCCCCGTCGCTAGGCCTTTCACATTTTTGCTATGTTCATCCATTAAGCCTACAACACATTTGCCGAAGCCAGTTGAGTGAGATTGCGTATGTTGCAGGTCGAGCAATTTCGGCAGCTAGCCGCAGTGGCAAGGAACATGGCGGCGGTAGAGCCGATAGCCTTAAAAAAAGCAGAGTTAGAAGAACTTGCGCTCGATTACGAACGCAAGGCTCGTAACCGTGAGATTCAGCTTATTCTCGAAGCCGGAAAGACACACCAAGCCAGTTAGCGGCCAATTCTGGCCTTCTCCTAAGCTTCAACTTGCTTTGCGGACCAATCCCGTCATGCCAGCACTTCAAACGGTTGCAGTTCGCTCGCCAATCCGCGACACTTCATCGCTCTCGATCAAAGGGCCAACGCAGTACCCTGCCGCCAGCCCTTTCGCTTATCGATAATATTCTACCGCGAGCAGGCCCAGCATTAGCGCCAGGCCGACGCCAACCATGGCCGTGACGATCCATCGGCACTGCTTGGCAGCACGCTCGCGAGGCGAGTTTGGTCCAATCATGCGGCCGTAAGTATTTATGCTGGGGCGAGTTCCAACTCCTTTGCGACCAAACCCCGCAAGATCCGACCAACGGCCGTTCGTCCCGATCAACGGACCTTTCGTGGAAGGCCGCTGGACCTGTGCCGGACGGTCACCGATCCGGTCTGAATGAGTATGTTTGTAAAACGGCGTTCTGATCCTTCCCCTACCGAAGCCGAAAACGTCCCGCCGATCTGGGAAACGCTAGCCGAGCTATTCAACGAGGAAGCGATCGCGGAAGAAGATTTCGAGAAGGCGGCCGACGCGTTTCGCTGGTCCGCCCTTTGCCGCGCCATGGCAGAAAGAGCAGGCTGACCGCGTCAAGAAACCTGCCCCCATTGTCGCTTCACCTTCGCCAGCACTTCGCGGTGAAACTGAAGGCAGATGCGGTAAATGTGGTTGATGCCGTCGCCGCGGTCGTTAGCTTTGTCCAGCGGTCCGGTCTGGCCGACGAACCCTTCCCGCCACGGTAGCGCGTCCTGGTGCCCGACCTCCGCCTCTGAAATTGATTCTGTGACCGCGTTTATAGCTTCGGCATCTAACGAATGTCCGCCCCCCCAAACGTAGCAGTCATTGACCGCCACGCCCTTCCCCCTACACCGACCTCATGAACGAAAATCTTCGTGCTGATCGGCGGACCTACGTCACGCATCTCGAATGTTCGATGACGGGGGAGCGGTTCGAGGCGGATCGGTTGCAGGGGTTGTCCCGCGTCGGCCGTCCGCTGCTCGTCCGCTACGATCTCGATGCAATCCGGGCTTGCGTGTCGCGTGAATTGATCGAGACGCGGCCAACAGACATGTGGCGCTGGCGCGAGATGCTGCCGGTGCGCCGCACTGAAAGCATCGTATCGCTCGGCGAGATCGAAACGCCGCTGGTCCTTATCCCCCGCTCGGGCGGTACCAATGTGCTGATCAAGGACGAGGGCAGGCTTCCAACCGGATCGTTCAAGGCGCGCGGGCTGGTGATGGCGGTGTCGATGGCCCGCGAGCTCGGCGTTGAGCGGATCGGCATGCCCACCAACGGCAATGCCGGCGCCGCGCTCGCCGCCTATGCCTCGCGGTGCGGGATCGAAACGGTGATCCTGTGCCCCGAGGAAACGCCGGAAGTGAACGTCCGGGAAATCGCCGCGCAGGGCGCGCGGGTGTGGCGGGTCAACGGCCAGATAGACGATTGCGGCGCGATCATCGGAAGGGGCGCCGCAGAGGGCCGCTGGTTCGATTTCTCGACGCTGAAAGAGCCCTATCGGATCGAGGGGAAGAAAACGATGGGCTTCGAACTCGCGGCCCAGTTAGGGTGGGAGCTACCCGACGCGATTTTCTATCCGACCGGCGGCGGCACCGGCCTGATCGGCATGTGGAAGGCGTTCGACGAGATGGAGGCACTCGGATGGATCGGCTCGAAGCGCCCGCGAATGTACGCCGTTCAAGCGTCCGGCTGCGCCCCCATCGTGCGCGCCTTCGAAGCGGGCAAGGAACATGCAGAGCGCTGGGAAGACCCGGCGACAGTCGCAGCCGGAATCCGCGTGCCCCGAGCAGTCGGCGACTTCCTAATCCTCCGGGCGGTTCGGGAAAGCGGCGGCCGAGCGATGGCGGTCGGCGACCCCGCGATCCTGAAGGCGGTGGATGCCGCCGCACGCAAGGACGGACTATTGCTATGCCCCGAAGGCGGCGCGACGCTGGCCGCCTACCACGCGGCGGTGCGCGAAGGTTTCGTCGAGCCTTACGAAAAGGTCGTTCTGTTCAATTGCGCGACGGGGCTGAAATATCAGATGCCGCCGACAACGAACGTGCTCGACCGGCATGGCGAGATCGACCTTTCGGTGCTTTAGCGAGGGTTGGATCTTCGCATGACTATGTCCGCAATCGACCCAAAGCCGAGGCTAGACGATTGAAGAGCGCAATCGCCCGGCTAGTGTAGAAAGGTCTGGAGGACCGTAGCCGGAACTTGGCCGGTCGAGCCGTCAAGCAATTGCGTTCTACCCGAAGTCGGTCTCGAAATGGCCAAATAGGTCCGACTTCGGGGCCGTAAACTCGGGGGCGGCCGCACCTCTCCACCTCATAATGCAACACATGGTTAATCTGAAAGAGCCGTCAGATGTGCAAAAGAGAGTAGGCGGTCGAGACTTTTATTCGTTCCATGGCGAATCGTGACGTGACATTTTTTAGCGCGACGCTCCCGATCAGACGCTGATAGAATTTGTCGAACTCACCAGTGGATCCGACCACCACGCGAAGTAAATAGTCTACGTCGCCAGCCATTCGGTAAACGTCCATGACTTGCGGCAAGGCGGTTGTGAACGCGATGAATTGATCAGACCATTCGCGCGAGTGATCGCGGGATTCGATCTCGACGAAAAAGGTCAGTCCCAATCCCAGTTTGTCCGGATCGACGATGGCGACCCGGCGCTGGATAATGCCGTCCTTTTCCATCTTCTGGATCCGGCGCCAGCAAGGCGTTTGCGATAGGTTCACGCGCTCGGCGATCTCGGAGACCGGAAGCGACGCATCCTGCTGGAGGATTTCGAGGATTTTATGATCGGTACGGTCCACTCAACTTTTCCAAAATCTGAGTATATTTTCCTAAATTTGGCCTTCACCGCCTCGTCTATCATGCTTTCTGGGGGGGCCGACTTGACGCAAGCGCTCCCTCTAAAGATTTGAGGCCAACCATCGCATCGAGGCGGATTTGAAGCAAGGGTCAAACAATCGGTCATAGATACTGGGCTTGGAAGATTATTCTAATCTGGAGGTTTTTGAGGTTCAATGACGGCCATCTTTGCCACCGATGTCACGCCTGCCATTCCCGTCCTTGTCGGCGAGAGGCTTGCCTACCTCAACAAAATTGAACCCAGCCCGATCGACCGGTTGCGCGCGATGCGGGAAACCATTCCCGGACGGCTGATATTCACGGCCGGCTTCGGCATGGAGGGTCAGGCGCTGTTCCATATGATTTGCGAGGCAGGGCTCGACGTCGAGTTCGTTACGATCGACACCGGTCGGCTGTTCCCCGAAACCTACGAGCTCTGGGCCAAAACCGAAGAGCGCTACGGCATTCGCTTTCGCTCGCTCCACCCTGAGCCTGCCGACCTAGCCGACCTCAACAACCGCTTCGGCGCCAACGGCTTTCAATGGTCGAAAAGCGCGCGCCTGGCCTGCTGCCACGCGCGCAAGGTCGCGCCGCTCGAAAAGGCTTTGGCGGGTGCGGAAGGATGGATCACCGGCCTTCGCGCTGACCAGTCGCACGCGCGCCGCTCCGCCCGCTTCGCCGAGTGGGACGCGCACCGCGATCTCATCAAGGCCGCGCCGCTGTTTGACTGGACACGCCGTGAGGTCGAGGATTTCTGTGCCGCCAATGACGTACCGATAAATGCGCTGCACGCTCAGGGCTTCGCGTCGATCGGTTGCGAGCCTTGCACCCGCGCCATCCAGCCGGGTGAAGAGGAACGTGCCGGACGCTGGTGGTGGGAAGCGGATTCGAAACGCGAATGCGGCCTCCATGTGGTGCGCCGTGAACCGGCGGCGGCCGGAGACCGATGATGAGTACGCCGGTCTCCGCGCCGCCGCCCATCGCCGCGCTTGCTACCTTGCCGCTGTTCCTCAAGCTGAAGGGCCGCAAGGCGCTGGTCGTCGGCGGTTCGGCGGGTGCAAGTTGGAAAGCCGAATTGCTTCGCGCGGCGGGCGGCAATCTGGTGGAACGCGGCGGGGACGAATGGACCAGTGCTGATTTCGCCGGGGCCGCGATCGCGGTTGCGGACCTGCCTGAAGCCGAAGCGCGGCGTTTCGCCGCCGCATCCCGCCAAGCCGGCGTGCCTGTTGGGATTGTCGACCGGGACGACCTCAGCGACTTCCAGTTCGGAACGATTATCAACCGCTCCCCTGTGGTGATTTCGGTATCGACCGATGGCACGGCGCCGGTGCTCGGCCAGTCGATCCGCGCCAAGATCGAAAGCGTGCTGCCGCGCGGACTTTCGCGCTGGGCCGCCACGGCCAAGGGCTGGCGCGCCCGGCTCAAGACCGACGCCAGGGATTTCGAGCGTAGACGGGCCTTCTGGCGCCGCTTCGCCGACGCTGCCTGGGCTGACCCTGAGCGTGAACCCAACGATCACGACTATGTCGCACTGTTGCAGGGCGTTCCGCAAAAGGTTGGGTCGGTGACGCTGGTCGGTGCGGGTCCGGGCGATCCCGAACTGCTGACCTTGAAGGCGGTTCGCGCGCTGCAACGGGCGACGGTCATTCTCTACGACCAACTCGTTGGCCCTGAGATCCTCGAACTGGCACGGCGCGAGGCGAAGCGGTTGCCGGTAGGCAAAAGCGGTCATGGACCCTCGACCCGCCAATCCGAGATCAACCGTCGCATTGTCGAGCTCGCGCTGGCGGGCGAAACCGTCGTCCGGCTGAAAGGCGGAGACCCGTCAATCTTCGGCCGCGCGACCGAGGAACTCGTCGCCTGCCAGGCGGCTGGCGTGCCGGTCGCAATCGTCCCGGGAGTCACCGCGGCGCAGGGGGCCGCCGCCTCGCTTGGTCTGTCACTGACCGAGCGCGACCATGCCCGCCGCGTGCAATATCTCACCGGTCATGGCTCGGACGGCAAGCTGCCGACCGATATCGACTGGCGCTCGGTCGCCGATGCCGAAACCACCACCGTCCTGTACATGCCGCGCAAAACGTTGGCTGAGTTCGTTACGCGCGCAATTGCTGCAGGTCTCAATCCCTCGACTCCAGCGGTGGCCATCGCCTCGGCCACGCTTCCCGGAGAGGCCTCAACCGCGACCCGGGTGAGCGACATTCACCGGACCATGGCCGACTTCCCCCCCGGCGCGCCGGTCACGGTCATCATCGGCTGGGTCGCGCGCCACCATCTGCGCGCGTCGCTCGCCACCGCCAGCCAGCAAGAAGGCCTTGCGTCATGACCGCCGAAATTCCCGTCCGCGACGGCGTCCTCAGCATCGATCAGTGGCAGCTGCTCGACCGGCTTGCCGCGACGATCAGTGCCCAGCAGGCGCGTTGGATCAGCGGCTATTTTGCAGGGCTCGACCATGGCCTGTCGCGTATCGGCGGCATCACGCTCACTGCGCCTCAGGCACCCCCCGCCCGTTCGCTCACCATCCTGACCGGCAGCGAGACCGGCAACAGCCGCGCGCTCGCTGCGGCCTTACTGGACGAAGCGGCCGGTCGCGGACTCAATGCGCGGAAACTCGACCTTGCCGATTACAAGCAGCGCGAGCTGAAGGACGAGGACGACCTGCTGTTCGTTGTCAGTACTCATGGCGAGGGCGACCCGCCCGCGTCGGCGCTGGGTTTCTTCGAATGGATCGAGGGGCCGCGCGCACCTCGGCTTGAGGGGAAGCGCTTCGCCGTGCTTGCGCTCGGCGATTCCACTTACGAGAAATTCTGCGAGGCCGGGCGGCGGATCGATGCGCGGCTTGAGGCATTGGGGGCAGACCGGCTGGCCGATCGGATCGACTGTGACGTCGACTATGACGAGCCTGCGGCGTCGTGGCGTACGACAGTGCTCGACCTGCTGGCGACAGACGCGCCCTCGACCGTGCCGGCTAGCGTCGCCACACCGCTACGCGTGGTCGCTCCGGTCCATGATCGCCGTAATCCGTTTACGGCAACGGTGGTTGAGAATATTCCAATTGTTGGCCGCCATTCCACCAAAGAATCGCGCCATGTCGAACTCGATCTTGGCGGGTCCGGCCTTGCCTACCAGCCAGGCGACGCGCTCGGCATACTGCCTACCAACAATCCGCATGCGGTTGAAGCGCTGCTCGCCGCGACTGGCCTTTCGGCGAATGACGAAGTTGCCGTCAAAGATACGACCCTGACATTGGGTGACGCGCTCGCCCACCGGCTTGAGATCGTCGCAGCCACTCCTCGTTTCCTCGATCAATGGTCGGAGCTCAGCGATGCGTCCGAACTGAGGGCGTTGAAGACTGCACTGGCCGATCGCGCCGCGTTTTTGCGCGACCATCATGTCGTCGACATCGTGGAGCGTTTCCCGGTTCCTGGGATCGATGCGGCGAGCCTTGTTGCCAGTCTCCGCCCGCTGCAGCCGCGGCTCTATTCGCTTGCATCGAGCCAGGCTTTTGTGGGAGACGAGGCGCATCTGCTCGTCGCGCCAGTCCGCTATGAATTGTATGGTAGCCCGCGCGGCGGCGTCGCCTCGACCCAGATCGCCGACCGGCTGCCGCTAGGCGAGACAGTCCCGGTCTACATCCAGGAGAACCCCAACTTCCGCCTGCCCGCCGACGATGTGCCGGTCGTCATGGTCGGTCCCGGCACCGGGGTCGCGCCGTTCCGTGCCTTCCTGCAGGAACGCGAGGTGCGTGAGGCCAAGGGACGCAACTGGCTGTTCTTCGGTGAGCGCAATTTCCGCAGCGACTTTCTGTACCAGCTCGAGCTGCAGAAGTGGCTCGCCGATCGCCTGCTGTCGCAGCTCGACGTCGCCTTCTCGCGCGATGGTGAAAAAACCTATGTCCAGCATCGCATGGCCGAGCGGTCGCGCGACCTCTACTCCTGGCTCGAGGAAGGCGCGCATCTTTATGTCTGCGGCGACAGCGCGGCGATGGCTCCAGACGTCAACGAAGCGCTGATTGCCATTGTCGAACGCGAAGGAGGCAAGGGCCGCGAGGCGGCCGAAGACTATGTGCGCACGCTCGCCGCCGACCGCCGTTACCAGCGCGACGTATACTGAGAACAGGCATGACCGACACTATCGACCGCAGCACGGACATCTCTCAGCCGCTCGACCGGCTGTCAGCCGACGAGACAATCAAGGCCGAGAGCGATTACCTCCGCGGCCAAATCCGCTTCGACCTGCTCGACCGGATCACCGGCGGCGTGACCTTCGAGAGCAACAAGCTCATGAAGTTTCACGGCATCTACCAGCAGGACGATCGCGACATCCGCGACGAACGGCGCCGGCAGAAGCTGGAACCTGCCTACACTTTCATGATCCGTGTCCGCCTGCCCGGAGGAGTCTGCACGCCGGAACAATGGCTTAAGGTCGACGAACTCGCCCGCGTCCATGGGGGCGACACGATCCGTCTGACGACACGCCAGACTTTCCAGTTTCACTGGATCATCAAGGAAGAGATCCGGTCGACGATCGAAGGGCTGCATTCAGTGCTGCTCGACACAATCGCGGCCTGTGGCGATGACGCCCGCGGGGTGATGGCGACCGCCTATCCGACTGACTCTACGCTCGACCGCGAGGTTGCCGAGCTTTCGAAGGCGCTAAGCGACCATGTCATCCCGCGGATGAACGCCTATCACGAGATCTGGCTCGGCCAAGAGCGGATCGCGACGTCGGAGGAAGAGGAAGAGCCGCTCTACGGCCCAACCTATTTGCCCCGGAAATTCAAGATAGGCTTCGCCATACCCCCATCGAACGACGTCGATATTTACACTCAGGACTTGGGCTTCATCGCCATTGGCGACAAAATCGGGCTCGAGGGCTTCAACGTCGTCATCGGCGGTGGGATGGGCCGGGCTGACAACGACCCGAACACCTATCCGCGCCTGGGCAATGTGATCGGCTTCATCCCCAAAAACCGGCTGCTCGACACCGCGACCGCGGTGATCGGCGTCCAGCGCGACTATGGCAACCGCGCCTCCCGCCCTCGAGCGCGATTCAAATATACCGTCGACGACAAGGGTCTAGACTTCATCAAGGGGGAGATTGAGCAGCGGCTCGGCACCCTTTTGGAGCCAACCCGCCCCTTTTCCTTTGACTCGAACAGCGATCGCATCGGCTGGTACCAGACCGACAACGGCATGTGGAACATCGGCCTGTTCATCGAGAATGGGCGGATTTCGGACAGGCGTGGGCAGCGGTTGCTAACCGCCTTGCAAAACATTGCGTCAGTCCATCGGGGCCAGTTCCGCTTGACGCCGAACCAGAATCTAGTGGTGGCAGGCGTGGCGGCGGAGGACCGCGATAGCATCGATGCGATCCTCTCCACACATGGTGTGGGTACAGGCGCTGAACCCAGCGGATTGCGGCGCAACTCGATGGCGTGCGTGGCGCTTCCGACCTGCCCTTTGGCGATGGCGGAAGCAGAGCGCTATCTGCCTTTGCTGAACAGCAAGATCGAGGCCCTGCTCGCCGACCAGGGCCTATCTGAGGAACCCATCACCATTCGTATGAGCGGCTGCCCTAATGGTTGCTCACGCCCCTATATCGCGGAAATCGCCCTGACTGGTCGCGGGCCCGGTCGATACGACCTCTGGCTCGGCGGCAGCCACGTCGGCGACCGCCTAAACCGGATGGTCGCGGATAATGTCGGGGAAGAGCGCATTGTAGCGATCCTTGCGGAGAACATTTCCAAATTTGCAAAGGATCGTGACTCCGGCGAACGATTTGGCGATTTCCTTGCCCGAATTGAAGAGACATAATTCTGAAAGGAACTACGTGGCCGCAGGCGTAGACGTTCGCAAAAATCGATCAGGTGAACGCCACCACCCCGGCTAGCGCGGTTCCGACCACCACCGCAGGCACCGCAATCCTGGACCGCGAATATATTAGACATCCGAGTGCGGCGGCGAAGATGAGGATTGCCGGGAGAAGTGCAGGGATCGACCTTGCCAAAGCCCATGCCAATTCGAATGCCGTGACGGCAATGAGCCCCACCACGCCGGCTGCAACGCCTTCGAGGAAGCCATGCAGCCGACTATCCTCAATGACGCGCTCCAGCTGGTCGTAAAACAGCAGGGTGAAGGCGAACGCCGGAAGGAACATGCCGGCCGTCATAGCCAACGCGCCGCCGAGGCCGGCGGCGACAAAGCCGACGAACGTCGCGAAGATAACCAGTGGTGCCGGGATGATGCTGGACAGGGCAATGCTGTCCAGGAATTGGCTCTCGCTGAGCCAGCCTCTGCCGACCACATCGTCACGGATGAAGGGAATTGCAGTGTAAGCGCCACCGAACGTCAGGAGACCAGCCTTCAGACCCGATAGAAAGAGCGCGAGCAGGCTGGCACTTGCTGGCGCTTGCGTTGGACTTTCGTGGGCAGAGGAGGAGAACCCAGCGAACGGCGAGACCGGCATCATGGCAACAAGCACGATTGCCGATACGGCCAGCAGTGCCGCGATCCGCC
Organism: Sphingomonas jaspsi DSM 18422; assembly: GCF_000585415.1. Lineage (NCBI taxonomy): Bacteria > Pseudomonadati > Pseudomonadota > Alphaproteobacteria > Sphingomonadales > Sphingomonadaceae > Sphingomonas > Sphingomonas jaspsi. The sequence continues at coordinate 1,277,142 of NZ_KK073876.1, read as the reverse complement.
AGTCCTTTACTGTTGCAGCGATCAATCCCGCCAAGGGAAGCAAGATCCAAAAACTCAGGCCTTGCCATGTCAGCGCCGCACTGGCGATCGCCATCGTCCAAAGCACGCCATTGCCCAGCGCGTGGCCGGCGATCCGGTGCAAGGCGCGAACGATCAGTGCGATGACCCCGATCTGGAGACCGGTCAACAATGCCGCCACGATCGGCTGGTCGAAGTCCAAGCGCTGGTAGAGCCAGGCCAGGCCAAGGACCAGAACCAGGCCTGGCAACATGAAGCCCAGTCCCGCGACGAAGCCGCCCAAACGCTTCCCCTTAAGCATGCCGAAGTGGACGCAAAGCTCATGGGCTTCGGGTCCGGGCAGGATCTGATAGACCGCCAGCAGCCGGTTGAATTTGGACGGCGAAATCCATTTTTCTTCGTCGACCAGCTCACGCTTGATCATCGCGATCTGCGCAACGGGCCCGCCCCATGCGAGCATGCCGAAGCGCAGAAATCGCCAGAAAAGGGCAGGGAGCGTTTGGCGCGACGAGGTGGCACCGATCCGATCATCCGACATCTGTCAGCTCCTCTCCCCGACGAAGCCCGCGCCCGCCAATCATCAGAACTGAATTCGCACGGTGCCACCCCACGTCCGCGGATCGCCCGGCTGCCCCACGATCAACCCTGTGTTACCGCTCGCGACCGCCAATTGCTCATAATAGTCGGTATTGAAGGCGTTGCGTACCCATCCGTAGATGTCCAATCCGGAGTCGGTACGGAACCCCAAGCGGAAATTGCTGAGGGAGTATCCGTCGATCCACGTATAGGCCGACGGACTGGGATTGGACGAAAAGCGGGTGCGCGAGTTGCCGTCAAAGCCCAGATAGACCGAACCGTCCTTGCCGAAGAGGGTCACGGGCGCGTTGACCTCCGCCCCATAAGAGAAAGACCATTTGGAAACCCCGGGGAGGCGCTGTCCCGAAATGTCGCAATTGGCCGGGCTGTTGCCGGGTGTGCCCGGGGGAGCAACTGGCGTGCTGGTCCCGCCCCCCGACAGTTCGGGCGGGCATGGAGCATCCACGAATTTGCGATAGGTCGCATCAGTGCGACTGCCGTTGACATAGAGGTTGAAGCGCTTGCTCGGCCGGACGGAAAAATCCCATTCGAAGCCTTGCGTCCGCACCTTGTCGGCATTGGCGAGATAGCCGCGCAGCACGCCCAGCTGGCCATTGGTTACCAACGCCTGGTAATCGGATATGTCGGTGCGGAACGCCGCCACGTTGAGCGTCGCCTTTCGGTTCCAGAATTGCGCTTTCAAGCCGGCCTCGAAATGGCGGACCGATTCCGGGTCCACCGCACCGGCCTGTAACAGCGGGTTACCGGCGGCGTCATTGGGCACCCCATTGAGATTGATCCCCCCCGATTTGAACGTCCGTGCGTAGGTTGCGTAGGCTAGGACATCGCGAGCGAGCTTGGCGCTGACCGTGACATCATAGCTGAAATTCCAGTCGGAGAATTTCGGCTCGAACCGTTGCGGCGAGAGAACGGCGCGCTGTGCCACGATCCAGGGGTCGGTCGAATAGGGACCGCTGAACAGCACCAGCTGCCGGGTTCCATCGGACGCAGTACCGGTAACCACTGAATCATAGAGCCCGCTCTTCTTGTCATAATTGACGCGAACGCCCGGCTGGATGGTCAGCACCTCGTTGAACTTCCAGCTCAGCTGGCCGAATAAGGCAAAGCTGGTGTTGTCCAGTCGGATATCGTTTTCCGCGGTCAAGCCATCGAGGACGGCGGGGTTGGCCGACAGCGGGCTTGAGGGATTGATCAGCCAGCGGCTCGCGGCCGGTCCCTGGACTTGGGTACCCTGCGTCCGGACCTTTTGCTTGAACAAAAATGATCCGACCACGAAGTCGATGTTGCGACCCGATTGGGCGTAGCGGAATTCCTGGGTCCATTGATCCTGCTGGGACGGATTCTGCGACTGAGTGGTGATGGGCAGGCCCGTAAAATCCCGGTCGTTGGCCGGCTTCCAGTCCCAGAACCGCCAGGCGGTGATCGAGGTCAGGGTGCCGGGGCCGACATCCCATTTCACGCGAAGGTTGACTCCCCCGATCTTGTTGCCGGCGTTGAGATCGGCATCGACATCGGTGACGCGGTCAAATGCGTTGGTGCTGGGAACGACATAGCCCTGAGCCACGGCGAGCGCGGCATATTGCCGGTTCAACGCGCGTTGGGTCGCCCCCGTACCAACATAGATCTGCGTGCAGCATTCGGGATCCTGCGTGCTGAAATCGCCTTGGAGCGTCACGTTGACATCGCTGTTGGGGCGCCACAGCAATTGTCCCCGGATGCCCAGATTGTCCTGCTCATTGACCCAATTGCCGGTGGCGACGTTGTAAATCGTCCCGCGCCGACTGGTCGACGAGAGTGCCAATCGGGCTGCCAGGGTTGTCGACAACGGACCCGATACGGCGGCCTTGGCCTGCTTGAAACCCAAATTGCCGATCGAAACTTCTGCCCGCCCTTCGAAATCGAAGGTCGGCTGGCGGGTCGTGATGTTGATGGCGCCGGCGGTGGTATTCTTGCCGTACAGGGTGCCCTGCGGACCCCGCAGGACTTCGATCCGGTCGACGTCGAGGAAGTCGAACGTCGCGGACGCAACGCGCGCATAATAGACGTCATCGACGTAAATCCCGACGCCTTGCTCGATACCGTCGTTGGTCAGACCGAATGGCACGCCGATGCCACGAATGTTGACAGCCGTGTTGCGCGGGTTGGATGAGTAGAATTGCAGCGTCGGCGTTAATTGCTGGAGGCGGCCGACGTTGAAACTCCCGGTGTTGTCGATGTGCTCGCCGCCGACGACCGATATCGCCAGCGGGACGTCCTGAACAGTTTCGGTCCGGCGACGGGCTGTCACCACGATAGCCCCGTCATCGACCGCGCCGGTACCGGCCGAGCTTGGGCTTTCCGGCCGGGTCTCGGCAGCCGGGTCTTCGGCGAGTGGGACTGGTTCGCTCGAAAGCGCAGTGGACTGTAACAGCGCAAGGGCAATCATGGAGTACATCGTCATACCTTCCTGGATGGGTCGGGACTGCGATGCCTCCGGCGGTCCGGTCGGCGTTGGTCCGGTTGGGGATTAGCGTTTGGGCTTGAGAGCCAACCTCTTCTTTTCGGTCACGTCGATTTGGACGACCTGTCCGTCATGGACTGTCAAGGACACGGTACCGAAGCGAAGGCCAGCCATCGCCTCCTTCAGGCTGTCAAACACTTCCTGGAAAAGGGGCTCGCGATTATCGACATTCATCATGCCGGTTCTCCAAGGGGGAAGGTGCGAAAATCAATCGGATCGACCTTTACGATGCTGCCTGCATCAGGGCGCGCCCGGGTAAGCGGCAGGTCGATTTCCATGAGTGTCTGTCCATCACCGTCGGCGAGCAGACCTTCGACCCGCCAGACGCCTCCGCGCTGAAACGCTTCCGTGACACGAACTGCCCAACGGCCGTTGGCGGCCTCGACGAGTTCGTGAGGCCGCATGTGCAAGGCCGTCGTGCCGTCCCGAACGATGTTGGTCTCGCCAACGAATTTGGACACGAAGGCTGACGCGGGCTGGGCGTAAATGGTTTCGGGGGTGGCGAACTGCTCCAGCCGCCCATGGCTCAACACCGCGACCCGGTCCGCCATTTCCATTGCCTCTTCCTGGTCGTGCGTGACGAAGACGGTCGTGATGCCGGTGTCGTCATGGACCTTGCGCAGCCAGCGCCGGAGGTCCTTGCGGACCTGGGCATCAAGGGCACCGAACGGCTCGTCGAGAAGCAGAAGCTGCGGATTGATCGCCAGCGCGCGTGCCAGGGCGACCCGCTGTCGCTGACCGCCGGAAAGCTGTGCCGGGTAGCGTCCGCCCAGTCCGTCGAGCTGCACGAATTTCAGCAGATCGGCCACGCGCTTGGCAATTTCCGGACGCTTGGGCCGCTTCGAACGAGGCAGCACATTCAGCCCGAACGCGATGTTGTCGGCCACTTTCATATGCTGGAACAAGGCGTAATTCTGGAACACCAGGCCGATCCGTCGATTGGCAATGGACAGATCGCTGACGTCATTCCCATCGAAATAGACCGCACCGCTGTCCTGCCGGTCCAGACCGGCGATGATGCGCAGAAGGGTGGTCTTGCCTGATCCCGAGGGGCCCAGCAGGGCGACGAATTCACCCGGCTCGATGTCGAGACTGACGTCGTGAAGGGCCGGTTGGCGGTCGAAACTCTTGGAGATATTGGCAAGGCGGATCATGCGGCAGACAACCGTTTGAGTGCCACCCCGCTGCGCCATTCCAGCACGGATTTAGCGGCAAGGGTGAGCAGGGCCAGAAGAGCGAGCAGCGAGGCGACAGCGAAAGCTCCGACGAAATTATATTCGTTGTAGAGAATCTCCACCTGTAGCGGCATGGTGTTGGTCAATCCCCGGATGTGCCCGGAAACGACCGATACCGCGCCGAATTCGCCCATCGCCCGGGCGTTGCACAGCAGGACCCCATAAAGCAGCGCCCATCGCACGTTAGGCAGCGTGACCTTCCAGAAGGTCTGCCATCCGCTGGCCCCCAGCGACAATGCCGCCTCCTCATCGTGCTGGCCCTGTTCCTGCATCAGCGGGATGAGTTCGCGCGCCACGAACGGGAAGGTGATGAAGATGGTCGCAAGGACGATTCCCGGAACGGCGAAGATCAGTTTGATGTCATGTTGCTGTAGCCACGGTCCCAACAGTCCCTGGGCACCGAACAGCAAGACGAACACCAGCCCGGACACGACCGGGGAAATCGCGAACGGCAGGTCTATCAGCGTCAGGAGCAGGCCGCGCCCGCGGAACCGATATTTGGCGATGGCCCATGATGCGGCGAGCCCGAAGACCGTGTTGGCCGGCACGCTGATCGCGGCCACCAGCAAAGTCAGCTTGATCGCCGAAATGGCGTCGGGGTCCTGAATGGCGGAGATGAAGGGCCCGGCCCCCTTGCGCAAGGCTTCGGCAAACACCACGACGAGCGGAAGCACCAGGAATAGGAAGACGAGTGCTAGTGCCAGCGTGAGCAGCAGAATCTGGGCTGGGCTGCGCCTTATGTTCGGCTGGTGCATCATGACCGCTTTCCGCGTCGGGCGAGCATCAGCTGCAATGAGTTGATGGTCAGCAGAACGCCGAACGCTATGACCATCATGATGACCGCGTTGGCCGTCGCCGCCGAATATTCATATTGTTCGAGCTGGGTGACGATCAGCAGGGGGGCGATTTCGGTCTTCCCGGGCATGTTGCCCGAAATGAAAATCACCGACCCATATTCACCGACTGCCCGTGCGAAGGCCAGCGCAAAGCCGGATAGCAATGCCGGCGCCAGAGTGGGCAAAAGGACCAGCCAGAAGGTTTGAAATCGTGTCGCGCCAAGGGTCAGGGCGGCTTCTTCCTGGTCGGCAGCAACATCGCGCAGGACCGGCTCCACGGAACGCACGACGAACGGGATGCCGACGAAAATCAACGCCAGGGTGATGCCTAGCGGGGTGAACGCCACTTGGACGCCCGCCTGCTCGGCAAAGCGGCCCACCCAGCCGCTGGGCACGTAAAGAGTGGTCAATGCGATACCAGCAACCGCTGTGGGCAGGGCAAACGGAAGGTCGACGAGAGCTTCAACCAGCCGGCGTCCGGGGAATTGGTAGCGGACAAGCACCCATGCCAGGAGCAAGCCGAACAGCATGTTGAATGCCCCGGCGGCCGCGGCGGTGCCGAAGCTGAGCTGGTAGGCGTCGATCGCCCGCGACGAGAAGCCTACCCGCACGAATTCATTCCAGCCCATCCCGAGCGTCTTCAGGATGGCGGCAGCAAGGGGGATCAGCACGATCAGCGTCAGCCAGCTGATCGTGATGGCCATACTGAGCCCGAATCCGGGCAGGATGGACCCGTGTCGGATCCGCTTAGGCAAGGCCATTATTTTTCCGCCATGATCCGGTCGAAGATGGCACCATCGGCGAAGAATCGGGCCTGCGCCGCTTTCCACCCGCCAAAATCGCGATCGATCGTGACCATGTCGATGTCAGGGAACCGCTTGCCGAACTGCGACATGACTTGGGTATCGCGAGGCCGATAGAAATTCTGGGCGATAATGCTTTGCCCGGCCGGGGTATAAAGGAAACGCAGATAGGCATCGGCGACTTTCGTCGTTCCGTGCTTTTCGGCGTTCTTGCTGATCACCGCGACCGACGGCTCGGCCAGAATGGAGATGCTCGGCGCGACAATCTCGAACTTGCCCTTGCCCAGTTCCTGCTCCGCCAGAAATGCCTCATTCTCCCATGCCAGCAAGACATCGCCAATACCGCGTTCGACAAAAGTCGTGGTCGAACCACGCGCACCGCTGTCGAGGACAGGCACGTTGCGAAAGAGCTTGGTCACGAACGCTTCGGCTGCGGCGTCGCTGCCACCCGTTTTCTTGCCGTAAGCCCAGGCCGCCAGGAAATTCCAGCGCGCGCCGCCACTTGTCTTGGGATTGGGGGTAATGACACCAATACCCGGCCTTGCTAGATCTCCCCAGTCGCGAATCCCCTTGGGATTGCCCTTGCGGACCAGGAATACGATCGTGGAGGTGTAGGGTGCGCTGTTGTTCGGCAGCGCTTTCTGCCAGTCTGCAGGCAACAGCTTCGCCTTGTCGGCGATCGCGTCGATATCATAGGCCAGCGCCAGAGTCGCAACATCCGCTTCCAGCCCGTCGATGATCGCGCGGGACTGTTTGCCGGAACCCCCGTGACTCATCTGGAACGTCACCGTCTGACCGGTCTTGAGTTTCCAGTCTTCGGCGAAGGCCGCATTGACCGCCTGATAGAGTTCGCGGGTCGGATCGTAGGATACGTTCGTAATTTCGACCGAAGTCGGAGAGCTCTTACTACGGTCGCCATCGCTGCATGACGCCAAGGTCATCGCGGAGAGGAATGCCGGCACTGCCACGAGGAATCGCATTGGTGTCGCCCTTTTCAGGGCCCGCGAATCGGGCCCGGGAGCGCTTTTGATATGTCAACTAATTCAATAGACAATAGGATTTCGTTCACCCGATCGACAAAAGCGCCAGTCTGATCATTCGATGGGTGCGATCGGGTCTGCCAGGGTTATGCGGTCGAGGATGGCTGCTGTATCGTCACGCACCTTCAGCATCAGGTGCCGCAGGGTGCACCGTTTCTCTTCAACGCAGTTCTTGCATTTCTCATGGGCAAATCGACTTGCACAAGGGACGAGCGCCAATGAGCCGCGCGTCAGGCGCACGATATCGCCATAGCGAATATCGACTGGAGCGATCGCCAGGCGATAGCCTCCCTCGCGGCCCCGCTGGGTGGCCACAATCCCGGTTCGGGAAAATTCGGACAGGATGACGGTCAGGAACTTGGCAGGGATGTTCTGATCGTCGACAATGTCCTTCAGGGGAACATACCCTTCACCATAGCGCTTCGCGAGATATTGCAGGGCCCTAATGCTGTAACGCGCCTTCTGCGATAACATCTCGATTGCTTCTCCTTCGTCCGCGCAAACTCGGCTCGCTCGTTCGGAATTGCAACCGCCATGACGCTCAGTCTTTGCCGCCAGGTTGGTGCGATAACTGAAAAGGGTCGATCGAGCGGAACAGCCGGCGGTCCGCTAACGGCCCAAATACGGCTTAGCGCAGGCAGGGAACTAGAGCTCGGTTGATCCATTTCGCAGCTATGGCGAGTAACAACAGTGAGCGAAATTTAAATCCAGATCCCGCCGGCCGCTTGTGGATAGCGAACGCAGCGATGGCTTGCCGCTACAGCGCAAACGTTGCAGCAGGGCGCTATCGCGTCGAAGCAATAGTAGGCAATAGCGGTGGCAAGATAGCGAGCGGGTAAGAAATCAGGTCGCCACGATCACTGGGTGCCGCCAGATTCTTGCCATTCACTGGCGCTAGGCTTTCCGATTTCGTACTACTGCTCCCAAAAGCTGACTGTCCGCTTTCGGCCAGATAAAGCCGTAGGGTCCTTTTTGGGCCAAAAACGGTCAGACCCACTTTCCGACACGCTTCCCTTTGAAGTAGCCAAAATGGCATCCTTCACTGATGAGACGCCAGTATGGCTCGCTTCGGACGGCCAGCTTTAGACGCGAAGAGCGGCACTCCAATCTATAGTCCCGAACCGCCCGTCCCAAAGCCCCAACCCCAAATCTCGGTAAAACTTCGGTAATAAGTGTCGCGAAAAAATGGTCCGAGCGCAATAGCGGACTTCGTCATTTTTACCGGAAATCTGGGAATCCGTACAAATTCGTCAACGTCCGTGGACCTCCAGGTTGTCGCCCTCTCACGGCGAAAACACGGGTTCGATTCCCGTAGGGGTCACCAGCGTCGGCGAGCGCGCCTGCCTATCGGCACCATTCAATCGACGTCGATCGCCGCCACGTTGGCCGCGATGTGGGCGCTCACCTTGTTGCGGATTGCCGGCAGGACCGCGCCCAGCTGCGTGCGATTGAGCGACATGGTGCCCTGCTTGCGGCGCAGCTTCGACTTGGCCTTGGTAAGATCGAAGAACAGGATCTTGGTGATCTTTTCCTCGGCGTTGAGCGCGAAGGCCATGACTTCGGCTAACAGGCCGCCAGTGTCGTCCTGGTGGACCATGGTGAACTGGAAGCGGCCGATCTCGGCATTTTGCGAATTGCGCTGGAAAAGCCGGATCTGCTTCGAATCCTCGTCCATCGAGGCGAGGCTTTCCAGCGTCAGTTTCACCAGCGCCGCCGCACCGTGGATATCGCCGAGGAAGGCTTCGACCACCTTGATGATCGCTTCGTGCACCGTCGCGCCCTTCGTGGTGAGCTCATATTCGGCCTGGTCCCAGATTTGCGTGACCCAACCGAGCTGCGCGAGGATGGCGAAATAATCGTCGAAATATTTGATCGGATCGCCGCCCCGGCCGAGCTTCTTTTCGACCGCCAGCTGGGCGAGCAGCGCGCTGTCCGACACTGCCTCGCGAAATTCGGCCGGCACGCCCTCGTCGAAGGAGATGACGTCGGACCCGACGGTCAGCGCCTGTTTCTTGGCCGCGTCGAAGCCGAGGTCGGGCGGATCGGCGGCACCCATCAAGCCGCGTTCCGGAATGTCGAGTCCGGCGATGAATTGCAGGGTCGCCTGTTTGTCGAAGGTGTTGGTCGTCATTTGCCCTTTCCTTTCTTGGCCTTGCGGGTTTTTTCGCGGGGATAGACTTGCAGTTCGACATAGAGGTCGTGCGCCTCGTCGAGCCTG